>CAMLIK010000010.1 GCA_946480175.1 uncultured Gilliamella sp.
GCCCAATAAGTTTAGCAATGGATTTAATCGGTGGAAAATGGAAAGGTGTAATCCTTTATTATTTACTTTCAGGGGAAAAACGATTTAGTGAGTTAAAGATATTGGTTCCAGAAGTTACCGATATGACATTAAGCATTCAACTTAAAAAATTGGAACAAGATGGGCTTATTATTCGCCGTGTTTATGGCCAAAAACCACCACTTAAAGTGTTATATAAACTAACTCCACTTGGTGAAAAAGTTGGTCCCGCGCTTGAACAACTCTGTTTATGGGGTGAGGGAATTTAGTTGTCATTTTTGCCTTTTTAATTGTTAGTTTATTTGCAATGATTAATGATGAATTAAATTCTTACTCAAAAAATTTTGAGGAACGGGGTTTTTTAAGCCATAAAATTTAATCAATAACATCTTATCATCGTTACTTGGACAATCTTTGGCAGATATGGTAAATTCCGAATCTGTTTTGCACTTTTAAGACTCTCGAAATATGGCTTACACATTAACCTATAGTGATCTCCCCGAAAATATACAATATTGGCAAGGTTTACCTTTATCTTTAAATGGTTGTGAAGTAGTTCCATTAGATTACAATGCCGGAAAAACCGGTTGGATTATTTATGGTAAAAAGTTAAATAAAACCTTGCTGTCAAAATTTCAAAGACAGTTGGCAATGCCGATGGTTGTGGTTTCTTCATGGAAAATTAAAACCTATCAAATTGTGCGTATTGCAGGGGTAATGCCGAAAAAAGCCAAATCAATTTCGTTAAGCTTAGGGATTGATGTTGCACCAATCGATAATTTACCAACCTTACATTCTCCAGGCTTATTGGTTATGGATATGGATTCAACCGCTATTGGTATTGAATGTATTGATGAGCTGGCAAAGCTACAAGGTGTTGGTGAACAAGTTGCCGCGGTCACCGAGCTTGCTATGCGCGGTGAACTCGATTTTGCCACTAGCTTACGCAAACGCGTGGCAACTTTAAAAGGTGCAGAGCAAACTATTTTAGATCAGGTAAAAGAGGGCTTACCATTAACCCCTGGATTAACTTATTTAGTTAAAGAGCTACATAAAAAAAATTGGCATGTTGCCATTGTTTCCGGGGGATTCACCTATTTTGCCAACCATTTAAAACAGAAGCTAAAACTAATAGATGCTCATGCTAATGAGTTAGAAATTAAAAAAGGTCAGTTAACTGGTAAAGTGATAGGGCAAATTGTTGATGCTAAATATAAAGCTCGAACGTTACAACAATTGGCGGCTTCTTTAGATATTCCGATTGAACAAACTGTTGCGATAGGTGATGGTGCCAATGATTTAATGATGATTAGAATTGCTGGACTTGGTGTTGCTTATCACGGCAAACCTAAAGTCGTTGAAAAAGCAAGAATTAGTATCAATTATGCCGATTTGACTGGTTTATGGTGCATTTTATCTACCAGTTTATTAAGTGAAGGTTAGGAGAAAAATTTGGCAAAAACCGTAAAGCGCGCTTATGTATGTAATGATTGTGGCGCCGACTATCCTCGTTGGCAAGGTCAGTGTAGTGCTTGTCATGCTTGGAATACGATTACTGAAGTGAGGTTAGCTAGTACCTCATCACGCAATGATCGATTAACCGGTTATGCTGGTGGTGCCGGGCAAACTAAAATCCAAAAATTATCTGAAATTAGTTTAGAGGCTTTACCTCGGTTTTCAACTGGATTTTCTGAATTTGACCGCGTACTTGGCGGTGGTGTGGTACCAGGTAGTGCTATCTTAATTGGTGGTAATCCTGGTGCCGGTAAAAGTACTTTGTTATTGCAAACAATGAGTAAATTGTCTGCACAAATGAATACACTCTATGTTACTGGTGAAGAGTCATTGCAACAAGTGGCAATGCGTGCCCATCGTTTAGGTTTACCTACTGATAATATTAATATGTTGTCTGAAACCAGTATCGAGCAGATCTGTTTATTGGCCGAACAATCTCAACCAAAATTAATGGTTATCGATTCAATTCAAGTGATGCATCTTGCTGATATCCAATCTTCGCCAGGCAGTGTGGCACAAGTTCGTGAAACAGCAGCTTATTTAACCCGGTTTGCCAAAACCAAAGGAATTGCCATTATCATGGTTGGCCATGTGACTAAAGATGGTTCGCTGGCTGGTCCTAAAGTCCTTGAACACTGTATTGACTGCTCGATTTTACTTGATGGTGATGCGGATTCTCGATTTCGTACTTTGCGTAGCCATAAAAATCGGTTTGGAGCGGTAAATGAACTAGGTGTGTTTGCCATGACTGAACAAGGCTTGAAAGAGGTTAGTAATCCGTCAGCAATCTTTTTAAGTCGTGGTGAAGAGATGTTATCTGGTAGTTCAGTAATGGTGCTGTGGGAAGGCACTCGGCCCTTATTAGTTGAGATCCAAGCATTAGTTGATCACTCTGTTTATGGTAATCCAAGGCGAGTAACTGTCGGGCTTGATCAGAACCGATTGGCACTGTTATTGGCTGTTTTACATCGTCATGGTGGTTTACAAATGGCCGATCAGGATATTTTTGTTAATGTTGTCGGTGGGGTAAAAGTAACTGAAACGAGCGCTGATCTAGCATTAATTGCCGCATTGGTATCGAGTTTTCGCAATCGGCCTTTACCACAGGATGTGGTAATTTTTGGTGAAATAGGATTAGGTGGTGAAATCCGACCGGTACCAAGTGGTCAAGAGCGTATTTCAGAAGCGGCTAAACATGGCTTTAAAAAAGCGATAGTACCTATTGCCAATATGCCGAAAAAGAAACCAGAAAATATGCAGATCTTTGCGGTTAAGAAAGTATCTGAAGCACTAGATATTTTAAGTGATTTGTAAGGCTTTTCTTGCTGAAAATATTCCGCCGATTTAATTCTGCAATTTAATCTTAGAATTTAATTATCGGCGGAAAAGAAGTTATTTAATTTTAGCGTTAATAACAAATTTCATAACAAGGTTGGTAAGCACTACCTCCAGGTAGCTTCATACGGTCTTGTTTTACATAGCTAAGTAGTAAATTATCTAATTGTTTCATAATCTCTGGATCACCTTGTAACTTATAGCGTCCATGTTCGGCAATTTGCTTCATACCGAATTCTTTTACATTACCGGCTACGATACCTGAGAAAGCTCGACGTAAGTCAGCTGCTAACATTTCAACAGGTTGATTTTTATGTAGATTAAGTGATGCCATATTTTCATGGGTTGGTTCAAATGGATGCTGTAATGATTCATCGATTTTAAGTAACCAGTTAAATCCGTAAGCATCTCCAGTTGCTAAACGTGATGATTTAACCTGTTTGACGCCATGTTTCATGATGCGAGCGACTTGTTCCGGCGAATCAATGATAATTTCATACAGTTTAGTCGCTTCTTCACCTAAGGTGTTACGGATAAATTGGTCAATTGCAGCAAAATAATCTTCACACTCTTTGGGACCAGTTAAAATAATTGGTAAAGTTTGATTTTTATTAGCTGGATTGAGCATAATCCCCAAAATATAAAGCAATTCTTCCGCAGTACCTGGGCCTCCAGGAAAGATAACGATACCATGTGCCATACGCACAAAGGCTTCAAGTCTTTTTTCAATATCCGGCATAATAATAAGTTCATTAACCAGTGCATTTGGTGGCTCTGCGGCAATAATGGATGGTTCGGTCATACCAATAAAACGACTATCTTTGATACGTTGTTGTGCATGACCAACAGCAGCACCTTTCATCGGGGCTTCCATAATTCCCGGACCACATCCAGTACAGATATTTAGTTCACGTAGCCCTAGTTGCATACCAACTTGACGAGCATAATAATATTCGTTCTCGTTGATAGAATGGCCTCCCCAACAAACAATTAGGTTAGGTTCTTCACCAACATGTAGCGCATTGGCATTACGTAGAATAGAAAAAACAAGATTAGTAATATAATAGGAGCGATCTTTTTCAAGCTTCTCGTTAGGTACCAAATGTTTAATCGCAATAATTTGGCCATTTAAAAAAAGAATATCACGTAAAACAGCAAACAGATTGGCTTGAATTGAGCGAATGATTCGTTTATCAACAAATGCACTTTCGGGCGCATTAATCAGTTCTAATTTGACACCACGCTCTTTGCTGATAACGTTAATTTCGAAGGATTTAAATCTATCCAATAATTCTTGGGTATTATCTGTTTTACTGCCCGCATTAAGAGTGGCCAATGAACAATTTCTATATAATTGATAAAGTTCGCTATTTGCCGACTTTTTTAAAATATCGACTTCTGCTTGCGCAAGTAAATCCATTGATCCTAATGGACTAATATGGGTAATCATCACAACCTCCATTTGACGGTTTTATCGACAAAAAATCATTATATATTCAAACAGAATAAAAAATAAGTAAATCTGATAATAACCTAATTTATCAATTAAATTAATTTAACATGAAAATATGTAACTATTTTTTCAAATAGAATTTTTCAATATTACATTAACCAATGATTTAAATATCATTGTAGTAAAAAATTATCGCAATTTTAGTTATTAAATTACCTGATTGGCTTAGCGTTATCGATACTGAGTATATTAATAACCGTGTAGGATCTTAGATAAAAATAAATTGTTTTTTATTAGATTGATATTAAATAATTGTCCATAGTCAAAAAATAAACGCTATGCTAGACTAAACCAAACTCTGAAGCTACTTTGCCTAAGTGATAATATTATTCATATGGTAATTTAGCCGCGGTATAGCTCAGAAATGGCTATGCTTCCCGATTTGGATAAGGTGTTTATTATATATATGCAATTAGTTGATAATTATCAACGTCGATTCCAATATTTGCGCTTATCGATTACTGAACTTTGCAATTTTCAGTGCCAATATTGTTTACCTAATGGATATCGACCTAATAAAGATCATAAATTTTTATCGTTAAATGAAATTGATAATGTCATATCAACATTTACCGAACTTGGTGTGCATAAAATTCGCTTAACTGGTGGCGAACCGACTTTGCGTCGAGATTTTATGGATATTTTGTCAATTATTTCGGCTTACCCAAGTATTAAACAATTGGCAATTACCACCAATGGCTCACGATTATTAAAAAATGTCCATTATTGGCAACAAGCTGGGCTTAACGCTATTAATATTAGTATTGATAGTTTTTCTCCTTATATTTTTAAACGAATAACAGGCCAAGACAAACTCCAAGAGTTAATGCAAGGAGTTGAAAAATCATTAGATGTTGGTATTGAGAAAGTTAAAATTAATACCGTTCTAATGAAAAATATGAATGATCATCTGAGTGATTATTTAGCTTGGATTAAACACCGACCAGTAGAATTACGTTTTATTGAGTTGATGGAGACAACCGAAAACCGTCAGTTATTTAATCACTATCATTTAGCTGGTCAAGCGATGGAGTCTCAACTTATTGAGCAAGGTTGGCAGTTACAAGCAAAAGAGGCATTATCTGGTCCTGCTAAAGTTTATGCTCATAGTGATTATAAAGGTAAAATTGGTTTAATTATGCCTTATTCGCAGGATTTTTGTAAAAGTTGCAACCGATTACGAGTTTCATCGCTTGGTAAATTATATTATTGTCTTTTTGGTGATGCAGCTGTTGATTTACGGGATTTGCTAAACAGTCCAGAACAGAAAGCACAACTTAAGGCACGTGTATTAGCTTCGCTATCAATAAAACCGGAAAAACATTTATTACATGAGCATAATCTAGGCATTACACCTAATTTATCTTATATCGGTGGTTAACACTTGGTTTTGTTTCGGTACTTGGTTAATTTTCCAGTGAGTGATTGCCCAATCTAATAACTGTGTTTGTGAGGCATCTTGCCAATTGTTTGGCAATTGTTGACCTAAAAATTGTAGTGCTTGTGCAGTTAATAAATTCGCTTTTTTACTATCAATCGGGCTAGCATGGTTCTGTTTTGACAGTTTATTACCATGATTATCTAAAGCCAATGGTAAATGGCAGTAATTAGGAATAGTAAAATTAAATAATCGATAAAGCGAAATTTGTTTAGCGGTCACCGGCAGTAGATCAGCGCCGCGAACAATTTCAGTTATTCCTTGATAATTATCATCCAATACTACAACTAAATTATAAGCAAATAGCCCATCTTTGCGATGAATAATAAAATCCTCTAAAGCATTAGCGGAATCAATAGTTTGTTGACCACGAATTTTATCAATGAAAGAAAAAACTGGCTGACTTTGCTTTAATCGAATAGCACATTGCTGTTGGTTAGTTGATGCTAACTGTCGCTCACGACAAAAGCCATCATATATCCCATTGCTAAGATTATGGATCCTTTGTCTGGTACAATCACAATAATAAGCTTTTTGCTGAGTAATGAGCGATTGTAATACGGCTCGATAACGCTCACTACAATTTGATTGATATAAAACTTGGTCATCCCAATACAGCTCGAAAGCCTCTAAGGTTTTTAATATTAACGATGCGGCGCCTTTGACTTGCCGTGGTGGGTCAATATCTTCAATGCGAACAAGCCACTTACCAAAATTGGCTTTGGCTTGTAAGTAACTACCGAGAGCCGTCACCAATGAACCAAAATGTAATGGTCCAGATGGTGAGGGGGCAAAACGACCAATATATTGCATGGGCGTATTGAATAAAACAACGGTTTAAATGGAAATTACATACCCATTTGTTTTTCACGAAGTTCAGCTAATGTTTTGCAATCAATACATAAATCAGCTGTCGGTCTTGCTTCTAAACGACGAATACCAATTTCAATACCGCATGATTCACAAAAACCAAAATCATCGGTTTCAATTTTCTTTAATGTCTTTTCAATTTTTTTGATCAATTTGCGTTCCCTGTCACGCGCTCTTAATTCTAAGCTAAACTCTTCTTCTTGAGTTGCGCGGTCAGCCGGATCTGGGAAATTTGCAGCCTCATCTTGCATGTGAGAAACTGTTTTACCCATTTCACCTTGTAACTGTGACAGCCATGCTTCTAAGATAAGTTTGAAATGTTTTAATTGCTTAGGATTCATATACTCTTCATCTTTTGCCTCTTTATAAGGCTCAAGCCCAGCAATAGCAAGCAGGCTAAGAGAAGATGTATTTACTTTTTGCTCCTTTTTCACAGCAATCCCCCTTAAGTACAGATTATTTGCGAGCGGTAAACTATAGCAATAATTTAGCCTTTGGCAAATTTTTTTTATTATTTTTTTTGAGCCAAAAGTGCAGAATATTACAACTATATGTTATTAATAAGATTAATTATTCGTCCCATTTTTTTAACTCATTTATAGGACATTTTGGAATTAAATTAAACAGCTTATCGTTATCAGGTAATATCAGATCAGGTGAAATATCAAATAAAGGATAAAGCACAAATTCTCTCTTTTTCATATGATAGTGTGGTATGGTAAGCCTTTCTGTATCTATAACTAAGTCATCATATAACAATATATCTAAATCTAATGTTCTTGCCCCCCAGCGATTTTCTTTACGGACTCTACCTTGTGACTTCTCAATGGCTTGTAAATGATCTAATAGTGCTATTGGTGTCAGAGACGTGGTTAATTTGATGACTGCATTGAGATAATCATCTTGATCTTGTGGTCCCAATGGTTTGCTACGATAAAATGGCGAAATATCAGAAACAACTGTTTCAGGTAATTGTTTTAAGGCCGCAATAGCTTGATTAGCTTGCTCTAATGGATTGTTAAGATTACTGCCTAAGGCAATATAACAAATTGACATAATTAGATGTATTTTTGTAATGTTAAAAGGTAGCGATATCTTAGCATATAAAATATGTTATCTAGCTATATTGGTTAATAATGATTATTTCGAGTTATTAACATATAGCGATATAATCTTTTCATCGAATATTTATTATCCACTATTGGCTCAATATGTTATTGAGATTTAGATGAGAGTTTATAATGCAATTAGGTCATAAATTGAGTTTGTTAATAAAAAATACGCCAATTATTGAACAACAGTCAGTCCTTGAATGTGCAATTAATGGGGTGATAGACTACTTTGCTAGTAGTTTGCAGGCATCTCATGAAACAAATGTTCAGAAATTACTAGCATGGATCAATGATGAAGGTGGCCATAATCGTGCTTGGTTAATTGGTCAAAAGAAACAAGCTACTAGTCGGCAAGCTGCATTATTTAATGGTTTTCAAGCTCATTGTTTAGATTATGATGATGTGCATTCAGATGTACGTGGCCATCCATCAGCGGTTATCTTATCGGCTTTATTTGCGAGTATTCGCTTAGATGATTCATTAACCAATTTAGATGGACGGCGTTTTTTAACTGCTTATGTAATTGGTATTGAAGTTATGGCCTTGTTGGGACGATGTGTTAATCCTGAACATTATGAAAAAGGCTGGCATGCAACAGTAACATTAGGGGGAATTGCTGCAACAGCCGCTATTTGTTATTTGTATGACGAACCATTTATTGCTCAAGCATTAACTTTAGCTGCTACACAAGCCTCCGGTATGCGCTTATTGATGGGGACACCCATAAAGTTTTTACATGCTGGATTGGCAGCACAACATGCTATACAAGCTGTTGATTGGTTAAGAGCAGGTATTTCGGCAGATAAAGACTTTCTTGATGATAACTTAGGTTTTTTATCAATATATGGCCAAGGTAATGATGATTTAGATTTAACTGTGTGGGCAAAACCGTGGAAGATTGTTAAACCCGGATTATGGTTTAAAACTTATTCATATTGTTCTGCTGCTTCATATATTGCTGATGCCGGTAAGTTACTGTATAAACATCCTAAATTTAACGTGGATAATATTAAGCATATTACGCTTTTCTTTGCGCCTGTTAATAGTGATGCTGCGCTAATTTATAAACAGCCATTATCAGCTGAGCAGGGGCGTTTTTCAGCAGAATATATTTTGGCCTTAATTTTACTTGGTATTACGCCTGATTTTGAACAATTTACGGCAAAACCAATAGCTGACAATATCCAAAATTTAATGCAAAAAATGCAGCGTAGTTATGATATCCAATTATCCCCACATCCTGATGCATATAATAAACGTTATGTGGTTATTGAAATTGTCTTTGATAATAGCCAAAAAATTAGTCAGCGAGTGGATATACCTAAGGGTTCACCGAAAAATCCATATAGTCAACAAGAACTGGCAGCCAAGTTATTTGCTGCATTGCCAAATGAAGTTAAAGCCCAACAATTATTGACCGATATTCATGCTTTAGCTAATGGTATGGATATTAAACAATTGCTGAGGTCGCATTGGCAAAGGCTTTAATTTCTCATATCAAACTATAAATAACTTAATTAGGTTATAAAGATAAGTTTAGATTTCAAAATCAATCTCATCAGAAAGTTGTCGCAAAAAGCGTTGGGTTAACTCATGTTGTGGATTATCAATCAATGATTTTGCTTGCCCTTCTTCAACGATAACGCCATCTGACATAAAGATGATACGATCGGCGACATATTTGGCAAACTCCATCTCGTGGGTCACTATCAACATAGTAATGTTGTCTTTGGCCAGTTTTAGCATCACTTGCAAGACTTCATGTACTCGTTCGGGATCTAATGCAGAAGTTGGTTCGTCAAATAATAGGACTTTAGGTCTAACCGCTAATGCCCTAGCAATAGCAACACGTTGTTGTTGTCCACCTGATAAGGTGATTGGGTATTGATTAGCGTAAGCTAGCATGCCAACACGCTCTAACAATGATACCCCATACTGTTTGGCTTCATCTTTAGCCATTTTTTGGCTGACAACTAATGGATAAGTAATATTTTCTAATGCAGTTTTATTTTTAAATAAATTATAGTGTTGAAAAACCATTGCCGACTGTTTGCGTAGGTTAGTTTCTTGCTTGTGATTATAATGTTCACAATTAAGTATGGTTTTATCAATACGGATAGTCCCAGTATTTGGTTTTTCAAGTAAATTAAGGCAACGCAATAAAGTTGATTTTCCAGAGCCTGATGGTCCAATAATTGCAACTACTTCACCTTGTTTAATACTGAGATTTATTTCTTTTAATACTTCATTATTGCCAAATCGTTTAGATAAATGAGATACATTAATCATCATGCTCTCCTTAACGATGATATGGTTTAGTCAGCTTACGTTCTAGCTGCTTTTGTAACCATGAATAGGCTACAACTGTTAGCCAGTAAACAATACCGACGGCTAAATAAGTTTCAAAATAGAGGAAAGAATTTGCGGTTAACATTTTTCCTGCCGCTAATAGTTCTTGTACGCCGACAAAAAATGCGACAGACGAATCTTTAAGTAATGAAATAAACATATTACCGGTATTTGGTAAAGCATTGACCATCGCTTGCGGTAATATGATGCCTCGATAAACTTGGATAGTACTTAATCCAGAGGTTAATCCTGCCTCTTTTTGCCCATGGTCCACTGACGCTAAGCCTGCACGAAAGATTTCGGCTAAATAAGCGGAATATTTTAAGCTAAAACAGATGATTGCTGCGGTAGTTGCTCCCATTTGTTTCATAATTGGAAATATTTGTGGTAAACCATAGTAAATAATAAACAATAGAACAACTGAGGGAATACCACGAAATAAAGAGATAAACAGCGCCAAACAAGAATCAATAATAACAATCTTATTGTTTCTAATCAGTGCGATTGTAAGCCCCAATACAATGGCAAACATAATTGAGACAATCGCAATAAAAAGTGTAACCGGCAGATACGGTAATATCTGCGGGAATACACTAACAAAATAGTTTATATTGAAATTCATGAGGTAATATCTTCACCAAAATATTTAATTGATAGATTTTTCAATGTACCATTAGCACGTAGTTTTTCGATCACTTGATTAAATTTTTCGCGTAAAGCTTTACCTTTTTCATCCTTATTAAAAGGAAAAGCAACTTGTTCAATCGTGATTGGATTGCCAACTAACTTAAATGGTAGATTTTTTCGTTTGATCTCCGCCAATAAGATGGGTTTGGAATTGACATAGCCATCGACTCGTTGAAATTCAGCATCGTGCATTGCACCATCTCGAGTTTCATAAGTTTTGATGGTGATTTCGTTATTTGGAAATGCCTTTTTAAGGTTATTGATATGATTTGAACCAAGTACTCCAGCGATAGTTTTGCCATTAAAATCAGTTAACTGATTAATGTTGTTATTGTCTTTATGAGTAACAATTTGA
This sequence comes from uncultured Gilliamella sp., assembly GCA_946480175.1. Taxonomy (GTDB): domain Bacteria; phylum Pseudomonadota; class Gammaproteobacteria; order Enterobacterales; family Orbaceae; genus Gilliamella. The sequence continues at coordinate 11,193 of CAMLIK010000010.1, forward strand.
CTGCCATAAAAACTATAGGCTTGAGTAAAATCATATTTTGCTTGTCGAGCTGGAGTTACCGCTACTGCATTTGCTATTGTATCTAAACGGCCAGAGTCAAATTGCCCCATTAATCCACCAAACTCAGCAATTACCCATTCAACTTTATAACCTAATTCATTGGCAATTGCTTCGGTCACTTCAACATCAAATCCAATTAACTTACCATCTTGTTTATAACCATTAGGGTAACTTTGGCCAGTAGAGCCTACTTTGATAATATTTTGTTCACTCACCTGATTGTTAGATTGATTATCACAACCAATTAAGCTTAGGCTGGCTAATAAAATCGCAGAAAACAGCGTTATTATTCTTTTCATTATCGATTACTCCTTTTCTTCCATTCGCAATAGTTTTGGTTATTTAATATTTTTTCAAAATAAAGGGTAGTATGATCACTAGTTAAATCTGCTTGCCCAATTTGTTGATAGCCTTTTTGGCGATATATTTTGGCTAGCCATGGATGATTGGCTGCTGTACCTAAAGTTACTGCTGGCAGTTTAAGTTGATTAATTAAGATTTCTTTTTCAACCCAATCCCATAAAGCATTACCATATCCTTGACCTTTATAAGCTGGATCGGTTGCAAACCAGCCTAAATGAGGTAATCCATAAGGACCTGGGTTATTTCCCCATGGCATGCGAATACTGAGTGTGGATATCAATTTATGATCTTTTTCAAATAGATAAACTGGATTCGAATCAATATGTTGAATTATCTCTTCTGCTTCGACCGTTGCTGCAGCAAAATGGATGCCTAATTGTGACGTAGCTTGATAGGCTCGGTGCAATAATTGCTGATATGCTCTAATATCGGAACGGTTGATTAAGCGAAAGCTCATAATAATACTCCGCTATGCTCGGCATATTTAATGACTTGTTCGACTTTTTCTGCTGCACTGCCGAGATAATTAATTGGATCTAACCAATTATCAAGTTCAGTTTCAGTAAAGTGTTTATTTAAACGAGGATCGGCTAATAATACTGATTTAAATGGTCGATTTTGTTCAAATGCCTGCATAGCGTTTTCATAAACCAAATGATGAGCGGTTTGTTTGCCTAAACGTTTGCCAATTTCAAACATCACTTTTTCTGATAACAGTAGGCCATTTTGTTTTGTCAAATTAGCTAACATTTGATCGGCATTTACCTTTAAACCTTTTAACACCGCTAAAGCCGTTTGTAATTGTGCCGAAATATAAAGATTGATTTCCGGAAGCGCAATCCATTCTGCTCGCCAGCTCATGGCATCTCGTTCATGTTCAACTTTCATTGATTCATGAATAAGTGCCACACTTTTTAATAGAGGGGCTGTAAGACTAGCTAATCCTTCTAATGCGGCTGGATTACGTTTATGTGGCATGGTGGTTGAGCCAATTTTACCGTCGGAAAAAGGCTCTTCGACTTCGTTAATTTCGGTTCGCATAAGGTTGTAAAATTCGTTACCTATTTTGCCAAGGGTGCCACTAATCAGGGCAATAACTGAAGCGTATTCTGAAAAACGGTCACGAGCCGCTTGCCAACCTATATTTGGCGTGTTGAGTCCTAGTAACGTTAGTGCTCTCTGCTCAACTTGTGGGCCGCGTTCTCCCATTGAAGCGTAAGTACAAATAGCCCCACTAATATTGCCGACTAAAACGCGTTGTTTTATCTCAGATAAACGTTGTAAATGGCGAACAAATTCATCTAACCAAACGGCTAATTTGAAGCCAAATGTCGTCGGTAGGGCTTGCATCCCATGGGTACGGCCAACCATAGGTAAATATTGATATTGTTTAGCTAACAATTTTAATTGATTGGCAATTAATTTAGTATCACGCTCAATGATAGCGAATGATTGTTGTATCTGCAGGGCAGTTGCTGTATCAACAATATCTTGAGTGGTTGCGCCATAATGAATGTATTCACCGGCATCGCCAACCTGTTTTTGCAAAGCGTTGATTGTTGACATTAGTGAATGTTTGGCTTTGGCTGCCTCTTCGGCAAGTTGTTCAAGGGATAATTTTGATGCATCCGCTTTGGCAATAATGGTATCAGCAATCTCAGCAGGAATAACCCCTAAGTCACCTTGTGCTTTTGCCAAAGCCACTTCGACTTTTACTTGCTTCTCCAAACGATTTTGCTCAGACCATATCTGACGCATTTCGCTAGTACCAAAATTATTACCTAAAATTAAAAAATCTAAAATATGCGATGCCACAAAACTATCCTCAATAAAAATGCTATAACTTATTGAACAATTATTATTAATTATTGAGTTAACGTCTAATAGCCAATTGATCTAATGATATAACTAAAAAGAATAACAGAAATAATGATTGAATAAATCATATGAATTTATTGTTTAACACATTGGTTATTTGATAAAAATTTTGAGGAGAGGGGTTTTTAAAGCTTATAACAGAGAATGTTTCACCTATAGTTAATGTGTAGTGATGGCTAAGATCAATTCGGGGCTTAACACATAGTTTTGATTGAGGTTATAAGAGAATTTTTTATGGTTAAAAAATCGAATACATTGGTGATTAAATTTTACATTAACGGCCAATGTATTCAACTGTATTTAATATATGAAACAGGTATGCTATAAAACGTCGACAATTGATTCACAAAGTCTAGACATATTATCGATAGTCATTCCGGCGACATTGATTCGTCCTGAATTAACAATATAAATACCATAATCATTACGCAATTTAAGTACTTGTTCTTCAGTTAAACCACTAAATGAAAACATACCGTTTTGTTTGGCAATAAAACTAAAATCTTGGTTGGCACCTTTATCTTGCAGCGTTTTCACAAATAGTTGGCGCATACGATGAATACGTTGACGCATGCCTGTTAATTCATCAATCCACTCTTCTTTTAATTCAGCATTGTTTAATATATAAGAGACAATTTTAGCGCCATGCGCGGGTGGATTGGAGTAATTAGCTCTGATAATGGTTTTGACCTGACTAAATGCCCGATCAGCAATTTCGCTATCCGCAGCAATTAAAGTGAATGCACCAACACGCTCATTATATAGACCGAAATTTTTTGAGTAAGAGCTAGCGATTAGTAGTTCAGGTTGATTATTCGCAAACAATCTTAGTCCATATACGTCTTCTTCTATACCTTGGCCAAACCCTTGATAAGCGAGGTCAAATAATGGTAACCAACCATTTTTTAAGGCTAACTCTGAAATCGCTTGCCATTGTTCTGGAGTCGGATCGATACCGGTAGGGTTATGGCAGCAACCATGAAATAGCACGGCTTCGCCGGCGACAACTTGATTTAAATCACTCATTAAACCATCAAAATCGAGGCTTCGAGTTTGAGCATCATAATAACGGTATTCTCGAACTTCTAATCCCGCAGTTTGAAAAACGCTGCGATGATTAGGCCACGATGGGTTGCTTATCCAAACTCGTTTTATTTTCGTACGGCGAGATAAAAAATCTGCCATAATGCGTAATGCACCGGTTCCGCCAGGGGCTTGCGCAGTTCTCGCTCGTTGATTTTCACTACCGAACAGTAAGACTTGAGTGGCAATATTAAATGAATTAACACCATCAATGGGTAAATAGCTTTTTGTAGTTTCATCATCTAGCAATAGATGCTCAGCTTTTTTTACACTTTCTAAAATAGGTGTTTGGGTGGTTTCATCTTTATAAACACCAACACTTAAATTAATTTTGTTGGTGCGTTCATCCTTGTTGTAGAGATCCGCTAAGCCTAAAATAGGATCTGCTGGTGCTGCTAATAAATATTCAAACATAAGTTACCTATTTCTTTTAGTGACACTTATTGCATTATATACACATTGTTTGGCAAGTTACAATTTGTAAACCACAATGCACTTGGCACTTGAACCTCATTTGTACCACAGCTTAGTAATTATCGAAAGCTAATTATTATGCTATAACGATAAGTTTTTCAAGAAATGTTGCTAAATTAGATGATAATGTTGTCAATTGCCCAGTTATTAAATCTTCTTTAACCACTTCACCTGTCAAATTATTTAATGCGACGATTTCAGTATCTTCATTGGTTGAGGCGATAAAAATGGTCGGTGTTCGCTTTAATTTTTTTTGTTGCGATAGGTGAGCAATTAAATTTTTTTCTAAATTTGAAAAGTCATCATCATTCCACGCTTGCAACAAAATTAAATTAACGTCAGCAAATTTTGCTGTCAGATTTGCCGCGTATTGTGTACCGTAAAATGTATGTGCACTTGGGTGGATTTTGATGTTAATAACTTGTTCTACTATGGTTAAATCTCTTGGAGGATTAAGTAAAAAAGGTTGCCAATAAACGGCAAGATTTTTAGTTTTGATAATGCAAGGCGAGGGTAAACCATGTAATTCTTCACTTTGTGGTGCATGTTCAAATTGAGCGATCCAACGCTGGGTAAAATCAAGCAATGCTACTTTTTCAGGCGATTCCATAACTAAATATTATCTTATAGTTCATTTTATGATCGATAGTTGTTTAATATTATACGGACTAAATTGGCATATACATAATTGTTAAAGTTAAGTTTTTAAATTCATTAAATGCGTTATAAATCGATATAAAAAATTTGCCAAATTCATCTCCAATTAAATGATGAAAAATTAGTGATTAAAGCCTTTTTTATTGTGTTTTCAGTCTAATTTTAGGGTAGTACAAAACCAGTATTAAATTGTTTATAAAATAGTCAGTTTAATTTACTTGCTATCCGTTGCTGAAACGTGAATAATAGACACGGATATTTTATCCATGTAATGCAGCAATGGCGTTAGACATTACAGTTTGTCAAAATAAAATAGCGTAAGTAGAATTATTATAATTAATTAATATGTTTATTTTAAACAATCATATAAAGATTTAGTGGTTTGTTAAATTGTAGAAAAATAGAATTTGCAAACTCATCATTGAAATAATATCAATAATTGTATGTTTAGTGGTGTTCAAAAAGTGCATAGGTGTTTTGAATGTAATATTACCTCTAAAAAGTGTATTGATGTTGGATAAGTTATACTGATTTCACATAAAATAATAACAAAAATAACACAAATAAAATAATGAATACGGTATAAAAAATATTTAAGTAAGTACTATTGTTTATCATTGTTAAAAATAAGCGTTTATTGTTAATAATAAAATTCTACCTACAGTTAATTTAGATTAATGAAGAGTGTAGAATAATGAAAAGAATGCTAATCAACGCAACCCAGCAAGAAGAGCTGCGTGTTGCCCTTGTTGATGGCCAACGCTTGTATGATTTAGATATCGAAAGCCTTGGTCACGAACAAAAAAAAGCCAATATTTATAAAGGCAAAATCACTAAAATCAATCCCAGTTTAGAAGCTGCATTTGTCTCTTACGGTGGTGAACGAGATGGTTTTTTACCTCTAAAAGAGATTGCTGAAAGCTATTTCCCTTCCAATATCTCTGGTCGTCGCAGTATTAAACATTTACAAGAAGGCCAAGAAGTTCTTATTCAAATAGAAAAAGAAATTCGTGGTAAAAAAGGTGCTGCTTTAACGACTTATATTAGTTTAGCCGGTAGCTATTTAGTTTTAATGCCAAATGATCCTAGAGCCGGTGGCGTTTCTCGTCGTATTGAAGGTGAAGAACGTGCTGACCTTAAGCGTATTATTGATGCGCTAGAAAAACCAAAGGGTATGGGCGTTATTGCTAGAACCGCTGGTGTTGGTAAAAGCCAAGAAGAGTTGCAACAGGATTTGAACGCTTTAGTCAACTATTGGACTGCGATTCAAAATGAATCTAAAAATCATCCAGCGCCAAGTTTAATCCATAAAGAAAGCGATATTATTACTCGCGCATTCCGTGATTACCTCCGTGATGATGTTGGTGATATTCTCATTGATAATCCAAAAGTACTTGAAATTGCTAAAAAACGATTAGCTGATTTAGGCCGAGTTGAGTATGTTAGTCGCCTAAAACTTTATGAGGGTGATGTACCATTATTCAATCATTTCCAAATTGAAGGGCAGATCGAATCAGCATTCCAACGTGAAGTTCGATTACCATCTGGTGGCTCTATTGTTATTGATGCGACCGAAGCATTAACTGCTATTGATATCAACTCAGCGAAATCTATCCGTGGTAGCGATATTGAAGAGACTGCATTTAATACTAACCTTGAAGCAGCGGAAGAGATTGCTCGTCAATTACGCTTACGTGATTTAGGTGGTTTAATTGTTATCGATTTTATCGATATGACGCCAATCCGTAATCAACGTGAAGTTGAAAATCGCTTGAAAGAGGCGATGAAAACTGACCGAGCAAGAATTCAAACCACACGTATTTCTCGTTTTGGTCTACTTGAGATGTCTCGCCAACGTTTAAGCCCTTCGTTGCGTGAAGCTACTCACCATATTTGTCCTCGTTGCCAAGGAACAGGTACGGTTCGTGATAATAATTCATTATCACTTTCAATTCTTCGCTTAATTCAAGAAGAAGCGATGAAAGATAATACCGTGCAAATTGACGTGATTGTGCCAGTGCCAATTGCCAGTTATTTGCTTAATGAAAAACGTCGAGCGATTACCAATATCGAAAGAATGCATCCAGATGTGAAAGTCGTTATTGCTGGCGATGAAGAGATGGAAACGCCACTTTATAAAGTCATTCGTAAACGCAGTGGTGAAGAGACCGATGTACTAAGTTACAATTTACCTAAACTCATTCGTGAACTTGAAGAAGAGGAAGAAGATCAAGTTGCTGAATCGGTGGTAGAACAAGCAGTATTATCTGGCCCTAAAGTCGAAGCAAGCAAAGCATCTAAAACGAAAGTGGAACCGAAACAAGTTGAAAAATCTACAGGTTTATTTGGTGGTTTGTTTAAGAAAATTAGGCAGTTATTTATCTCTGAAAAGGATCAGCCGAAGCCAGAAGTTAAGCCTCAGCCAAATAAACGACGAGATAACCAACGTTCAAATAATCGACGTCAGCGTAATAATCGTAATAATTCAGCTACTAATAATACAACAACTGAAGATGTTAAAGAGACTACGCGTCCTAATCGTCGTACCAAACAAAATAATAATTCATCTAATGTGGCAAATAACATTAAAGCCGATAAAGTAGCTAATGAGACAGCACAACCAAAACAAAAAGAAGCAAAACCAAGGCGACAACAACGTACATTAACCAAGAGTGTTCGAGTTAAAAATAGTGATACGTCAGTGCAAGTTGAAAAAGAGCGTATTATTATTCCAACTTTATTATTGCCGGTTATTGCTCCTGAAACTGAGGATAATAATGTCGCTAGCGATTCACAACCGAAACGTCAACGACGAACCTCACGACATTTGCGAATGAATGCCCCTCGGCCTAAACGACGTGGTAAAAATACTGAATTAAAACAGTCAGCAATGCCATTACAGTTTGCCGCTGCGTCGTTAGAGCTTGCTTTAGGCCGCGTAACAGTTGATTATAGTCAAATTAGTCATGATGAGCCGAGTAATGCTGTTCGCGTGATCCCTACACTTTTATTACCAATTGTAATTAAAGATGATATAGATAACGTTAAACAAGTCGTTGCTCTTGAATCTAAAACCAATGTTACTACAACTTCTAATCCATCTGATATTGAGAAACAGCCTACAGATCAGGTAATTACGATGTCTAAAGCTGATCTTGCTGCGGGTTATTCATCATCAGTAATGACTAAGGCTCCAGCTCCAGATTATGTGCAATCCGATAGTGGAATAAAGACACGAAAAGAGTTGGATTATCGTTATGACGGTAAAGGTAATGCTGGTGGATTAAGCGCTCAAGATCATGCTTATGCAGCAGCAAGTAAACCAGTTATACCTGATTAGCAGATAGCTAAAACAACGGTGATGGATGTCACCGTTGTTTTTTTACTCACAATAAAGATAGACAATGATTATCTATATTTTAAAAAAAATAGTGACGTTTTTATTTATTATCTGCTTACTTGCTCAGATTAGCTTCTGTCTGGTCTACTTTGCCCCTCAATCTATTTTTAGTAATTTGACTTTTATTGATGCTTATAGTGTTTTTTTTAAACAGTTACTACAAGGTCAATTTAAATTAGCATCGGGTGAGATTTTACCATTTTTAGATACCTTGTTAACAACGTTTGAACTTTGTATTTTAGCCCTGCTTGTCGCGTTACTTATTGGACTACCTTTAGGTATTTTTCTTGGTTTAAGTAATGTAAATTGGTTGAATGCGACTATTCGATTAGGTTGTTTGATATTTTATTCTTGCCCGATTGTGATGTTGGCAACGATAGTGATGTTTTATCTCTCGTCGACATGGCCGATTTCAATGAACTTTGATATTTCACCATCAATAACAGGTAGCTCTTTGCTTGAGATTTTAATTTCATCAAGGTCAGATAAGTTAACAGCCTTGTTAGATCAACTTCACTATTTACTTTTGCCAACTATTATTTTAGCTATTCAGCCAAGTATTATGACCATTCAACTAGTGAGTGAAAACGTTAAAAATACCTCAAGGCAAAATTATATTAAAATGGCAATTATTCGGGAGCGTTCACCGTTTAAAATATTACGTCGGCATTTATTACCCAATTCAATTCCGGCAACAATTCCACAATTGACTTATAACACCACGACTTTACTGTTTTTGACCATAGTGGTTGAAATTTTGTTTAATCGAATTGGTTTAGGTCAATGGTTGATGATGGCTTATCGTAATCATAATTATTTTATTATTGCGATAGCACTTTTTGCGTGTGGAACGGTAATTAGTTTATTGACTTTATTAGGCGAGATAACAGCTGTTGCTATTTATCCATTACGTCATAAGGAACATTATGTCTAGGATAATTCAGTTAGGTAAGCGAATAAATTCATGCTTCCATAGGCTCCATAGCAATTTATACCTTATCGTGAGCTTTTATGGAATTTTAGCGATTGCTTTTATTGCGTTATCAACCAAGTGGTTTTTTCATGCTCATTTGAATCCTATTTATGCAACGTCATTACCGCCAGCTTGGTGGCCTAATGGTGATATTAATCATATATTAGGTACTACTGAGCAAGGGCAAGATATTTTTGACTATTTATTAATCGGTTATCGGTCAACGATTTCAATGACCTTAAAAGCAGTTTTTTATGTCATCATAATCGGCGGGATGATTAACTATTTAATGTTCTTTGTCGCATTTATTCGACCGTTTATCTTATTTATCTTTAGATTCTTTATGGTTGTGCCACCATTATTGGGTGTGATTGTAATTAGTTTGCTATTAGAAGATGATATTACCAATATCTTAGTGATCATTGGTTTATCTTATGCGCCACGGTTTATTTATAATATCCATCAACGTGTTATTAAAGAGTGGAATAAAACTTACATCACCGCTTATCGACTTGATGGTTTATCTTCATTTTCTATTTTAAATCATTATATTGTACCTAATATCCTACCGGTTTATTTGACCGAGATAGTGTCATTATTTGGTTCGGTTATTTTAGCTATCACAACCATTACGTTTTTAGGCTTTGCGAATGATTTTTCTCGACCTGATTTAGGCATGATGATGTTTAAGATGAAAGACATAATGGATGTTAATTTATTGGCCTTTTTAGCTCCAGGAATTGCCGTCTGTGTTACGATTATTTTGGTTTATTTATTCAATTTTGGATTATATGGTCAGCGAGTAGGGCATTAATCATGGCACTATTAGACATTCGTAATTTAACTATTGAATTTATTACTCCTGATGGCCTGTTACGGGCGATTGATCGCGTCAATTTAAAACTATCAGAAGGCGAAATTCGAGGTCTAGTTGGTGAATCAGGTTCAGGTAAAAGTTTAATTGCTAAAGCGATACTTGGTGTCACTAATCATAATTGGAAGATTTCTGCTGATCGCTTCTATTTTAATGATGTTGATTTATTGAAGTTGACACCGAAACAACGGCGAAAAGTGATTAGTAATAATATATCCATGGTATTTCAAGAGCCACAATCTTGTTTAGATCCATCTATGAAAATCGGCCAACAATTAATTGAGGCCATTCCGCGAAGAACATTTAAAGGTCATTGGTGGCAACGACTGTTTTGGCGTAAGCATCGCGCGATTGAGTTACTACATCGTGTTGGGATTAAAGATCATAAAGAAATACTTAAATCATACCCATTTGAATTAACCGAAGGCGAATGTCAAAAAGTGATGATCGCTATAGCATTAGCTAATCAACCTAAATTACTGATTGCCGATGAACCAACCAATGCCATGGAAGCGACAACCGAAGCGCAAATATTTCGTTTGCTTGCGAGTATGAATCAAAATATGGGGACGACTATTTTACTGATTAGCCATGATTTGCAAATGGTTACTCGCTGGACTGATCGTATCAATGTCCTATATTGCGGACAAACTGTTGAGATTGCTGATAGTGAAGATTTGATTAAATCACCTTATCACCCTTATACTCAGGCATTGATTTATGCTATTCCTGATTTTGGTAAAGCGATGCCTCATAAAAGCCCTTTAAATACCTTACCTGGCGTTATTCCATCATTGGAACATTTACCCATTGGTTGTCGATTGGGGCCTCGTTGTCCTTATGCACAAAAAAAATGTATACAAGCACCAGAACTTATCCCAATTAAAGATCATTCGGTGGCCTGTCATTTTCCATTAAATACTGATGAGTAGTTATAGGAATAGTTAATGAACCCAATATTAAAAGTCCGAAATTTATCAAAGCGATTTAAAATTCCTAAAGGACTCTTTGGTCATTTACAAATTGATGCTGTCAAACCTTTGTCATTTTCGCTAAATGAAGGGAAAACGTTAGCCATAATTGGACAAAATGGTTCCGGAAAATCGACATTAGCTAAAATGCTGGTTGGTATGATTAAACCTGATAGTGGCGATATTTGGATTGATGGTAACAAAGTAGAATATGGCGATTTTGGCCATCGTTCGCAACTGATACGCATGATATTTCAACATGTTGAAAGTTCATTTGATCCACGGCTTCGTATTGGTCAATTACTTGAAATTCCACTTAAACGCAATACCAATTTTAGTGTTCACGAACGAGAAAAATTGATTAGTGACGTTTTAAAACAAGTGGGCTTATTGCCTGAACACGCATCTTATTATCCGTCAGTGATGGCGGCAGGGCAAAAACAACGCGTTGCGTTAGCTAGAGCCTTAATTTTAAAACCGAAAGTGATTATTCTTGATGAAGCTTTAGCAGCTTTAGACATCTCAATGCGTTCACAAATTGTTAATTTAATGCTGTCGCTACAACAAGAACAAAATATATCTTATGTCTATGTCACACAAGATATTGGTATGATGAAACATATTAGTGACCAAATTTTAGTTATGCATAATGGTGATTTGGTTGAATATGGTAGCACTGCTGAAGTTCTGGCTTCGCCACTAAATGAAATTACACAAAAACTTATCAATAGCTATTTTGGTGAGGCATTAACCGCAGATACTTGGCGGACCGATACCCGAGCTATTTAAATCCACTTCTTTGCTATATAGATTATCTGTAACATTTAAACCCAATTAGTCTGCTATTATTCTGATTTTGTTTGAAATATACTACCTATTATTGCTAATAAAAACGCTCGACAAATTATCTAAAACCCACTATATTTAGCTATACAGATTTCTAGACGTCTATTTGAAAATTATAAAAAGTAATTAATAGGAGCTTTTGATATGCCTATATGTATTCCTGATTCATTACCGGCAGTAGATGTATTACGTAATGAAAATGTATTTGTGATGACTGCAACGCGGGCTAATACTCAAGAAATTCGCCCACTAAAGCTTCTTTTTTTAAATTTGATGCCTAAAAAAATCGAAACTGAAAATCAGTTTTTACGGTTACTCTCTAATTCATCTTTACAGGTGAATATTCAGTTATTAAGAATAGATCAGCGTGAATCCAAAAATACGCCAATAGAACATCTGAATAGCTTTTATTGTGATTTTGAAGATATTCGTGAACAGAATTTTGATGGACTTATTATTACTGGAGCGCCATTAGGTAAAGTCGCTTTTTCAGATGTTGTGTATTGGCCTAAATTAGCTGAAATTATTACTTGGGCGAAAGATCATGTAACCTCAACCATGTTTGTTTGTTGGGCGGTGCAAGCGGCATTAAATGTCTTATATGATTTACCTAAATTCACCCGTTCACAAAAGTTATCCGGTGTTTATCAACACCAAATCTTGCAACCAAATGCGATTTTAACCCGTGGTTTTGATGATACATTTTTAGCACCACATTCTCGTAATGCTGATTTTCCAATTGATAAAATTAAAAACTATACCGATTTAAACATCTTAGCTGAGTCAGATATAACTGGCCCATACTTAATGGCAACCGCTGATAAACGAATGGCGTTTGTTACTGGGCATCCAGAATATGATTCATTTACTTTGGCTAATGAGTATTATCGTGACTTGAAAGCGGGTATAAACCCTGAAATCCCTTTTAATTATTTCCCAGAAAATAATCCTAATTTAACTCCGAAAGCAACATGGCGAAGTCATGCTTATTTACTATTTAGTAATTGGCTCAACTATTATGTTTATCAATTAACGCCATTTGATTTAACGACTCGTAATTTAACAATTGATGATTAACTTTAATGATAGATGGACTTATTAAATGAATAACTCCATCTATTTGATAATTATTAAATATTGTTAATTATGTTAAGTAATTAAAAAACTAAGTGATATAGTTCTTCAATATCTGCTATATTTGTCTCTCTTGGATTTCCTTGTGTACATACATCAGCATACGCTGCTTCGGCTAATGCTTTTATGTCTTCCTTCTTCACACCAACCATATGTAAGTTTGTTGGAATTTTGACATCATTATTTAATTGGAAAACGGCATTCACGGCTGCATTTCGAGCATCTTCAATTGTCATATCTTCACTATTTTTTATCCCCATTGCTTTGGCTATATGCCGATATTTTTCACCGGTGTACGGCGCATTATATTGCATGATATGAGGAAGTAATATTGCATTTGCAACACCATGAGGAACATTATAAAAAGCACCTAATGGATGTGCCATACCATGAACTAAGCCGAGACCAACATTTGAGAATCCCATTCCAGCAATATATTGACCTAAAGCCATTTGTTCAACGCCATTGAGATCACCATTCACCGAATCGCGTAGTGAACGAGAGATAATTTCAATGGCTTTTAAATGAAACATGTCACTCATCTCCCATGCACCTTTTGTGATATAGCCTTCTATTGCATGAGTCAGTGCATCAATCCCCGTTGCTGCTTTTAAACTGGCTGGCATACTCATCATCATATTCGGATCAACTAAAGTGAGAACCGGTATATCGTGAGGATCTACACAAACAAATTTTCTTTTATTCTCTTCATCGGTAATCACATAATTGATAGTCACTTCCGCTGCTGTTCCTGATGTGGTCGGAATTGCAATGATTGGGATAGACGGTTTTTTGGTTTGCGCTAAACCTTCTAAACTACGAATATCAGAAAATTCAGGATTATTTATTACAATTCCAATCGCTTTGGCGGTATCTTGCGGTGAACCACCACCAATCGCTATTAGATAATCTGCATTTGATTGCTTAAATATCTCTATGCCTTGTTTTACTATACTAATTGTTGGATTCGGCATAACTTCATCAAATATTTGATAATCTAATTCTGCCGAATCAAGTAACTCAGTAACCTTAGTTGCAACTTTAAATTTAATCAGCTCTTTATCAGTAACCACTAAAGCTTTTTGATAGCCACGTTTTTTTACTTCATCGATAATATTATTGATTGAATTCACCCCAAAATATGCGGTTTGATTCAAAATCATTCTATAACTCATTTTTTACCTCTTTCTTTATTAATATGCAACTGAAGATGATTTATTGGGGCTTTTTAACTGTTTAAACTGTTTTAATCGTTCATCAATCGCCTGCATATACAGCATTGTATCCACACCTACAGCAACGAAATTTGCCCCCCATGAGATACATTTTTGCGCCATTTCGATATCAACCGCTAAAAATCCAGCCGCTTTACCTAATTGCCTAATCCTTTTAATTGTTTTTTCAATTATTTTTTGTACATCTCGATGTCCAGCATTATTTGGATAACCTAAGGATGCGGATAAATCGGCAGGGCCAATAAATACGCCATCTACCCCGTCGGTCATAACAATTTCATCAAGATTTTCGAGTGCTTTTTTACTTTCAACTTGTACTAACAGACAGAGTGAATCGTTGACTTGTTGCATGTACTTTTCAATTTTTCCCCAGCGGGCAGCTCTTGCTACACTAGCGCCTACGCCACGGGCTCCTTCGGGCGGATAACGTGTCGCTGAAACTACTGCTTTTGCTTGTTCACCTGTTTCAACCATTGGTATTAATAATGTCTGAGAACCAATATCTAAAATCTGTTTTATGTTAGCTTGACTGCCTTCTAAAGGGCGCACGACAGGATGACTGGCATATGGAGCGATTGCTTGTAATTGGGTGAGTAATGTTTGTGCTGTATTTGGCGCATGTTCACCATCAAGTAGTAACCAATCATATTCTGAGGTTGCAGCAATTTCAGCCATATAAGATGTCGCTGAAGATAACCAAAGGCCAATTTGTAAATTTCCTTTGGTAATTTCTTGCTTGAATTTGTTTTCCAATAGTTTTTTCATTATGTTATTCCTAATGTATTAGGAGCTTATTGATAAAATCAATAAGCTCAGTTGGTTAACTATTTTTGTTAGTTTGTTTTAGCATGAATATAGTTATAGTGCCGATTATTGTTATCAGTGCTAAAGTTAGTAAGCCTGCTATATTGTTATTAAAAAGCGTTTCTGCTTTTACACGAATAATTGGTGCTAAAAAACCACCAAATGCACCAAACATATTAATAAATCCTATGCCTGCTGCTAGGGCTGCTCCAGATAACAGGTTCGTTGGTATAGTCCAAAAAACAGGTTGTACCGCAATAAAACCAATCGCTGCAAAACAAAGGGCAATAATTGCAATGCTAGGACTTGCAAGTGCAGAAATTCCAATACCTAAACCTGCTACCAATAATGTTATCGCAGCGATATTTCTTCTTTCTCCAACTTTGTCTGAGTATCGAGGAATAAAATAAGTACCGAATAATGCTGCAATCCAAGGAATTGCTGCGACCAGTGAGGCTTTAAAACCAACTGTTGTTCCCATTAATTGGGCAACTTGCGTTGGTAAAAAGAAAATAAGCCCGTAAACACTAATTTGAATTATCATGTAAATAATAGCTAGATGCCAAACAGTGACATTACTGATAGCATCGATTATTTTAGATGTTGTTTTTACACTCTCTTCTGATGATAATTTTTCTTGTAACGCTTGTTTTTCATTTTCATTTAAAAATCTAGCATTACTGATGTTGTCATCAAGGTAAATAAACGTGACAACACCAGCTATAACAGCAAGAATACCTTCAATAATAAACATCCAGTACCAACCTGGGTGATCTAAAAAGCCATGCATTTCTAATAAAGCACCAGATAGCGGTGAGCCAAATGTTAGCGCTAAAGGTGCTCCCATATAAAATAACCCCATTATTCCTGCGCGATGCTTTTGTGGGAACCATTGCGAAGTTAAATAGATCATCCCCGGGAAGAAACCGGCTTCCGCCATACCAAGCATTACACGAACAGTTAAAAATTTCCATTCGGAATCAGCATAAGCCATGGCGGCGGATAATAATCCCCATACTAAAGTTGTACCACCAATCCAGTAACGAGCACCAAATTTACGCATTAATAAATTGGCAGGTGCGCCTAAAAAAGCATAAGCTACGAAGAAAATACCAGCTCCAAATGCAAATGCTTCATTACTTAGCCCTGTATCTAATTGATATGCCGATTTGGCAAAGCCAATATTTGCACGGTCTAAAAATGCTAATACGTAGAGTATTAACATGAATGGAACCAGTCTTAAACGGGTTTTGCTTACCGCTTTTTCGAGAATATTAGACATAAAAAACCCCCCTCTCCATAAAAATGACAGAGATATAAATAATGTGCAGATGAGGAAAATAATTTTATTTAATCTAAAATCGCAGTTTTAAATTCCTTTTAAAACTGCAATAAATCAATAAATAAACTTCTTTTTCCTCATATAATTAATGAGAATAAGGACGAATTAATTTACATTCACGATTTAATTCAACACCAAATCCAGGTTTATCCAGTACCGATTTATGAATTTTTCCATTTACAGGAACCGGTTCATCAATCAATATTGGATCAAATTGTGGACGGAGTGTTGAACAATCCGGACTTGTCATTAAAAACTCACTAAATGGGGTATTTGTAAAGGTAATTACTGCATGGTGAGAATAAACGGATGAACCATGAGGTACGACCAGCTGTCCTTTTGATTTCGCAATTGCAGCAATTTCAAGTAAGGTGGTTAAGCCACCACACCAACCAACATCTGGTTGCATGATATCAATGCCAGTTTCAGATAATGTTCTAAATGATTGAATTGTTCCATGATGTTCACCAGATGTGACCATCATTCCTGGCGGTGCATTGCGTTTTAACTCTCGGTATCCTTCATATTGTTGTGGAGGTAAACATTCTTCAATCCATTTTAAGTTATAAGGTGCACAAGCATAAGCAAGTTTTGTGGCATAATTTACGTCTTGACTCATCCAGCAATCAAGCATGAGCCAAAAATCAGGTCCACACTTTTCGCGCATGCCGGCAACCATTTGCGCATCCTTTTTAATGCCTTGATCACCGTCATGTGGTCCCCAATGGGTAGGCATCTTGCCACCAATAAAGCCAATCTCTTTTGCCAAATCAGGTCGAGCACCAGTTGCATAAAATTGAATTTCATCACGGACTGCACCACCTAATAATTTATATACAGGTAGATCAGTCACTTTACCAAATAGATCCCAAAGAGCTAAATCAACGCAGGATATCGTGTTCATCACTAAACCACCTGAACCAGAATAATACATGGTGGCATTCATCATTTGGTCGTGAATTAGTTTGATATCAGAAACACATTTTCCTTCAATAAATCTATTTAGATGTTTTTCAACAATAAAACATCCCATTTCTCCGCCAGTTGATACGGCAAAGCCAATTTGTCCATTATCAGCTTCAACTTCGACAATAAGTGTTCCAAGAACGTTAATACCAAAAGATTGACGTGATTGTTCATAGTCTTTATACTTACTCATTGGCGTGGCGATATGGTCGTCGATCCAGTGGTGGCCGCCCTGATCGTGATAGTCTGCCCCGCCACTACCTTTCTCGGCGGTTGCTCCTCCCATAAAATAAGCTCTTACTTCTTTTATTTTTGGTAGCTTCATTTAATTTCTCCTTTAAAAGTTACAAAAATTATTCGTACATAAGACAACCCAATTCTTTTGAGATATCTTTTGCACATTCCTTGATTTTAATCGTAATTTGCGGTAATACATGGTCGGTTATTTGAAATGTTGTTCCTACAGCCGATATTGCCGCAGCAATATTATTTTGTGCATTAAATATAGGTGCCGCTATGCATCTGATATTGATATAATCTTCTTCATTATCAAAACTACAACCTTGTTGACGAATCTTGGCCAATTCAGCATGTAATGAACTGATGGACATAATTGTATTTGCGGTTTTTTGTTCAAAAGAAAGTTGGTTAACGATTTCAGATATTTTTTCGCTAGGTTGGAAGGCTAATAAGCATTTACCGACGCCAGAACGATAAAGCGATACTTGTTTTCCTACATAAGAACGAACACTGATTGTGCTGTGTGATTCACATTTCAAAATATAATAAGCGGTTTTGTTATCTAAAATTCCTAAATGAGTTAAAAGCCCGGTATTATTGGTTAATCTGGCAAGATGTTTTTTGGCTATTTCTCTAATATCAAAACAATTTGAAGCAAGCTCACCTAATTCGACTAATTTGATCCATAAAAAATAATCACCATTCTGATCTTGTTTAATAAATTGATATGACTTTAGTTCTTCTAGTAAAAGATAAGCAGAACTTTTAGGTATTTGTAGGCCATTGATTATTTCTGCAGCACTGCATCTACCTTTAGACGAGATAAAGTTAAGTATTTTGATTGTTCTTTGTAAAGCGGGTACTTTAGACATACATTCCTATATATTGTACTTTTATCCTGTATATTGGATAAGTAGATTTTACGTTTATCAAATCTTAGCACAACTATTTAATCGCATAATTGTGAACTTGATCATAAAAAATATATAATTAACAATCGGTTATTCCTTTATATTGGAATTTTTGGGGTCGTTCCAATATAAAGGAATTTAAAATAGTCTAATTTATAAGATGTCTTAAATTTGAGTGTTGTGATTTAAATTGAAATGATGAAATAGGGTGGTTTTTAATTAGAAACGATTTAGTAGTATGAATAAAATAACATGCAAATATTAGTTAGATGGTATAGACTCCTCAATTATTTTTACAAATAAACTTCATCAATCAAAGCAAAGATAATAATTATCTGAAAAAATAATTAACCAATAAGAATATTGATTGATAAAGATTAAGACATACCACATATTGGCAATAACCCTGGTTAAAGGTTAATGTTAATACATCTTTACTCATTTCTGCACGTTTTTATGAGTAGTTTACTCATACTTAAAACTTAATAACATGGTATAGACTCCTCAATTATTTTTACAAATCAAATTCAGTAACTCGAACCAAAGTAATTATATTTCTATGAGAGATATGTTTTTATTGTTTTTCTGCTGCTATTAAGAACATTGGCGTTGAATGGTAATTAATTTGTTCAATTTCATCCCAAACTATCTTTGATATATCGTTTTCAATATGAATATTTTTATAACCGATTGATTGTAGAATATTCATATCCCATTCGGGTCTGATTTTTTGACTTAACGGTAGTAATCTGGCGATCCGTTCCATTTCGTAGGTATCGGTTTGTCGATAATGATCGTCTATACCACAATTGGCTGTATTTTCTCGGTCTTGCATGTATTGTGAATGAAGATCTTTATTAAAAAGGAATAAGTACCAGTTTGCATCAAAATTAAGTAATTTTCCTTTAGAATTTAGTACTCGAAACCATTCTTGATAAGCTACTGTGGGATTACTTAGGTTCCAAGTTACATTACGTAATACAATTAAATCAAAATGATTATCGTCAAACGGTAAGCAATGAACATCTGATAAAACAAAATTCACTTTTACCTGATATTGAGAGGCATTGTCTTTTGCTTGATCTATCATCGCTTGAGTAACGTCAACCGCGGTTACTTCATGGCCAGCTAAAGCTAAGGTAATCGCCAAAAAACCAGGACCGCCTCCAATGTCTAATATTCGTAATTTATTTTTGTTAGGAGCATGGTTTAAAATTAGCTTTTGCCAGATTTTTCTTTTATCCGTTGCTAGTTCATCTTGGTTAGTTTGGCTGTATCCTTTAGCTCGGTTTGTCCAATAGATAATAAGATCTTGCAAAAGATTATCATCATTATTATTTGCTATTAGCACTTAGTTTCTCGCGTTTTTAAATAATTTTTAATTGTGAGACAGGTAGTATAATCATTATTACTCGATAAAATAATATCTACTACTATAACTTTATAGATAAGTTTTTTAGTATTAGGAATAGGGTATTATTTGAAATAGCTAAAAGTAAATTTTGGTGCGAATAATTTGAAATGCCACCAATGTAGATAGGTGGCACTTTATATCAATTTTATTCTATATAGGCACCGGCCATTAATGATTTAGCTCTTTCTGTATATTGTTTAAACACACCTTTTCGTTTTGAATAATCGGGAGGTGTCCATTTTTGCTTACGTTTAGTAAATATTTCAGCAATTTCTTCTGCAGATTTAATTTCACCATTAATACCAATAATATTAAGTTTTCTAGCATGCACATCAATTTCGACAATATCATTATCTTCAACAAGTGCAATTGGACCGCCATCCGCAGCTTCAGGAGATACGTGACCAATGCATGGACCATGTGTTGCTCCCGAAAAACGTCCATCGGTGACCAATGCGACACTACCATTAAGACGCTTATCAAAGACAATTGCATCAGTGGTCATTAGCATTTCTGGCGCACCTGAACCTTTTGGCCCTTCATAACAAATGAAAATAACATCACCAGGATTAACCTTATTATTAATAATAGCCTCTTGAGCTGCTTCTTCCGAATTATAAACTTTGGCAGGTCCAGTATGTTTATGCATATCAGGACTACAGGCAGTATATTTTATAACTGCACCATCTGGCGCTATATTGCCTTTTAAAACAGCGATGGATCCCATTTTTTCTTTGTTAGGTTTACGAATTAAATCATTTCGTTCTAATTTGTAATTATGCAAATAGCCTAAATTACGGTCAAAGAAACCGGTTTGCTGCATCATTTCCAAATTATCACCTAAAGACTGTCCTGTAACTGTCATTACATCAAGATCGAGTAAATCCTTAATCATCCATTGAACCATTGGAATACCGCCGGCAAACCATAATAGTTCTGTTACGTATTTTCCACTTGGCTGTACATTGGTAAGGTATGGTACGGTGTTATTAATTCGATCAAATACATCTGCGGTTAATTCAAATCCTGATGCATGTGCGATAGCCGGTAAATGAATAAGCGCATTTGTACTACCACTGATAGCAGCGTGTACTTTAATGGCATTTTCAAATGCAGCAGGTGTAAGTATTTTACGAGAGGTTATTCCTTCTTTAGCTAGATACATGGCATGGTGGCCTGCAGATCTGGCCATCCTACGAATTTCAGACATTGTCGATGGTGCTAATGCGCTTCCAGGTAATGCTAAGCCAAGTGCTTCTGACATACATTGCATTGTACTTGCGGTACCCATGAATTGACATGCTCCAGCGGTAGGGCAACCACACCTTTGTAAGGTTTGAATCTGTCTTATATCAATTTCACCTTTTTTATATTGTGCTGTGGCACCGCCTAAGTCTGATGTCGTCATATTAGGAGCCGGGCGCATTGAACCACCAGGAACATGAACTAACGGTATGTCAAGTCGTGCAGCAGCAATAAGGTGAGCAGGTACTGATTTATCACAACTAGAAATAAGTACTGCTGCATCATACGGTATGACAGAACCATGAATTTCGACCATATTAGCAATCGCTTCTCTTGATGCTAAGATATAATTCATACCATCATGACCTTGTCCCCAGCCATCACATATATCAGTAACATGGCTACGTACTGAACGACCGCCTCGTTCATGCACGCCAAGAACAACTTCATAACCTAAACTATCAAGATGATAACTACCCGGATGACTTTCTCCATAACAGTCATCAATAAGAACTTGTGGTTTTTCAGTATCTTCAACGGTATAATTCATGCCCATTCGTAATGCATCTAATTGTGACCATAGATCTCTGGCAAATTTACATTTTTGTTGCATAATTTCCTCCAATGCTTTTTTAATTTTTTATTTTGTTGGTTTTGCGGTTACAGCAGGTAGCGTGAATAATAGAATAATTGCAATGATTAAAGCCCCAACTAAGGTATATAGTCCTGCATTTTTACTTACGGTAACGGTTAATAAACCAACTAGATATGGCCCGATAAATCCTCCTAGATTACCAAGGGCATTGATTGTTCCTCGTACTCCACCTAAAACATTTGATGGGAATAGTAATGGGGGTAAAGTCCAGAATGGCCCAGCATATGCTTGTAGGAAAAAACCACAGAGAACCATCATTCCATATGCAAGCCATGTGTTATTTTCTAATAATATTGATAAAGTTAAACAGATAGCAAAACCAATCATTGGAATTGCGGTATATAATCTACGATTCATGGTTTGGTCACATAATTTAGCAATATAATATTGTCCAAAAATGCAAAGAATGTATGGTGCTGCGGTTAATAGTCCAACAATAGACATACCACTACCGGTTAATTGTTTAATTAACATTGGCATCCAAAGGGCAAAACCGTAAAAACCAATTTGGAAGAAGAAATAGATAGCAACCAGTTTCCATAAGTTGATACTACTTAATACTGTTTTAACACTTGCTTTGTCATCTAATTTTATAAGCGCTTTATCTTCGGCAAATTGTTGGTTTAACCAATTTAATTCTTTAGGATCTAGCCATTTAGCTTGATGAGGATAATCAGAAACAAGAGGCATCCAAACAAAGAGTAATGCTAAAGATATAATACCTTCAATGATAAACATTTCTCTCCATCCCCAAGCTTCAATTAACCAGCCAGATAGAGGGCCTGTAATAATAGATGCGGCAGCTAAATTCATTTGGAAAAATGCAATTGCTCTAGCTCTTTCATGATTTGGAAACCAATGCCCAATCAATGCCAATATAGCAGGGTATACCCCCCCTTCAGCTATCCCCAATATAAAACGTATGATAAGTAATTGAACGGGATCACGAACAAATCCTGTTATTGCAGCAAAACCGCCCCAAATAACTATAGTCCATGCGATAAATTTTTTTGCACTATAGCGTTCAGCGATTTGACCACCGGGAATTTGTAAAAATATATAGCCAATAAAAAAGATCCCTGCGACAAGACCTGCGAAAGATGCGGTCATACCTAAATCTTTATTCATTCCTCCGGCAATACCAATGGCTATATTTGTTCTGTCCATATATGCCACGATATACACCAGAATGGTAGCCGGAATTATATGTTTCCAACGCCCTTTAGGAATTGTTTTGTCTTCTGTATTATTCATATGGATGCCTCCAATTATTTATTTATAATAGGAATTTGAGCAGACTCTAATACTTGAATTAATAAGTCTTTTTTGTTTTTTGGTAGTTTTGTTACCGGCGCTAAAACCTCAGTTGAAATATCTACTCCGATTAGCTTGATAGCTTGTTTAATAACCCCAAAGAAAGGCGATTCAATCGCATAAACCGGCATTAATTTTGCTAATTGACGCTGTAATTTAAATGCGGTTTGGTAATCTTTTTCAATGAATGCGTTATAAATTCCCTTGGTAATTTTCGGGGCGAAATTAAATGTTGCAGGAATGCCACCATGACCACCAAGAATAAGCGTGTCTAACATATATTCATCAAATCCACTGAAGATGATAAAATCAGGACGGAAGGCGTGAACTCTGTTGATGACTTCTCGGGTATGGCTTATGTTATCAATGGTGTCTTTCAAACCAATAATATTTGGCTGATCCTTGGCTAATCGAGTAATAACATCAATACCAATATCTTGACCGGTTAATGTAGGGAAATTGTAAAGTAGCACTGGTATATCAAGATTTTCAGCGACAGTTTTATAATGGTGATAAATGGCTTCACTATTTAATAAAGCATAATATGGATTAACCACTAAAACGGCATCTGCGCCTATTTGTGCTGCATGCTGACCATATTCAATAGTTTCTTTGGTACTTGGACTGGATATTCCAATCATAACTGGAATGCGTTTATTAATATGCTTTACCGCAAATTCAGCAACTTCAAGTCGTAGTTTCGGTGGCATATGACAAAATTCACCACCACTCCCTAAAATCAAAACGCCATCAGCTTCACTATCGATCAGATGATCTAATAGATTAGCCATTCCTTTTTTATCCAGTTCCCCATGTTTATCTACAATTGTCGGCACGGGTGGAAATATCCCTTTAAATTTTGCTAAACTCATTTCTTCTCCTTTGTTCATAATACGGAACTTTATTTCTTTCTTGTGAACGGATTATTGAGGAAAAAATTTTGAATTGCAATGCATTAATTCAAAAGAAAATTAATTTTGTGATCTTCCTCTCATTGTAAAAAATAATTTTTTTGGCAAGTTTGTTTTTTCCGTATAATGAAATTAAGTTCTTTTTGTGGAATTTTTTGAAATTTGATTAATTTAAGAGGTAAATATGATTTATTACATTCCACCCGTTAATTTATTAGGAAAAGGATGTCTATCTGAGTTAGGGGTACCGGTTAAAAAACTAAATTGTCAAAAGGCATTTGTGGTTAGTGACAAGTTTTTAGTGGGTAATGGAACGGTAGATAGAGTAGTTGATATTTTAGCCAAAGAGGGAATTGAATCGGTTATTTTTTATGATGTTAAACCAAATCCTACCGTTGCTAATGTTGAAAATGCACTAAAATTATGCCAAGAATCTAAATGTGATTTTGTGGTTTCCATTGGTGGTGGATCACCTCAGGATTGTGGTAAAGCGGTTGCGGTGTTAGCGACTAATGGTGGCAAAATTACCGATTATGAAGGGATGCATAAAAGTAAACATAAATGTTTACCTATCGTGGCAATAGCAACCACCGCAGGTACATCTGCCGAAGTTACCATCAATTACGTGATTACTGATGAAAGCAGACACGTAAAAATGATTATGGTCGATCCAAATACACTGGCATCAATAACGGTTAGTGATCCCGATTTAATGATTTCTAAACCAGCAAATTTAACCGCAGCAACCGGTATGGATGCATTAACTCATGCAATAGAAGCGGTGGTAGCTAAAGGGGCGATGGATGTCACTGATTCGACCGCACTATATGCAATTGGTCAAACCTTTAAATATTTAGCGCGCGCGGTTAAAAATGGTAACGATATTGAAGCCAGAGAACAAATGAGTTATGCCTGCTTTTTAAACGGTATTGCTTTTAGTAATGCTGGTCTAGGTAATGTGCATGCGATGGCACATCAACTAGGTGGTCTTTATGATTTACCTCATGGGGTCTGTAATGCGATGCTATTATCGGTAGTTGAAAAGGAGAATGCGAAACATGCACCAGAAAAATTTAGAGCGATTGCCGATACAATTGGATTTGACACTAAAGATAAAACCGACCAAGAATGTGTTGATTATGTGATAAAAAGAATTGAAGATTTAGCGCAAGAAGTTGGTATTCCTAAATCATTGAAGGAGTTAGGCGTTGATAATCCTGATTTTGAGTTATTGGCGGAAAATTCAATGAAAGATGCTTGTGCCGGTGCTAATCCCGTCTTTTTTGATAAACAAAAGCTTATTGAGCTATTTAAGAAGATAGCTTAATGAGTTATGGATTAAAATAGTTAAAATAATATTGAATCATTATGATTCAATATTATTGAAACTTGCTAGTCAGTTGTTGACATGCTTTACGCACTAGCTCTGAATATTTTTCGATCTTCTCTACCGGTAGTTGAAAAAGCACACCAGAAATACTAATCGCTGCAATTGGTTCATGATTTTTATTAAAAATTGGAGCAGCGATACAATGGACACCTTTTACATCTTCTTGATTGTCATAGGCCCAACCTTGCGAGCGAATTTTCGCTAGCTCTTTTTTTAACAGTTTTTTGCTGGTAATTGTGGTGTCGGTATATTTAACCAATTTATCTTCTGGTATAAGTTGATCGATTTTCTCATCTGGCAACCAAGCTATCAATGCTTTACCAATACCGGAACTATGCAAGGGTAATTTTTTACCTATCCAAGTGCGAATACCGATAGCTTGGTCATTTTCAATTTTTGCAATATAGACTGAATATAGACCATCTAACACACCTAGATGGCAAGTTAAGTTGGTTTGATCTCTTAATTTTGACATCAATGGTTCCGCTATTTTTGTGATATCAAACTGTTCCAGCGATTTATCACCCCATTCATGCAATTTTAATCCAAGATAATATTGGTTCTGATCTTGACGCAAAATACCATGCATGACTAATGCATTAAGTAGTGTTGAAGTGCTGCTTTTAGGTAAATTAAGGTCCTGAAATATCTGACTAAAAGTTGCGCCTTTGTGATTACCTAAATAATCACAAATGCGTACTATTTTATCTAATGCAGGTACTAGAGTTTGAATATTTGGCATGAAATATCCTAATATAATAATGTCAAAAATTTAGTTATTTTATTGGTACTAATTAGTTAGAAAATTATTTTTTGAACGGTTATATGTATAAAATAGCTTATCCTTAACATTATATTCAAGTTATTTGATTAGGAAAAGAAAATAACTTTTATTATTTTTTATTTTAACTTAATTTGAAAGAATAAATCCTTATCTTGCATCATGTTAGGCATAGTTATATTATGGTTAATAGTGCTATATTAATAAAGGAATAAGTTATGTTAAAGTCAATTGATCCAACTACCACTTCCGCCTGGAAGTCCCTTCAAGCTAGTTATCAAAATCATCACGATAAAACCATTGCCCAAATTCTAAAAGATGAACCTAAACGAGTTGAAAAGTTAAGCATTCCTTTTGAAGATGAGTTCTTGGTTGATCTTTCCAAAAATCGTTTAACGCAAGAGACATTAGAAATTCTTTATAAACTTGCTGATGAATGTGATTTAAATGGTGCAATTAAGGCAATGTACAGCGGTGAAAAAATTAATCGCACAGAAAACCGAGCCGTTTTGCATGTTGCGCTACGTAATGTATCAAACTCACCAATTTATGTTGATGGTAAAAATGTTATGGATGATGTCAATGCAGTGCTTGCTAAGATGGAGTCCTTTAGTGAAAAAATTATTCGTGGTGAGTGGAAAGGTTATACCGGTAAAGCAATTACCGATGTTGTTAATATCGGCATTGGTGGTTCTGATTTAGGACCACATATGATAACTGAGGCGCTGAGACCTTATAAAAATCATTTAACTATGCATTTTGTTTCTAATGTTGATGGAACACATATTGTTGAAGCTTTAAAAGGTTTAAATCCAGAAACAACTTTATTTTTAGTTGCCTCAAAAACGTTTACAACTCAAGAAACCATGACCAATGCTCAAACGGCTCGTCAATGGTTACTTGATTCGGCAAAAGATGCGAAAGCCGTTGCGCTTCACTTTGTTGCGTTATCAACTAACGCTAAAGAAGTTGAAAAATTTGGTATTGATACGGCCAATATGTTTGAATTTTGGGATTGGGTAGGTGGTCGTTATTCTTCTTGGTCAGCTATCGGTTTATCAATTGTTCTTTCAATTGGCTTTGAAAACTTTAAACAGTTTTTAGCTGGTGGCCATGCAATGGATAAACATTTCCAAAGCGCACCAATTGATAAAAATATTCCCACTTTACTTGCTTTAATTGGTATTTGGTACAATAATTTTTATGGTGCAGAAACCGAAGCAATTCTACCTTATGATCAATACATGCATCGTTTTGCGGCTTACTTCCAGCAAGGTAATATGGAGTCGAATGGTAAAAGTGTTGATCGTAATGGTAACAAAACTGGTTATACAACTGGTCCGATTATTTGGGGGGAGCCAGGAACAAATGGCCAACATGCCTTTTATCAATTAATTCATCAGGGTACTAAACTTATCCCTTGTGATTTTATTGCGCCTGCAATTAGTCATAATCCAGTTAGCGATCATCATCCTAAGTTACTTTCTAACTTTTTTGCCCAAACAGAAGCTTTAGCTTTTGGTAAGACAGCACAACAAGTAGAACAAGAGTTTCTTGCTTCTGGTAAAAAACTCGATGAAGTTAAGTCAATTATTCCTTTTAAAGTCTTCGAAGGTAACAAACCGACAAACTCTATTTTAGTTAAAAAAATCACGCCTTATACATTAGGAGCACTAGTTGCGATGTATGAACACAAGATCTTTACCCAAGGTATTATTCTTAATATCTTTAGTTTTGATCAATGGGGAGTTGAGCTTGGTAAGCAATTAGCTGGCCGAATTTTACCGGAATTAGCTGATGATAAACCGGTTAATTCTCATGATGATTCTACTAATAATCTAATTAATCAATACAAGAAATGGCGTTAACAACTATTTTGCCAATTGAATGAATAGAAAAAACCTTCAGTCTGAACTGAAGGTTTTTTTATAACTGATTATTTTTTTACACGCATTATTGGCGTTTTACCCGCTTCAACTGAGCCAGTTAGTTTAGTTAATTCAACTATTGTATCCATATTTGAAACAACAACCGGGGTTAGTACTGATTTGGCTTTACTTTCAAGTAAAGGTAGATCAATTTCAATGATGGTATCACCAATTTTAACTTGTTGTCCTTCTTCAGCAACACGAGTAAAACCTTCACCTTTTAGCTCAACGGTATCTATGCCAAAGTGAACAAAAAGCTCGATACCTTCATCTGACTCAATCGCAAAAGCATGATTGGTATCAAAGATTTTGCCAATTTTACCATTTAATGGTGCGACAATTTTGTTGCCAGATGGTTTAATTGCAACGCCATCACCAACGATTTTCTCAGCAAAAACAACATCGGGCACATCTTCGATTTTAACAATTTCACCACTAAGAGGTGCAATAACTTCGGTGCTATTTTTATTATCATCAGATACAAATTGCTTTATTTTATCAAATAGACCCATCGTTGACTCCTAACAAATTTGCTTTTCAGCAGTATATTTTTCAATTAAATCGGTTACTTCATTAGCTGTTGCTTTTTCAAGAACCGTATCAGCAAAATTCTTCGCTTCTTCATAATTAGTATTACGAATTAATTTTTTAATTTTAGGAATTGATACTGCACTCATACTAAACTCATCAAGCCCCATTCCTAGTAATAAAATTGTTGCTCTTTCATCACCAGCAAGCTCACCACACATTCCTGTCCATTTCCCTTCTTTGTGAGATGCATCAATGACATTTTTAATTAATGTTAATACTGATGGCGAAAGTGGATTATAAAGATGTGAAATAAGTTCATTACCACGGTCAACTGCAAGCGTATATTGAGTTAAATCGTTAGTACCAATACTAAAAAAGTCAACTTCTTTAGCTAAGTGACGAGCAATGACCGCAGCGGCAGGCGTTTCGATCATAACACCGATTTCGATGTTTTTATCAAATGCTTTACCTTCAGAGGTTAATTGTTCTTTAAGGATATTGATTTCAGATTTTAAAATACGAATTTCTTCAACCGAAATAATCATCGGGAACATAATGCGTAATTTACCGAATGCAGAGGCACGTAAAATTGCACGTAACTGGGCATGTAATATTTCTTTACGGTCTAAACAAATACGAATTGCTCGCCAACCTAAAAATGGATTTTCTTCTTTTGGTAAATGCATATAAGGTACATCTTTATCACCACCAATATCCATGGTACGAACAATAACCGATAGGCCATTAGTTGATTCAGCAACTTCTTTATATGCTTTGAATTGTTCGTCTTCATTAGGATACGCATCACGATCCATAAATAAGAATTCAGTGCGATAAAGACCAACACCTTCATAACCATTACGATCGGCACCAGCAATATCACGAACTGTACCGATATTGGCACAAATTTCCACTTGATGACCATCAAGCGTTACAGCTGGTAAGTCTTTTAATTTTGCTAACTCTTCTTTATCAGCAAGATATTTGGTTTGAACTTGTTTTAATTTTTCTTCAGTTGCGTGATCTGGATTAATGTAGATAGCGTTGTTGATGGCATCTAAAATAACAAAATCACCCTGTTTAATTGCTTGTGTTGCATTAGATGTACCAACGATTGCTGGAATTTCTAATGAACGAGCCATGATAGATGTATGTGAAGTACGACCACCGGCATCAGTGATGAAACCTAATACCATATCTAAATTTAATTGCGCAGTTTCAGATGGCGTTAAATCAGTCGCAACTAAAATACAAGGTTGGCTAATAGCACTTAAATCAACAATTTCAATACCTAAAATATTTTTTAGCAATCGTTTACCAATATCTCGAATATCGGCAGCACGTTCTTTTAGATATTCATCATCTAGGTTCTCTAACTCTTTTGCTTGGGTTTCAAATACAGATTGGACAGCAGCATCGGCACTTGAGTGTTTACTTTTGATTCGTGAAATCACTTCTTGTTCAAGATCTTCATCTTCAAGAAGCATGATATGACCTTCAAAAATGGCAGCTTTATCTTCACCTAGAGTGGTTTTTGCTCGCTCCATGATAGCATGTAATTGTACGCTTGATTTTTCACGAGCTTCTTTAAAGCGATCAATTTCAGAGTCAATTTTGTTATCAAGAATTTGCCTATTATTAATAACAATAGGTTCTTCTTTTAATAATAGCGCTTTTGCAAAAGCGATACCTGGGGAAACAAGTATACCTGATACCATAACATTTAATCCTTATCTAATATTAAAACCATTCAACGCTAATATGGGAGTATTATTCCAATTCAGGAATTAATTTTACTAAATGATCTACTGCTTCTTTTTCATCCTCACCTTCGGCTGAAATAGTAATAGTAGTACCTTGAGTTAATCCTAGTGTTTGTAATTTGAATAAGCTCTTAGCACTAGCGCTTTTTCCATTTGATGTGACAGTAATTTCAGAATTGAAGTTTTTAGCTTCCTTTACAAATTGTGCAGCAGGGCGGGTATGAAGACCGTTCGACGCAATAATAGTTACATCTTGCTTATACATAATTATTTTACTCCCAAAAATATATTTGTTCATGCGACAATATAAATAAAAACAGCTTGAAAGGCTAGTAAGATTTCACAGATATGTGACAATTAGTCAATCTTATTGGCGATAATCTACAAAGTCAGCTGATATATTTATCAATATTGGTAAATCCGAATTACCTTATCACTACATTTTTTAAATTCAACCTGCCCGTGAATTCCTCGTTTGATATTTTCAAATACGATTTCTTCACTTCCATCTAGTTGTGAGGCACGGATTTCGTCTCGGCAAAAAGTTTCGAACTTATCAAGTTCTTGTTCACTATTGCCTAGCTGATAATTTTTAGGTAAATTTTGGCTGGTTATATAGGTATTTGTTTTATTTTGCACATCAATAACAATCACACCTTTATTTTGTACCCATGAACTACAAGCAGTTAATGATATGGCTATGCATAGCGATGTTAAAATTAATCTAATAATGTTCAAAATAATTCCTTTATAAAGCACAATAACCTGTTTATTATTTACAACTAGGCATAAATTATATACTAATAATGCGTGAAAGTGCAGGGGGTGTATTTTCACCATTATCACAAAACTAAGGTGGAGTTAATGACTGATAGCAAGATTTATGATGAGCTTAATCGTCAACTTATTCAAAATAAAATTGGCATAACCGCAGCTGAATTACATGGATTCTTATCAGGCCTATTGGCTGGAGGGAATTATGACGAAAGCTGGAAAGTGTTAGCTCAAGACATGTTGAATGATGGGCAAAAGATTGCAGATCCTTTAAATAAGGAAATTGAAAAATTATATCATTCAACTAAACAACAACTTATTGATGAGAATTTTGAGTTTCAACTGTTGCTTAGTGAACAAGATTTGTTTACCCAAATTGATGATTTAGTTGGCTGGGTAAATCATTTTTTATTAGGTATTGGTTTAGTTCAACCTAAACTTAATCGAGTTAAAGGCGATGTAGGTGAAGCAATATATGACCTAAGGCAAATAGCTAAACTCGGTTATGATGAAGATGAAGATCAACAAGAGTTAGCTTTTGCATTTGAGGAGATAAAAGAGTACGTTAGAATTACGGCGATGTTCTGTTTTGATGAATTTAATGAACCTGATATTACGCCAACTCTTCACTAAAAAGCAGTATTATTAATCATTAAGGTAAACGTTATGATAGATATTGATACAGAACTGTTAGCTCGACGAAATAAATTATTGGCGCAGATGCAGCCAAATAGCATTGCCTTATTTTTTGCCTCACCAGAAGTTAGGCGAAGTAATGATACTCATTATCCTTATCGACAAGACAGTGATTTTTGGTATTTTACTTTTTTTGCCGAGCCTGAAGCGCTTTTTGTGATAATTAAACAGCAAGACGGTCAACCACGATATATTTTATTCAATCGTAAAAAAGATCCTTTAGCTGAAACATGGACCGGATATCGCTTAGGTCAGCAGGCTGCATTAGAAAAAATTTGCGTAGATGAAGCTTATCTTTTTGATGATATTAATAACGTTTTGCCAAATTTAATTAATGGAAAGGCCGCCATTTATCATGCTGACCAGCTTTATCATTATGCTGACGAGATAATTAAAAAAACGCTTAATACTTTACGGCAAGGCGGTCGATTCAAACTTTCAGCGCCAAGCATAGTTATTGATTGGCGACCAATCGTTCACGAAATGCGCATGTTTAAGTCTGAATATGAAATCGCCATTTTACGTCAAGCCTGTGAAATCAGTGCAAAAGCACATATTAGGGCAATGCAAAAGTGTCAGCCTAATTGGTATGAGTATCAATTAGAAGCTGAAATCTTACATGAGTTTGCTTGGCATGGTGCGCGTTCACCATCCTATAACACTATCGTTGGTGGTGGTAATAATGGCTGTATATTGCATTATGAAAATAATAGCGACCAATTGAAAAATGGCGATTTAGTCTTAATTGATGCTGGCTGTGAATACCAGTATTATGCTGGGGACATCACCCGAACATTTCCGGTTAATGGTAAATTTAATCAAGCTCAACGAGAAATATATGACCTAGTATTAACAGCACAATATGCCGCTATCAAATCATTAAAACCAGGTACCTCAATATCCTTAGTTAATCAAGAAATTATTCGAATTATGGTTGAAGGGTTAGTTAAGCTGGGAATTATGCAAGGTGATGTTGGAACATTGATTGCAGATAAAGCCTACTTGGCATTTTATATGCATGGTTTAGGTCATTGGTTAGGTATTGATGTGCATGATGTCGGTAGCGATCGTGATCGCATACTTGCACCGGGGATGGTTTTAACGGTTGAACCTGGACTTTATATTAATAAAGATGCTGATGTGCCTGA
Organism: uncultured Gilliamella sp.; assembly: GCA_946480175.1. GTDB lineage: Bacteria > Pseudomonadota > Gammaproteobacteria > Enterobacterales > Orbaceae > Gilliamella. The sequence goes on from CAMLIK010000010.1 coordinate 43,954, forward strand.
ACGTTATCAAGGTATCGGGATTCGTATTGAAGACAACATTTTGATTACTCAATCGGGCAATGAAGTTTTAACAGCAATGGTACCAAAAGAGCCACAGCAAATTGAACTTTTAATGCAAAACAATAAATAAACTGAAGGAAGGCGCGCTAATCTCGAATGATGAGATTAGCGCTTTTTTTAAAGAAAAAAATTGGCTAATGACCTATTGATTAACCTAAACTAATTGAACTGTCACGATTAAAGATAATCTTCATTTTGATATCTTTACCAGCAATTGGTTTGTATTTCCATGTTTTCATTGCTGTGATCACTGAGCGATTAAAAATATTATTGGGTTGAGCTTCAATAATTCTAATATTTTCAACTCGTCCTTCACTATTTACATCAAACATGACAATAACATGACCTTCTAAGCGCATGTCTAGTGCTCTTCTTGGATATTCTGGGCGATTTCGGCTAATCGGTGTTGGATTGCCTGAATATTGTTGACTATTAGATATTTTAGGTGCAACTGAAGTATTTGCCACATTATCACTTATCGCGTCTTGTCTTACTTGTTGACGAGATGATTTTTGTGTAGGTGGTTTTTTCTTTTTTGGTTTCGGTTTTGGTTTTACTATTGTTGGTTTATCCGGTTCAACAGTCGGTTTTTCGGGTTCTTTTTCCGGTGGAGGCTCAGGTGTTTCTTCTTTAACAACTTCAGGTTCTACAACAGGTTCAACGGGTTGCTCTTCGATAGGTTTATTATCTATGATTTCACTGTTTTCAGCACCTTGAATATCAGGTGTATTTTCAACTAATGATTGTTCTGGGGCTGCTAATTGAGTAAGGTCAACCATTACGGCTTTAATTGAATCATCACCTTCATCAACCATGATGTTATTTGCAAACAACGCCGAGCTAAATAATAATCCTAATAAAAGTAGATGTGATATCACAGCGACAGATGCAAATACATATATATAATTATCCTGTTGCTTCTTAGCAATAGGTGATTGTGGCTCTCTTTCTGTATTGATATCTATATCAAAATTGATCTTCATAGCAGTAATAATTTTTCTCTTAGGGCAAGTATTCTAAATGAAAATGCTTATCATTTGTAGCATTTTTTTAAATATGATTTATCAATAACTTGTTGCTTAAAAATATTTATCAGATAATAGTAAATAAATATTTCCCATTTTTAGCGGTTAGACTGATGAATAATCCATCGATAAAACAAATACTCGATCTAGTGCAAGATGATTTAGTTAAGGTTAATGAAGTAATACAAGCAGAGCTCAGTTCCGATGTTGTATTAATCAATCAATTAGGTAATTATATCATCAGCAGTGGTGGTAAGCGTATTCGCCCAGTTATTGCGTTGCTAATCGCCAAAGCACTTAATTATCATGGTGATAAGCATATTATTACTGCAGCTTTTATCGAATTTATTCACACAGCGACTTTGTTACATGATGATGTTGTTGATGAATCTGCTTTACGACGAGGTAAGTCAACGGCTAATGCATTATTTGGTAATGCTGCCAGTGTTTTAGTTGGTGATTATATTTACACTAGATCTTTCCAAATGATGGTACGCACCGAATCATTCAAAGTATTGAATATAATGTCTGAAGCAACGAATGTTATTGCCGAAGGTGAAGTTCAACAACTTATTAATTGTAATGATCCTGATATTACTAAAGAGCAATATCTACAAGTTATCTACCGTAAAACAGCAAGGCTCTTTGAAGCAACTTCACATTCAGCAGCGGTATTAGCCGGTGCAACACCTGAGCAGGAAGTTGCCCTGCAAGAATATGGTAAATATTTGGGGACAGCCTTTCAAATTATTGATGATTTATTAGACTATAGTGCTGATAGTAATCAAAAATTAGGTAAAAATTTAGGGGATGATCTCAATGAAGGTAAACCAACTTTACCATTATTACATGCCATGCATCATGCTAATTCAGAAGATGCGACATTAATTCGTCAAGCCATTGAGCAAGGAAATGGTCGCCATTTATTAGATCACATTTTAAAAGTGATGCAGTTGTGTGGATCACTTGAATTCACTTTGAAAACGGCTCAACAAGAAGCCGATAAAGCCTTTAATGTTATTTCAATCTTACCGGATTCTCCTTATAAAAAAGCCCTACAAGATCTGGCATTGTTATCAGTAAAAAGGGAAAACTAGACGTGATGTGATATTTTTAAAAACGCTTTTGATGCAATTTGTTTAATAACAATGTGTTTCAGCTAGATATCGTAATAATCTTAAATTGATTTTACATTGCTATGCAAACAAATTACGCCCCTTTATTTGCAATTATTTCAATCAAGGTAGTTATTATGTTCAAGAGATCTTGGCCAGTTTTTTTAATTTTTATTTCGATGATATCTGTACAAGCAAGTGCTTCATTTGCTAAATACTTGTTCCCTGTACTCGGGCCAGAGGCGATGACGGCTTGGCGTCTATTTTTCTCGGCAATTTTATTGGTAATAATCTTTAAACCTTGGCGTAAAACCATTACTAAATCAGCCATAAAATATATTATTTTGTATGGGATAGCGATGGGATGTATGAATTTGTCTTTTTACAATGCGATATCTCGAATCCCTTTAGGTATCGCTGTTGCAATTGAATTGACTGGCCCAATTATGGTGGCGATGTTTTCTGGACGACGATTAGCTGATTTTATTTGGTTAGGTATAGCAATAATTGGACTAGTAATGTTGCTACCTATTCATCAGGCCTCTAATGATTTAGATCCTGTTGGTATCTTACTAGCTTTATGTGCAGGAAGCTGCTGGGCTGGTTATATTCTTTTTGGGCGTAAAGCCGGTGAAATTTATGGCGCATCAAGTGTAGCGGTAGGTTCAATTGTTGCTTCGCTATTACTTTTTCCAATTGGTGTATGGCAAAGTGGTAGTACAATGTTTTCCTTAGACATTTTGCCATTAGCTTTTATGGTTTCACTATTAGCATCAGCCATTCCATATGGTCTTGATATGATCGCTCTGCCACGATTACCGGCACAAACTTTTAGTACTCTAATGAGTTTATCGCCGGTATTTGCTGCGTTTTCCGGATTAATTGTTTTGCACGAACAGTTAACACATTACCAATGGTTGGCTATCATGTTTATTATTGTTTCATCGATTGGTACGGTATTAACTATGCATCGTCCAAGCAAAATTAAAGCAATAAATCGAGAAAATTAAGTTTATTGAAATACTATCGCGCCAAGCTGCGCGATAGTAATAAATTGAAAGAAAGAGAAATAAAACGTTATCGAGGTGGGAAACCCATGCCGCCGCCCATTAACCCTTTCATTTGACGCATCATCTTCATCATGCCGCCACCTTTCATTTTTTTCATCATCTTTTGCATATCTTCAAACTGTTTAAGTAGCTTGTTGACATCTTGCACTTGTGTGCCTGAACCATTAGCAATACGGCGTTTTCGTGAGCCTTTTATGATTTCTGGATTTGCACGTTCTTTTAATGTCATGGAGCCAATTATCGCTTCCATCTTGATGGTGATTTTATCATCCATTTGTGCTTTGATATGGTCGGGAAGTTGTCCCACACCGGGTAGTTTGGCTAGCATTGCGCCCATTCCGCCCATATTACGCATTTGTCGTAGTTGATCTTGAAAGTCATTAAAATCAAACTTATCGCCTTTTTTAAGTTTTTTGGCAATTTTTTCTGCTTTTTCACGATCAACATTACTCTGTAATTCTTCGATTAAAGAAAGAACATCACCCATGCCTAAAATACGCGAAGCAATGCGGTCAGGATAAAAAGGCTCTAATGCATCAGTTTTTTCACCCATCCCTAAGAATTTGATCGGTTTACCTGTGATATGGCGGATTGATAATGCTGCCCCCCCACGAGCATCACCATCAACTTTAGTTAAAATAACACCGGTTAGTGGTAAGGCATCATTAAATGCTTTAGCTGTATTGGCGGCATCTTGCCCTGTCATTGCATCGACAACAAATAGCGTTTCAATTGGATTGATTGCATCATGTAGCGCTTTGATTTCATCCATCATCTCGCTATCAACATGCAATCGACCCGCAGTATCGACAATAAGCACATCAAAGAACTGTAGTTTGGCATGCGAAATGGCTTTGTTAACAATATCAACTGGTTTTTGTTTTATATCTGATGGGAAGAACTCAACATTAATCGCTTTCGCCAGTGTTTCTAATTGTTTTATCGCTGCGGGACGATAAACATCAGCAGAGACAACTAAGACTTTCTTTTTCTGTTTTTCTTTTAAGAATTTTGCCAGTTTAGCCACGCTAGTTGTTTTACCGGCACCTTGCAAGCCAGCCATTAGTATAACCGCTGGAGGCTGGGTAGCTAAGTTAAGTGTACTGTTAACTTCGCCCATTGCGCTGGTAAGTTCGGCTTGAACTATTTTAATAAATTCTTGGCCAGGTGTTAGGCTTTTATTAACATCTAAACCGACGGCTTTTTGTTTAACTTGGTTAATAAATTCTCGTACTACAGGTAAGGCAACATCGGCTTCAAGTAATGCCATGCGCACATCGCGCAACGCATCTTTAATATTATCTTCAGACAGACGCCCGCGACCACTAATATTGCGAAATGTCTGTGATAAACGATCAGTTAAATTCTCAAACATACTAACTCTCAATAAATGAAAAAATTTTCACCTATCATATCAGAAAATTGGCAGAAGTCCCATGATCATCAATTTACTACGACTTGACACGAAATTGGGTTCCTGTTGAAATGAGAACCATAATAAAATGAAAGGAGAAATCATATATGGTAAAAGTTGTTAATACTGATAAAGCCCCTGCAGCTATTGGTCCTTATGTGCAAGGCGTTGATTTGGGGAATATGTTATTTGCCTCGGGTCAAATTCCAATTAATCCAGCAACAGGTGAGATGCCAACTTGCGTGAAAGAACAAACTAAACAGAGTTTAGCGAATGTAAAAGCGATTATAACTGAAGCGGGTTATCAAGTTAAAAATATCGTTAAAACAACAATTTTTTTAGCAGATATGAATGATTTTGCGCAAGTGAATAGTGTCTATGAGGCATTTTTTAACGAGAACCAAGCAACATTCCCGGCACGTTCTTGTGTACAAGTTGCTCGCATCCCTAAAGATGCAAAAGTTGAAATAGAAGTTATCGCTGTAAAATAAGTGCGTTAAATTTGTTAGCATCAAGAGGTGCTAACAAAATAAAAAAGTTGAGGAACGGGGTTTTTGAGGCATTTTTTACTTAATTTACCCATTTTTTGTCACCGACTTCTCATGTTTTTATATTCAAATCAGTTTTTAATAAAAATCGATTTCATTATCCTAACATTATTTATATTTAAACTGTTATTTAGTGATTGATTGCCAATTAAGTTGGTGCAATAATCTACAATTATACATTGATATTTACTAATTAATTAGGTTGAGAAAATGTTTGGAAAAGTAGAGTCGTACGCGGGTGATCCAATCTTATCATTAGTCGCTGAATTTAATAATGACCAGCGTGAGAATAAGATCAATTTAAGTATTGGTTATTATTATGATGAAAACAGTATAGTTCCGCAATTATCTTGCATAAAAACGGCTCGTGACTATATTTATCATCATCAACAAGGCGCACAACTTTATTTGCCGATGAGTGGCTTACCGAGTTATTGTCAAGCGATCCAATCGCTACTTTTTGGTGAAGATAGTCCTGCTTTTCAAGCACAGCGAATCGCCACTATTCAGACTTTGGGCGGATCAGGGGCACTGAAAGTCGGTGCTGACTTTTTATATCGCTATTTTCCCGATTCGCAAGTGTGGGTTAGTGATCCAACTTGGGAAAATCATATTGCTATTTTCAATGGAGCAGGCTTTAAGGTGAATAAGTATCCTTATTTTGATCCAGAGACTTGTGGCGTGAAATTTGATGCTATGCTTGAAACACTAAATACCTTACCGGCTAAAAGTATCGTGTTATTGCATCCTTGCTGTCATAACCCAACAGGCGCTGATTTAACACAACAACAGTGGGATGACGTGATTGAGGTTTTACAAAAACGTGATCTTATCCCATTTATGGATATTGCTTACCAAGGTTTTGGTGAATCTATTGAAAGTGATAGTTATGCAATAAAAAAAGTCGCCGAGCAAGGCTTGTGTGGTTTTATCAGTAATTCGTTTTCTAAAACATTCTCACTTTACGGTGAACGGGTAGGTGGTTTATCGGTTTTATGTGATGATAGCCAAGTGGCTAATCGGGTGTTTGGTCAATTGCAAGCAACGGTTCGCCGAAATTATTCTAGCCCAGCCGCTTATGGTGCTCAGTTAGTTTCATATGTATTAAACAATGCTGAACTTAAGGCTTTATGGTTTAAAGAAGTTGAATCGATGCGTAACCGTATTGTTAGCATGCGTTCAACTTTAGTTGATTTATTAAAAACAGCAGCACCTAAACAGAATTTTGATTATTTACTCAAACAAAGAGGTATGTTTAGTTACACCGGTTTTTCTAAAGAGCAAGTCGCACAACTAAAAGATGATTTCGCTGTTTATTTGGTGGGCAGCGGAAGAATGTGTGTGGCGGGATTAAATCACCATAATA
>CAMLIK010000011.1 GCA_946480175.1 uncultured Gilliamella sp.
ATGTCAGAGTATTAATACCCATTAATTCACCTTTAGTGTTAACTAAAGCACCACCGGAATTACCATGATTAATGGACGCATCAGTTTGAATAAAATTTTGTCGACGATATGGACTGAGTCCATCACGCCCTGTCGCACTAATAATTCCTTGGGTAATGGTTTGACCAATATTGTATGGATTACCAATAGCTAACACTACATCACCAATTTTCGGATCTCGTTTAGGATTTATATGTATAGTTGGGATATTAGTTGCCTCTATCTTAAGTACAGCAATATCAACTAACTTATCAGAACCTATAGGCAATGCTTCATAAATTCGACCATCTTGCAATGCAACAATAATCTGTTCGGCGCCATCAACAACGTGATAATTGGTGACGATATAACCATGCTCACTCATAATTACACCCGATCCTAATGGTGTGATTGGGGGTTCTTGCGATTGTTCTGGAATGGAACTGATTGAGCGACTATATATATTAACGACTGCTGGAGCAGCAATCTTAACCGCATCAGAATAACTCATAGGCTCATCATTAAAAATAGATCTTGAAAAATCAGATTGGGTTCCATTTCTTAAAGAAGGAAAAATAATGAGTAACACTATCGCTAAAACAGCACCAATTAATATTGGCCAAAGAAACTTTTTAAGCATAATTATTATTAGCAAGAAGAGAATAGTTGATAGGATTCTATCATAACTAACTGAGCGTTAAAATGGAGTTTTCGTCGATGCAAAGCATCGACGATTTATAGCGAGATAATCACTTAGCGTAAAATAAGATATAGACGGCTATCACCTCTGACAATATTTAAAGCAATTGCCGAAGGATTGCTATCAATAATTTTACGTAGATCGGAAATACTTTCGACTCTCGTCTTATTCACTCCTGTGATAAGATCGCCTTCTTGTAAACTTAAACGAGAAGCAGGTGAATTTTTAGCAATACTTTCAATCAATACACCTTTTTGACCTTTTACATCACCATTAGTCAATGTTGCTCCATCAAGCGCTGGATGAAGAGATTTAGCCTCGGTACTTAATTGATCACTGTTCTTCAATTTAACTTCAACAGAAATCTCTTTACCATCACGAATTAAACCTAATTTAACGGTACGACCAGCACCAGTTGTTGCGATTTTAGCACGTAATTCTGCGAAACTATCAACCGGTTTACCATCCATTGAGATGATGACATCACCAGATTTAATACCTGCATCTTTCGCGGCTGAATCGTCCATCACTTCACTAACAAAGGCACCCTTCTGTACTTCAAGGTCAAATGCTTTAGCGATATCTGATGTTAATTCGTTACCTTTTATACCTAAAACACCTCGTTTAACTTCACCATATTCAATAAGTTGAGAAGTTAAACTCTTAACCATATTACTAGGTATAGCAAAACCAATGCCTACATTACCACCACTTGGTGCAATAATAGCGGTATTTATCCCAACTAGTTCACCGTTTAAGTTAACTAAAGCACCACCTGAATTACCTTGGTTAATTGAAGCATCGGTTTGAATGAAATTCTCAAATCCATTCATACTTAGACCACTACGTGCTAAGGCTGAAATAATACCTGATGTAACTGTTTGACCGATACCAAATGGATTACCAATTGCAACGGCGTAATCTCCAACTCGAGCTTTATCTGAATCAGCAAGTTTAATTGCGATCAATTTTTTAGCATCATCTACTTTTAATAAAGCAATATCACTTTGCGGATCTTTACCAATTAATTTTGCTTGATATTCATGACCATCGTTTAAGACAACAGTGATTTTGTCAGCGTTATCAATAACATGATTATTAGTAACAATATAACCTTTTTCAGCATCAATAATTACACCAGATCCTAACCCTGAAAATGCTCTTGACTGGCTATCTGGATAACCAAAAAACCGTCTAAATTCTTCCGGCATATTATTTTGCATTTTAGCCGTACCTTCAACTTTAATACTGACTACTGAAGGTAAGACAGTTTCCAACATTGGAGCCAACGATGGTTGCTGTTGATTATTATCTGTTGGTAAAAATGGAAATGCAGCATAAGCATTAGATAATGTGGTTAAACTTAAACCTAAGCTTAATGCAATTACGCTCAATACTTTTTTGGGTTTTCGTAAAGAATGACTCATCATGAAACTCTCTTATTTAAAGAATTTATATTTAAAACATAAATTTCGTTAATCTAATCAGACTAGGAAATATTTAAGGTTAATTAAGATTTAACATCATCACTTTTGAATAATCCTGAAGGATTATCTGCATAGTCTTTAGGCTGTTTTTCAAGCGTTAGTTCGTTTTTAACAATTATATCATTATTGACTGCTTCTAAATCAATCATCGGCATGTCATCGGTAGTTACAAATTGTCCTGAAGTTTCAGCAATATGTTCATATAAGCGGCGAAAATCTTTAGCCATATTGTCCAATATTTCAGCGCTATGCGAAAAATGTTTAACCATCATTTGTTTTTGAGATGCTAATTCTTCTTGAGCTTGTTCCAATTCACGTTTAACTTTTGTATATTTACGCCCTTTTTGAGAAACAAAATTCATGAATATCATACCTATAATGAATCCGATTATTAGGCCTATGACAATATAGGTCATCATACTTTTGTCCATATCTCACTCCTGTATCTTTGCATAATTATAAATATTGTTTAACTTATTTTGCATGGTTAGCAAGTTTAATCAATTGTTTTTTTAGTTTTTCAGGCGCATGCTCTGCCACTGCATTTAAATATTTTGCTGTTTGGATTGTAATCACATTATTAATTTTAGCATTCTTATCAAAAAAATTAACTGATTGCGAATAATTTGTCGCAATAGCAGGATTGATCTTATATTGAATAGAGGATAACGAAGGTAAGATTTTTTTACGTATAGCTGAAATTAAATTACTTTGTTCATATTTTATTCTTGTTAACCAGTTAGCCGAACTAACCTCAAGAATAAGAACACCTTGACGATAATTTGCAACTCTATATTGCTGGTTTAACGGCGTTGGAAGTAATTCATCAACAACTTTCGCTAATTGACTCAATGCTAATGTCCTTTCGTGTATCTGGGATAATAAAGACCCTTGTGACAAAAGATTGGTCAACATTTTTGGCTCATTATCACGCATGAATTAGTTTTATCCTTCTTTTTTGCTAAAATTAATGCTAATTAATTTTTAACATAAACAACTCAATACTTAGTAATTTACCTGATCTAGTTAAAAAAGTCGTGTAAAAAAATAATATTTACAGTTTATTTGAATTATTGAAAATGAATTGAAAGACTAAACAAAATAATTAGGCATCCTAAAAAAATAATAGGTAGAATCAAAAAAATTTGATCCTACCTATATTATTATTAATTATTTATTAGTGATTAATCAGTAGCTCTAACTCGTTTTTCTCGAATAAATGTCCAAAGGACAATTGCACCAATTACATCAAAGAAAGCTAGTGCAATAAAGAAAGGACCAAAACCAATTATACCTACAAATGCGCCAATGAAAAGGTTAAATATTAGCTGGCCTGTCCAAGCACAAGCACCTGCCATTCCAACAGCTGTCGCAACCTGATTTTTCTTGAATAAATCGCCACCTAAAGTTGATGCAACAGTAGATAATAATTGATGAGAGAACCCTCCAAGACTGATTAAAAATACTGCTAAGTATGGATTTTCAACTATACTAACAAAGCCAATTGTCATCATTAACACCGCGCCGATAGTAAAGGTAATTAATCTTGAATTTATTAATGATATTCCACGATCATTAAAAAACTTAGCAACAAAACCACTTGCTAGACAACCTAGATCTGCCATTAAAAATGGTAACCAAACAAACATAGCAATTTCTTTTAAACTAAAATGCAATGTTTCAACAAAGAATATTGGTACCCAAAAATTGATTGTTCCCCATGCAGGGTCAGCAAGAAAACGGGCTATACCAATACCCCAGAAATTACGCTGACTAAGGATTGTTTTAATGGATACTTTTTCTTTTTTGTTATTGCTGTCCAAATATTTTTCTTGTCCTGCTTCAATATACTCTTTTTCTTCAGGAGATAATATTTTTGAATCTTTAGGATCACGATAAAAACTAAACCATGCAAATGCAGCAAGTAATGCTAGAGAGCCAGAAACAACAAAAGCAAATTGCCAACCTTTAAATAAAATACACCAAGCAATTAAAGGCGGAGCTAACATAGCACCGAAAGAGGTACCCATATTAAACACACCTGACGCAATACCCCTCTCTTTTGCTGGAAACCATATTGATGCAGTTTTTATTCCTGCTGGAATAGCTGATGCTTCACTAAAGCCCATCACCCCACGCATGAAAGCTAAACCTTGCCAAGTACCTGTCAAAGCATGCCCCATGGTTGCTAGCCCCCAAATTACGGCACAGATAGCAAATCCTAGTCTTAGACCAATAGTATCAATAAAGAAGCCCATGATAGGTTGACCTATTGTGTAAGCTAACTGGAATGCACTGACGATCCAAGAATATTGCTCTTTAGTAATACCCGTAGTTTCTAAAATTGTCGGCGCAGCAACGCCTAATGCCGTTCGATCAAGATAATTGATAATTGTAATAGCGCAGACAAGTAAAATCATGCACCATCGAAATTTTGGAATTTTTCTCATTTCGTTTCCTTCGTCCTATTTAATGTTAATTCGTATTATTACTATTTAGAAAAATAATGATTTGCATTGTTGAAACAAATATTGCTTATCATGTTGCCAACCAAGTCAAAATCAGCCGGAATTTCTCCATTTTCCATCCAATTACCGACCAGATTACAAAGAATCCGTCTAAAATATTCATGTCTGGTAAATGATAAGAAACTACGGGAATCAGTTAACATACCAACAAATTGACTTAATAATCCCATTTGAGAAAGTTGCATCAACTGGCGTTCCATGCCATCTTTCTGGTCATTGAACCACCAGCCCGAACCAAACTGAATTTTTCCGGCAATACCTGAACCTTGAAAGTTGCCAGCCATTGTCGCTAAAACTTCGTTATCACGAGGGTTTAAACAATATAAAATAGTTTTCGGTAATTCGTCAGTTAAGTCTAAAATACCTAATAATGAAGAGAGTGGTTCGGCAATTGGTCTATCGCCAATTGAATCAAATCCAGCATCAGGGCCAAGTAATTTAAACATTCTTTGATTATTATTACGTAGCGCACCTAAGTGTAATTGCATTACCCAATTGCGTTTGTGATATTGTTTACCTAACCAAACCAGTACCGCGGTACTAAATTGAGCAATTTCTAATTCAGAAAGGGATTGATTAGCAAGGCGTTTTGTTATTATTTGATCAAGCTGTTTTTCGCTAGGAATGTCGGCATAACGTAAAATTTCAATACCATGATCTGATGCTTCACAGCCATGCTGTTGAAAATGATCTAGGCGTTTAGTTAATGCACAAAGTAGTTTGTCAAAATTATTAATTTCGATATCAGTAACCTGGCCTAATTGAGCAATATAATCAACAAAGCCTGTTAGTTCGATTTTAAAGACTTTATCTGGTCGCCAACTAGGCCTTACTTTCGTTTGCAATGAGCCATCTAATGCAATTTGTTTATGATATTCAAGTGAATCAATAGGATCGTCTGTTGTGCCTACAGCTTTGACATTCATTTGCGTCAAAATACCACGTGTTGAAAATTCAGCCGTCGCTAATTTAGCATTTGCCTCTGTCCAAATTTTATCTGCTGTTTTTTCATTAAGAAGAATATCTTTTATACCAAATGGTGTTTTTAACTCTAAATGAGTCCAATGATAAATTGGATTTCCAAGCGTCAAAGGAACAACTTTTGCCCAAGTTAGATATTTTTCATAATCAGAAGCATCACCTGTGATAAATTTTTCATCGATACCTGCGGTGCGTAATACACGCCATTTATAGTGATCACCAGCTAACCAAATTTCAGCTAAATTACCAAAATTTTTATTTTCGGCAATATCTTTTGGCGGTAAATGGCAATGATAATCATATATAGGTTGATCTTTAGCGTAATCAAAATACAGTTTTTCAGCCACATCAGTTTGTAACAAAAAGTTATCATCTAAAAATTTTTTCATTGTTTTCAGTCCAATTTATAAAGATAAATCCTTAATAGTTTGTTTAGCGCCTTTCTCCATTAATGAAAGATAATGTTTGGTTACCTTGTCTTTAAATAATGGATTATTAGGCAGATCAAAGCCAAAAACAGCTTCCAAACTTAATAACATGTTAACTCGCTCTACACCATCATCACTAGCAGCAACAAGTCGTTTCAATTCATCAACCATTGGGTCACGAATATCAATTATTTGGTTATGATCATCAATACCACCAACATATCGCATCCAGCCAGCTACCCCTAAAGCGAGTAATGAAAAATCAGAATTATGTTTGATATGCCAACGAATAGAATCAAGCATGCGTTGTGGTAATTTTTGGGTACCATCCATAGCAATTTGCCATGTTCTATGTTTTAGTGATGGGTTACTGAATCGTTCAATAAGTTTTTCAGCATATTGTTGTAAATTAACGTGCGAAGCAACATTTAAGGTTGGTGCTTGTTGTTGCAGCATTAATGATAAAGTCGCTTTTTTATAATTTTCGTCATTCATACAATCATTAATATGCTCATAACCAGCTAAATAACCTAAATAAGCTAAAAATGAATGGCTACCATTTAACATTCGAAGTTTCATTTCTTCATATGGAACAACATTATCAACAAATTCCGCACCAACTTCATTCCAATTAGGTCGTGCAGTAACAAAATTATCTTCAATAACCCATTGAATAAATGGCTCACAAGCAATACCACAAGGATCAAACATTCCACCTAATTCCTCTTGGATTTCTTCTAAGGTTTCAGGCGTTGCGGCAGGAACAATACGATCAACCATCGTACAAGGGAAAGTTGTATTGTTTTGAATCCATTTTGCTAGCTGTGGATCACGTGCATTAGCTAAATCTAAAATAGCTTTCTTCAAAACTAAGCCGTTTTCTGGCATGTTATCGCATGATAAAGCGGTAAATGATTTTAAGCCTCGTTGCATTCTTCTATTTAACGCTTCAACAATAACGCCTGGTGCTGACATTGGTTTACTTGGCGAAGCTAAATCTGCTTTAATCAGGTCATTATCCAAATCTAACCCAGTTCCACCAGGTAACATGCAATAACCTTTTTCTGTTACCGTTAATGAAACAATTTCAACAACAGGATCAGCCATTTTTTCTAAAATTTTTTCAATGCCATCTGTTGGTGCTAATAATGATTCTTTTACACTGCCAATAATATAGGCTTGTTTAGATGTTGCCCCTTTTTCAAGTACGGTATAAAGATGATCTTGTTTTCGAATATCATTGATTAACTCTTCACCACCGACAATATTCACCTCACAAATAGCCCAATCACTATTACCTTTATTTAATAAACGATCAGTAAATAATGCTTGATGTGCTCTATGAAAAGCACCAAAACCTATATGAACAATACGAGCTGTCATTGTTTCCCTATTGTATAAAGGTTTATGTTTGATTGATTGTGGGGTTTTTAATAAATTCAACATTTTACATACCATAATTAACTAGTTAACAATATTTATTGGTTAGACATATTTCCACTTGTTAGCAAAATTTTCATCTTTATTTTTCAATTTTTGTGATTTAAGTCACATTTTTTGGTTTATTTTGTGAGGATGTTTGTTAAAATCTTTATAATATGTGACAGTATTGGTATACCAATTTAACGGTATAATATATTTCTTTTATTATTAACTTAGAGGAGTTGTGATAATTAGCGTATAATCATCTTCGATAAACTTAATAGTATTCTGAGGATTATAGATTATGCCAAGGGTCAATCGACTCTATCAAGAAATTGGTAATGAGTTAAAATCATTATTAAAAAGTGGAACCTTTAAAATTGGGGACCGACTACCACCAGAAAGAGATATTGCTGAAACATTTAATGTTAGCAGAACAGTAGTTCGAGAAGCATTAATTATGTTGGAGCTAGAAAAATTAATCGCAGTAAAAAAAGGTTCTGGTGTTTATGTAATAAGTTTACCTGACGAATCCTTATCTGAAAAAGATAGAGAAATTGAGGAAGAAGATTTTGGCCCTTTTGAGTTGTTACAAGCTAGGCAACTTATTGAAAGCAACATTGCCGCATTTGCTGCTTCTCAAATTGTAAAGTCCGACGTTGTTGAGTTAAGAGCTATATTAGAACAAGAACGTCAGATCTTAGAGCAAGATGTGCTTGATGACTATAGCGCTGATGAAATGTTTCATATTGCAATAGCACGAGCCACAAAAAACTCAATACTTGAGCGTTCGTTAGAAGACCTATGGGCTAAACGTTCATCAAGTAAAATGTGGGATCAACTGCAAAGTAGAATAACCGATCATAGTTACCGAAAAAAATGGTTATATGATCATGAAAAAATTCTACAAGCATTACAGTTAAAAGATGCAATGGCTGCACGCCATGCTATGTGGCAACACTTAGAAAATGTTAAACAAACATTAATGACGGTTTCTGACAGTGAAGATCCAAATTTTGATGGTTATTTATTTGATTCTATTCCGGTTACTATTGTTAACCAATAGAAACAAATATGCATTGTTTACGGATCTTCATATTTGAATAATTTAATAAATGAAGAATCATTGAGGAGATTTTAGATGGAACAAACAATGCGTTGGTTTGGACCTAACGACCCTGTATCATTGGACGATATTAGACAGTCAGGGGCAACAGGAATTGTTACAGCCTTACATCATATACCTAATGGTGAAGTTTGGACAATTGAGGAAATTCAAAAACGAAAAAAAATGATTGAAGATAAAGGCCTCACTTGGTCTGTTGTCGAAAGTATCCCTGTTCACGAAGAAATTAAAACCCATTCCGGCAATGTAGAACAGCATATTGCCAATTATCAACAATCAATTCGTAATTTAGCCGAATGTGGTATCGACACGGTTTGTTACAATTTTATGCCGGTATTAGATTGGACTCGTACCGATCTTGGTTACCAATTAGCTGATGGTTCAAAAGCACTTCGGTTTGATCAAATTGCTTTTGCAGCATTTGATATTCATATTTTAAAACGGCCTAATGCTGAAAAAGATTACACTCCAGAAGATATACTGGCAGCAAAAAGTTATTTTGAACAAATGTCTCAAGCCGATAAAGATAAACTGGTTGGCAATATTATTGCTGGTTTACCAGGTGCTGAAGAGGGTTATTCACTCGATCAATTCCGAGCCCATCTTGCCACTTATGATGGTATTGATAAAGCTAAGTTACGCGAAAATTTTGCTTATTTCTTAAAAGCCATCGTTCCAGTGGCAGAAGAAGTTGGCGTAGTTCTAACCGTTCATCCAGATGATCCTCCTAGACCAATTTTAGGTTTACCACGCATTGTTTCGACTATCGAAGATATGCAATGGATGAAAGAGACTGTTGACAGTATCCATAACGGGTTCTGTTTTTGTACTGGTTCTTATGGTGTTCGTAGCGATAATGATCTAGTTACAATGGCTGAAAAATTTGCTGATCGAGTACATTTTATTCATCTACGCGCAACGGTTCGTGAAGATAATCCATTATCTTTTCATGAAGGCGATCATCTAGCCGGGGATGTTGATATGTATGGCGTGATTAAAGTACTTATTGCTGAAGAAGAACGACGTAAAAAGGCGGGAATTAAACGTCTAATACCTGTTCGTCCAGATCACGGTCACCAAATGCTTGATGATCTGAATAAAAAAACTAATCCAGGTTATTCGGCGATAGGCCGCTTAAGAGGTCTAGCAGAAATTCGTGGCGTTGAATATGCAATTAGACGTGCATTTTTTGAGTAAAACTGATTCTCTTTACTAACAAGCCCATAATAATGGGCTTTTTTACTTTCTCAATTATTCATAAAAATAGCGTATCAATACGCTATTTTCCTTATTTATATCGTTAAAACGTCTTTATTATAAATAATTATTTTGAATAACTAATTATTGATATCGGCTACTTAGAATACTTTCAAATCAAATTGAAGAATAAAATTTTAAGATTAATTTACTCGCCTAAACTAAGGTTCGATTATTTAAGGCTAATTACTAGAGTCAGCATTACAATTGGTAAACCAAATACTACTATTATTTTTAATTTTCTACGCCAATATCTAATAAAACTGTGACACATATTACAACATCTAATAGAATTGGTGTCATAAATTTATCAATGTACTTAAATTAAATAGATTAAAACGATGAGCAATTAACAAAAAAGATATTTTTAATGTCCTAATCGCATTATTACAAAAAATGCTATTGGTTAATTGTGGCTTTGACACTATTTGTATTTAACAGCTATACTTAAAGGGCTATTTTCTACATCTATATCGTTAAGCAGTTTTTAATAAGCAGTTTAAACATAAGGGGTGTAAAATGGGTATCTTAAATAATATTTTTTCTAAAATATTTCCAAGCGCACAAGCCGCTGTAGGTCATGCAAAAGACGCAGTGAAAGAGCAAGTTGATAAAATCACTGACACCGTCAAAGATAAAACTTCAAACAATACGACTACTAGTGATAGTAATAGTAATACCGATCAAACTCAACAAAACCCATCAGAAAACAAGTCTCCGATATCTGAAGTCGATGTAATGTCAATTTTAGATAATTTAGCTAAAAAGTTTCCTGAAAAACTTAATTGGAAGACATCAATTGTTGATTTGTTGAAATTATTAGGTATTGATAATAGTTTAGATGCACGTAAAAAACTAGCAACTGAACTTAATTATACCGGTAGTACAGACGATACCGCAGCAATGAATACATGGTTAATCAAAGAAGTAATGAAGAAAATTGCTGAAAAAGGCGGTAACGTTTCTCACTTATTTTCTTAATCTGAAATGGATACGTGATTTGTCATCCACCTGTTCATCAGGTGGATTTTTTATATTCAGTTTATTATGCAGCAGGTTATTCTTAGCAAAGTTAAGCTTTAAATGAATGTAAACGATTCATGGCACTTTCTATGCCATCTGTTAATAGAATATCCGTGCAATATACTGACTCGTCAATAGCTTTATCAATTAACTCTTGTTCAGGTTTGGATGGTTTATTTAAAACGTAACCGACTACCTTATTTTTATCGCCTGGGTGTCCAATACCAATTCTCAATCGGTAAAAATTCAAATTATTTCCGAGTTTACTGGCGATATCTTTTAATCCATTATGACCACCATGGCTACCGCCAAATTTTAATTTAGCAATCCCCGGATTAAGATCTAATTCATCATGGGCAACTAATATTTCATCATGCTGAATTTGATAAAAAGACGCCATTGCTTGAACAGCTTTACCACTCAAATTCATAAAGGTAGTTGGTACTAACAAACGAACATCATGACCATTAATATTAATTCGTGAACTGTATCCAAAAAACTTAGGATCGTTTTTTAGTGGCTGATTATAACGTTCAGCAAGAAGATCCACATACCAAGCACCCGCATTATGGCGAGTTGCAGCATATTCATTACCGGGATTTGCTAAACCTACAATAAGTTTGATTGTTGTCATAATAATAGTTTAATCATTAATTACGATTAGTAAAAAGCCCCTATAAGGGGCGTTTATCTAATTGAGACGACAGGTTATTGATGGAACATTGCTGAAATTGATTCTTCGTTACTAATACGTCGAATTGCTTCAGCAAGCATACCTGATAATGTAAGTTGACGCACATTTTTCAATGCTTTAACTTCCGCCGTTAATGGAATAGTGTCACAAACTACAATTTCATCAATAGCAGAATCTTTAATATTACTTACAGCTTTTCCTGAGAAAATTGGATGAGTTGCATAAGCGAAGACACGTTTTGCACCGCGAGCTTTTAATGCATCAGCCGCTTTACAAAGTGTTCCCGCAGTATCGATCATATCATCAACTAAAATACAATCTCTATCAGCAACATCACCGATAATATTCATCACTTCTGCTTCATTAGCACGTTGACGACGTTTATCGATTATCGCCATGTCTGTATCATTTAAAAGTTTAGCTATCGCGCGCGCACGAACAACACCACCAATATCCGGAGATACCACAATTGGGCGTTCAAAATCACGTTGTAACATGTCTTCTAAAATTACAGGACTACCAAATACATTATCAACTGGTACATCAAAAAAGCCTTGAATCTGTTCAGCATGAAGATCAACAGTTAAAACCCTATCAACGCCAACCGTTGATAAAAAGTCTGCAACAACTTTAGCCGTGATAGGAACCCGCGCTGAACGCACACGGCGATCTTGCCTTGCATAACCAAAATAAGGAATAACAGCAGTAATACGACCAGCAGATGCTCGACGCATTGCATCAATCATTACTAATAATTCCATTAAATTGTCATTTGTAGGCGCACAAGTTGATTGGATAATAAAAACATCTTCACCACGGACATTTTCATTAATTTGGACATTGACTTCACCATCACTAAAACGGCTAACAATAATATCACCAAGAGAAGTATAAAGACGATTAGCTATACGTTTTGCTAGTTCGGGTGTGGCGTTACCAGCAAAAAGCTTCATATCAGGCACGAGAAATCCTCAAGCATGTAATCATGATTACAAAAAACGTAATCGGTTAAATCGGAGCAATAATTATATAATCATTTACAGATCATCCTCAACCACATTATAAAAAATTATCACAAATATTTTATATCTATCACAATAATATATAGAAAAATAAGTTAATAAGATGTTTTTTGAAGTGGATAAAAAATCGGTTAAACTACTGTACAACAAAGATGGACTACTATCTTGATAAACTATTTAACTTTAACAGCAGATACGCAATGAGTGAACAATTAAAAACCAATAATCAAAAGACTGAATCTAAACGAACAATACGCAGTTTTGTATTGAGACAAGGCCGCCTAACTAAAGGGCAACAACAGGCTTTGACTCATTTATGGCCTATATATGGCATTGAATATAATGCAAATTCGCCAATTACTTTTGAACATAATAAATCAGTAGTTTTAGAAATCGGTTTTGGTATGGGCGCTTCATTAATTGAAATGGCCAAATCCGCTCCAGACAAGAATTTTATAGGTATTGAAGTCCATCGACCTGGTGTTGGCGCTTGTTTAATGGCAATCGACGAAAATCAATTAACCAATTTACACCTCATGTGTCATGATGCTATTGAAGTGTTAGAAAACATGATACCTAATGAATCATTAAATAAAGTACAAATTTTTTTCCCGGATCCTTGGCATAAAGCACGGCATAATAAACGCCGAATTATTCAGCCTGAGTTTGTTAAATTAATTTATAAAAAATTAAAAGCTAATGGTATTTTACATTTAGCGACTGACTGGCAACACTATGCAGAGCATATGCTAGAAGTTTTGAGTCAAGCTGATGGATTTACAAATTTATCCACCACTAATGATTATATTCCAAAACCTGATGACAGACCTATTACCAAATTTGAAAAACGTGGTCAAAATTTAGGTCATGGTGTTTGGGATTTACAATTTATAAAAAAATAGTGGTATTAAGGAGCCATTATGCAAAATAAAACAATTGATATAATTTGTCATCGTCGTTCAATTCGGTCTTACCTATCAATGGCATTAACTATAGAGCAGATAGAATCACTTGTACAAGCGGCACAATCGGCTCCAAGTTCCAATTTCCTACAATGCGCGACAATAATTAGAATTACTGATAGCGAGAATCGCTCAAAACTAGCAGATTATTCAGGAGATCAAAATTATATAAATCAAGCTCCTGAATTTTGGGTGTTCTGTGCCGATTTTAATCGGCATTTTCAAATTGATCCAACTATTCCTCTTGAAAAAGCAGAACAGCTGTTAGTGGGTTGCATTGATACGGCGCTTATGGCACAAAATACCGTTATTGCGGCGGAGTCATTAGGTTTAGGCACGGTTTATATTGGCGGATTACGCAACAATATTGAGAAAGTAACACAATTACTTGCCTTACCTAAATATGTTCTTCCGCTTTTTGGGCTTTGTATTGGTTATCCTGACCAAAATCCAGATATAAAACCAAGATTACCAAAAGAATTAGTTTTTTTTGAAAATCACTATCAACCAATCAATCATCAGTTATTAGCGCAATATGATACTCAAATGCGTGAATACTATCGTCATCGACAAACAAATCAAAAAACGAGTGGTTGGAGTGATAAAATTGCAGAAACAATTATCAAAGGGCAACGAGATTTCATTTTAAATTATTTGCATAAACAAGGATGGGTAACTAAATGAACAACAATCAATACCAATTAGACAAAGTCGTTATATTAAGCCGTCACGGTATTCGTACGCCGTTAGAAAATACGATAGCATTTTTAGAAAAATCCAGCCCTTTTAAATGGCCAAGTTGGGATCATGCCTATGGTTATTTAACAACAAGAGGAGGGGTTTTAGAAACGTTCTTTGGACATTATCTATCACAATGGCTCGAACAAAGAAATATTAGACTCTTACCCGAGAACCCTGATATATATGTTTATGCAAATAGCCTTCAAAGAACAGTCGCCACCGCCCAGTTCTTAGTTAGTGGTGCTTACGCTGGTTATGATATTCCAATACATCACAAATATACCATTGAAAAAATGGATCCTATTTTTGATCCAAGTGTTCAAGACGACTCATCGGAAATTAAACAAAAGGTATTAAAAGAAATTGATGAAGCTGACAAAGCAAGTGCTATTTTCAAAAATTTAGCACCAGCTTATAAAATAGTATCAGATATATTAGACTATCGACACTCACAATTATATTGCGAACTTAAATGTGACTTTGCTAATATCCCGTATGAACTTCATTTTGTAAAAAACGAAGAGCCTGAATTAAGAGGTCCCCTAGCAATCGGTATTTGTGCCGTTGATGCTTTTTTATTACAGTATTATTCTGCATTTCCAAAAGAACAAATCGCTTGGGGAAGGATAACTAGCCAAGAACAATGGCAACAAATAATACAAATTCGTAACCACTATATTGATTTAGTATTCCATACTAAAACGATTGCTCGGCATAATAGTAAATTATTAATCAATAAGATAGATAATTTATTACACAACAAACCTCACAAAGTCAATCTACTGGTTGGTCATGACAGTACCATTGCCTCATTACTTGGTGCTTTGGATTTTGCTCAGTATCAGCTTCCTAACCAATTTGAAAATACTCCAATTGGCGGAATGGTTATCTTTCAACGTTACCGCCATACATCATCAGGTGAGTACTTCTTTAAAGCTGAATACATCTATCAAAGTTTTGAACAGTTATATACTGGTGAAGCGATTGATATGAATAATCCACCACAGCATTATCAACTTGAGTTGTTAAATGCAATGCAAAACAGTGATGGTTTTTACTCATGGCAAGATTTTGAAAAACGCCTAAAAGCATTTCAATAACTATTAATGTTAATTAGATTGTCTATATGATTATAAATTTAAAATCAATAGACAATCTAGAGGTAACTAATGCCCTCGGTATAATTTCACCATACCCGTTTATTTAATCTAACCATCGATAAATGTAATCGATACCATAAAATTAATAATCCATCTTTTAAATCCTCAACCATTAGACAAATTCATTAATTAACAATCTATTTTAATAGATTATTAAATACTATTTTTGTTAGGTGTGTATTGAGTTTTAATATTTTCGATTCAATCGTTGTTTAACTTATTCAAAATAAATTCACAAAAAATGTAATCGATTTCATAAAATGTTAACTAGATCACTTTTTTGGGATTTTTTTAATGCTATTATCCTCAGCAATTTATAGCTTTTTGTTTATTTAGAATGTAAACGATTTCTAAATGATTTGGTAATCATTAAAAGCTTAGCAAAGGAAGTTCACTATGAATCAGAAAATTAAGTCTGCAATGCATAATAAAAATTATTGGGTATTTAGCCTCTACTTTTTTCTTTATTTCTTTATTATGGGGGCTTATTTCCCATTTTTCCCTGTATGGTTAAAAATGATTGGCTTGGATCAAGCAGATACTGGATATGTTTTTTCTTTTATCTCTTTATTTGCATTATTCTTCCAACCTTTATTTGGACTAATATCCGATAAATTAGGTTTAAGAAAACACCTTCTTTGGATTATCACTTTTCTTTTAGTGTTATTTGGACCATTTTTTATTTTTGTATTAGGTCCTTTGCTTAAATTAAATATTACGCTAGGTGCTACTGCTGGTGGCTTATATCTTGGTATGGTATTTAGTGGCGGTGCACCGGCAATTGAAGCATTGGTTGAAAAAATCAGTAGACGAAGTGGTTTTGAATTCGGCCGCTGCCGTATGTTTGGTTGTTTTGGCTGGGCAATTTGTGCTTCTTTTGTTGGGATCATGATTTCCAAAAATGTTAATGCCGTTTATTGGTTATGTTCGGGATTTGCTTTAATTTTGTTACTTTTAGTTAAAATAGCTGATCCTGCCAAAACACCAACCACAGATGTTGTTGAACAAATGGGTTTAAATAAACCTGAATCTTTCAATTTAAAGTTGGCAGTTGATTTACTGAAAATGCCCAAGATTTGGTTTTTTATGCTTTACATTATTGGGGTTGCGTGTACTTATGAAGTATTTGACCAACAATTTGCTAATTTCTTTACTTCATTCTTCTCCAGTGAACAAGTAGGTCGTGAAGCATTTGGTTATGTCACCACATTAGGTGAATTTTTAAATGCTACTGTGATGTTTTTTGCTCCGGTTATCGTGATGAAAATTGGTAGTAAAAATACCTTATTGGTCGCTGGGGCGATCATGTCAATTCGTATAACAGGTTCTGCTTTCGCAAGTACAGCTGTCGAAGTGGTTATTTTAAAAACACTGCATATGTTTGAAGCTCCACTATTGCTTGTTGGTGCATTTAAATACATTACCAAACATTTTCCGATTCGTTTTTCTGCAACGGTATATTTAATTGCGTTCTGTTTCGCAAAACAACTATCTATTATGTTTATGTCCACCTTTGCAGGGCAAATGTATGTTAAAATTGGGTTTGAGGGAGCTTATTTGGTGCTTGGCTTAATCGCATTTAGCTTTACACTAATCTCTTCTTTCACGCTATCAGGTCGCGGACCCTGGGATCTATTTAAACATAAAAAAAATTGAAGAATCTGAAAATTAATTTAAATTCTCTTAACATAAAATTAGATTAAGGTATTAAGATGAAAATATTAGTAACAGGTGGTTGTGGATATATAGGTAGTCATACTTGTGTTCAATTAATTCTTGCCGGATATACACCAATTATCATTGATAATTTATTTAATAGTAAAGCCTCGGTATTAGAAAGAATAAAAACCATCACTGGGCAATCCGTCGATTTTTATCATGGTGATGTTTGTGATGCAAAAATACTAGCAAGAATTTTTAAAGAGCATGATATCGAAGCCGTTATCCACTTTGCTGGCTTAAAAGCTGTTGGTGAATCAGTCTATAAACCTCTTGAATATTATGAAAATAACGTCTATGGCAGTATTGTTTTAATGAAAGCAATGCGTGATGCAGGCGTTAAACAGTTGGTATTTAGTTCATCTGCGACGGTATACGGTGAATTAGCACCTGTTCCGTACGTCGAAACCTTACCACAGGGTTTACCCTCTAGCCCGTACGGTAAAAGTAAACTCATGGTTGAACAATGTATAATGGATTTAGCTGTTGCTGAGCCTGATTGGTCCTTAACTTTATTACGATATTTTAATCCTGTCGGTGCTCATCCTAGTGGTTTGATGGGAGAAGATCCGCTTGGCGTACCTAATAATCTTATGCCATTTATTACTCAAGTTGCCGTAGGTAAGCGAGAGTCATTATCAGTGTTTGGTAATGATTATCCAACTGTTGATGGGACCTGCGTGCGTGACTTTATTCATGTTGTTGATTTAGCAGATGGTCATATTGCAGCACTTAAAGCTGACCAAAATAAAGCTGGAGTTCATATCTACAATTTAGGTTCTGGTGTAGGCTTCAGTGTTTTGCAAGTGATTAAGGCCTTTGAAAAGGCATCCGGTAAACCCCTTAATTGGCATTTCGCACCAAGGCGTGCTGGCGACTTACCTGCGTTTTGGGCTGACGCAAAGAAAGCTGAACAACAGTTAGGCTGGAAAACCAAATTAACCCTTGATGATATGGTGAAAGATTCGTGGAATTGGCAATCTAAGAATCCTCAAGGTTATCCAGATTAAGGTAGTATGTACATTACAATAGCAGCAAATTCATAATTAGAGAGGCAAAAATGGATATTTTTAACCCAGTTAACCATCCTCATCGCCGATATAACCCATTGACCGATCAATGGGTATTAGTTTCGCCTCATCGAGCAAAACGTCCTTGGCAAGGTCAACAAGAGACCTTAAATGAAGAACAAAAACCCCATTATGACCCTAATTGTTATTTATGTCCGAACAATAAACGAGTCACCGGTGATATAAATCCTAACTATACGGGAACATATGTCTTCACAAATGATTTTGCTGCATTAATGAAAGATACACCTAACTCACCCAATAGTAACGATCCACTATTTCAAATTCAAAGTGCTAAAGGCACAAGTCGAGTTATCTGCTTTTCACCTGATCACAGTAACACCCTGCCAGAACTAGAACTAACAGCAATCGAAAATGTAATAAAAACGTGGATCACTCAACAAAAAGAGTTAGGAAAACACTATCCTTGGGTACAAATATTTGAAAATAAAGGTTCAGCTATGGGCTGTTCAAACCCGCATCCACATGGGCAAGTTTGGGCAAATAGTTTTGTCCCTAATGAAATTGTGCGAGAAGATCGCAACATGCGCAACTATTTTCAAAAATATGGAAGAAATTTATTAGTTGATTATGTAGAAAAAGAGTTAATTAACCAAGAACGCATCGTGGTTGAAACAGAACATTGGCTAGTTGTTGTGCCTTTTTGGGCTGTATGGCCATTTGAAACACTGCTATTACCTAAAAAACATATCGCTAGATTAACAACGCTAAGCCAACCTGAGCAAAAGGATTTAGCCATTGCATTAAAAAGATTAACCTGTCGCTATGATAATTTGTTTAATTGCGCTTTTCCTTATTCTATGGGATGGCATGGCGCACCGTTTGTGGATGGTAATACTAATTATTGGCAAGTACATGCCCATTTTTACCCGCCACTATTGCGTTCAGCTACTGTCAAAAAATTTATGGTTGGTTATGAAATGTTGGCTGAAGTACAACGGGACTTAACGCCAGAACAAGCAGCCGAAAGGCTGCGCAACGTTAGTGATGTGCATTATAAAGATGAAAAGGACAAATAAATGAGAGCATTAATCAATAAAACCACTCAAGCATTTGAAGATAGATTTGGTTATAAACCTGATACGGTTGTCCAAGCACCAGGACGAGTAAACTTGATTGGTGAACATACTGATTATAATGATGGTTTTGTCTTACCTTGCGCTATCAATTATCAAACGGTTATTAGTTGTCACAAACGTTCTGACAACTTAATACGAGTAATTGCTGTTGATTACAATAATGAGCTCGATCAGTTTTCACTTGATTCAGAAATTGACAAACATTCGAATTATCAATGGGCTAATTATGTCCGTGGGGTTATTAAACATATCATTAAATATACCGAAAATATTAGCGGGGTTGATTTCGCTATTAGTGGTAATGTACCTCAAGGTGCAGGATTAAGTTCATCCGCTTCACTTGAAGTTGCAATTGGCAAAATGTTACAGGTTCTTTATGATTTACCATTGGATGGAAAAAAAATAGCTTTAATTGGTCAAGAAGCTGAAAATCAATTTGTTGGCTGTAACTGCGGCATAATGGATCAATTAATATCCTCACTTGGTCAAGCACAACATGCTTTGTTAATTGATTGCCGATCACTTGAGGTGTTACCAGTTTCAATTCCTAAAGATCTAGCGGTTGTAATTATTAACTCCAATATCAAACGTGGATTAGTTGATAGTGAATATAATACTCGTCGCAAGCAATGTGAAGCTGCCGCAAAAGCACTTGGTGTCAAAGCCCTTCGTGATGCTTCAATAGTTGATTTATTGCAAATCCAATCCTCGCTCGATCCTGTCGTTTATAAACGTGCTCATCATGTCATAACAGAAAATGAACGTACCCTCAAAGCGGCTCACGCGCTTGCCAATGAAGATTATCCATTACTCTCTAAATTAATGGCTAAGAGTCACAATTCTATGCGTGATGATTTTGAAATCACCGTACCTGCAATTGACTATCTAGTTGAAATTGTTCAAGCCGTTATTGGCAATCAAGGCGGGGCTCGAATGACTGGTGGTGGTTTTGGTGGCTGTGTTGTTGCCTTAGTACCTAAGGATAAAGTTGATGAGGTCAAAGGTGCTGTGAGCCAAAACTATTATAAAAAATTTGGAATCAAGGAAGATTTTTATATCTGCCAGCCAAGTGAAGGAGCACATAAACTATGTCTGTAAAACACATTATTACACTGAGAAATAGACAAGGCATGCAAATTAAATTGTCTGATTGGGGTGCTACTTGGCTTTCTTGTGTCGTACCAATTGCCGAAGAAAAGCGCGAGTTACTACTTGGTTGCCAAACATTTGAACAATACCAACAGCAAGACGCCTATTTAGGTGCAACCATTGGCCGATATGCCAATCGCATTGCAAATGCTGAAATAGATATAGCGGGTAAACACTATCAGCTTACGGCCAATCAAGGTGTTAATCAGTTACATGGTGGAAAATTAGGCTTTGATAAGCAATTATGGAAGATTGAATCACAATCAGAACAACAAGTCATATTTAGCTTAATTTCACCTGATGGTGACCAAGGCTATCCTGGCGAACTTAAGGTTGCAGCTAGTTATACTTTAACAGACGATAATCAAGTGATCATTGAATACCATGCGAATACCACTAAATGCACGCCGGTTAACTTAACTAACCATGCCTATTTTAATTTAGATGGTGAAACCAACAATGTCCTTGGACACAGTTTAAAAGTGAATGCTAACTATTATCTACCTGTTGATGCAAATGGTATTCCGAGTAATGATTTACTTAATGTGACTGAAGATGATATGGATTTAAGACAGTTGCGATTATTATCTGATAATTTATTCGGAAGTTCAGCTCGAAAAATCACTGGTGGCTATGACCATGCTTATTTATTGGACAGCTCAAAACCAGTTGCAGCTCAACTTGTCTCATCAGATAAAAAAGTGACCATGAACTTAACAACATCTTACCCTGCCTTACAAGTTTATACCGGTAATTTTTTAACTCACACACCAAACCGCCATAATGGTGTATATGCTAATTTTGCAGGAGTGGCATTAGAAGCGCAGTTTCTACCTGATAGCCCACATCACCCAACCTGGCCACAATCAAGCTGTTTTTTAGAGCCAGGGCAAACTTATCTTCAGCAAATTTGTTATCAGTTTTGTATAAACTGATAAATTCTCCCTCTATTTTTTTATTATTGATGAAGAATAAATAACTTCATCAATAATAAAACAGATCAACAAATCTAGGTTTTCCTCAAATAGATCTAAATAATAAAAAAAGTTGAGGAACGGGGTTTTTGAGTATAAAAAAACGAAGATTTTACAGACTTAAGCTAACAATCTAAGTCAAAATTAGGTATGATATTCTCCTATTCGCTGATGGATAATAATATAGATGAAAAATAAAACTCTTACGGCTATTTTTCCAGGAACATTTGATCCGATTACCAATGGTCACATTGATTTGATTACTCGAGCTTCCCAACTGTTTCCTCGTTTAATTGTCGCTATAGCAGAAAATCCCAACAAAAAAACACTATTTGCTTTAGAAGAGCGAGTAAACCTAGCCTCGACATCAGTTGAACACTTATTGAATGTTGAAGTAATTGGCTTTGATAATCTTATGGCGGACTTTGCTCAAAAACATGCTGCAACCGTCATTGTTAGAGGGGTTAGAACCACTCATGACTTTGAATATGAAAGACAACTTGCTGAAATGAATCGAGCATTAAAACCAGATTTGGATACCATTTTTTTAATGCCTTCAATAGCGATGGGATTTATTTCCTCAACTATTGTTAAAGATGTCGTTTACCATGGTGGTGATATCTCCAATTTAGTACCGTTGCATGTTAAAACAGAGCTACTTAAACGGTTAACATAATGTCGATTTATTAATATGGTTAATTTTTATACTCCTGCGAAAAAAAAGCTAGTCTCCCAAAAACTGACGGTTACAGTCACAAAATTAGATGCCTTTGGACAAGGAGTGGCAAATCATAACGGTAAAACGATCTTTGTAAAATCAGCCTTGCCTGATGAAACTGTCGATATTCAACTGACTGAAGATAAAAAAAATTATGCTAAAGCAAAAGTAATAAAATACCACAATTACAGTCATCAGCGCGTCAAACCACAATGTCAATATTATACGAAATGTGGTGGCTGTGAATTACAGCATATTTCATCAACTTTACAACAACAAGCCAAATATGAAGCGTTAATCAAACTATTACAAAAAGAAGCTGGTGTGTTATTGGAAGATAATTTACCTAATATCATTGCAGATCAACCTTATCATTATCGTAGACGTGCAAGATTATCAATTAATTTAGTCAAAGGTGAGTTATTTGTCGGTTTTAGGCAATCAGAATCAAACCAAATTGTAAATATCGAAAATTGTCCAATATTGGTTAAACAATTAAATGATTTATTAATTCCATTACAATCTTGTTTAAGACAAATTAAACAGAAAAAAACACTGGGGCATATTGAATTAATTGCGGTTGATAGTGGAATTATCTTAGTTTTAAGGCACACATTGCCACTATCTGAGCTAGATAGCCAATTACTTATACAATTTGCCGAAGTTCATAACATTTCTCTCTATTTTCATGGTGATAAGCTCGTTCACGTATTTGGTACAAAAGAGCATTACTACCTAGTTAATCAATTAAAATTAACCTTTAGTCCACTCGATTTTATTCAGGTTAATAGTCGAATTAATCAAAAGATGATCGATAAAGCACTTGAGTGGTTAGATGTATCATCAAATGACAAAATACTTGATCTATTTTGTGGTATGGGTAATTTTTCATTACCTATGGCAACAATTTGCCAGTCGGTAACCGGTATTGAGGGCGTTGAGGCATTAGTTGAAAAAGCGAAATTCAATACCAAATTGAATAAAGATAAAGTTAAAGCTAAGACACAATTTTTCACCTGTAATTTAGAAGATAAGCAACAATCTTCGCTATGGAATCAAATAATATATGACAAAATATTATTAGATCCTGCGAAAGCCGGCGCTTATAATGCTAGCGCAGAAATTGTTAAGATTTCACCATCAAAATTAGTTTATATTTCGTGTAATCCTGCTACATTAGCAAGGGACTGCAAGCTATTTATTGAGGAAGGATACAACATTGCAAAGATTGCTATTTTGGATATGTTTCCACAAACTAAGCACATTGAATCAATGTTGATGTTAACTAAATCAGGATAATAATTATGGTATCAATTAGAGGCGCCCATCAACAAAATGACGAGCATTATACTCTAACACAATTCGATGTTGAGCAATGGGCAAAACAGGAACTACTATTAACCAACCTTGACTCCTATCAAAAGTTCAAAGATATCTGGGATTTTTGTTTTGAACATAGTGCTGGTGAGCCAGAACAAGCCTATTGCTTCCAAAATGCCATTGAAATGGTTGAGATTTTATCGACCTTAAACATGGATATTAATAGTTTATGTACAGCCCTTTTATTGCCTTTTTTTGATACTAAGATTATTTGTCGAGAAGATCTTCCTGAAAATTTCGACCGGGAAATCGTTCACATTCTTTCCAGTGTTGTTAAAATGAAGGAAATCAGACAACTGCGAGCTATTCGTAATGGACATGCCACAACAGAACAGATTGATAGTATTCGCCGTATGTTACTTGCGATGGTGAATGATTTCCGTAGTGTGGTAATAAAATTAGCAGAGCGTATTACTTATTTACGTAACCTAATGCAGGCACCAAAAGAAGATCAAGTGCTTGCTGCTAAAGAGTGTTTTAATATCTATGCACCTCTAGCAAATCGATTGGGAATCGGGCAATTAAAATGGGAACTTGAAGATTTTTGCTTCCGCTACTTACATCCAGATCAATATCGCTTTATTGCTCATAAGTTACATGAAAAACGCCTAGATCGTGAATCATACATTAATCAATTTGTTAAGCATTTACAGAATATGATGAATCAAGATCATATTCGGGCAGAAGTTTACGGTCGGCCAAAACATATCTATAGCATATGGCGAAAAATGGAGCGTAAACATCTACAATTTGAGGAATTATATGATATTCGGGCAGTACGAATTATTTGCGATCGAATTGAAGATTGCTATAACGCTTTAGGTATTGTGCATAGTCATTATAAACATATAGCTAAAGAATTTGATGACTACGTGGCAAACCCAAAACCAAATGGTTATCAATCGATCCATACGGTTGTTTATGGCCCTCAAGATAAAACTATTGAAATTCAAATTCGTACTGAGCAAATGCACAATGATGCTGAATTAGGTGTAGCTGCACACTGGAAGTATAAAGAAGGCAGTACCGATAAGATGACAGCTTACGATCAACGAATTTCTTGGCTACGTAAATTATTAACTTGGCAACAAGAAATGTCAGAAAGTGGCGAAATTCAAGAAACTGTTCGTAGCCAAATTTTTGATGACCGCGTTTATGTATTTACCCCTAAAGGTGACGTAGTAGATTTACCAGCTGGCTCAACGCCTTTAGATTTTGCT
Organism: uncultured Gilliamella sp.; assembly: GCA_946480175.1. Taxonomy (GTDB): domain Bacteria; phylum Pseudomonadota; class Gammaproteobacteria; order Enterobacterales; family Orbaceae; genus Gilliamella. The sequence goes on from CAMLIK010000011.1 coordinate 24,880, forward strand.
TATCATATTCACAGTGATGTTGGACACCGCTGTATTGGTGCCAAAGTCGGCGGCCGTATAGTACCGTTTACCTATATATTGAAAACAGGTGATCAAGTCGAAATTATCACACAAAAACAACCTAATCCAAGTCGTGACTGGTTAAATCCAAATACAGGATTTGTTAATAGCAGCCGAGCTCGAGCAAAAATACAAGCTTGGTTCAAAAAGCAAGATAGAGATAAAAATATCGCAGCCGGACAACAAATTCTAGAAAACGAATTAGAACCATTAAATATTAGCTTAAAAAGTGTCGAAAAGATTCTTATTAGTAAATACAATGCCCACTCTTTTAACGAAGTACTTGCTGGTATAGGTAGTGGCGATGTTCGAATTAACCAGCTGGTTAACTTTATTAATGCTCAATTCAACAAACCAACGGCAGAAGAAGAAGACGAAGCAGCTCTCAAACAAATTACCCAAAAATCATCATCTCAAGCAAAAAATACGGGAAAATCGACAGCCATAAAAGGTGGTGAAATCATTATTGAAGGTGTTGATAATTTACTTTACACCATTGCTAATTGTTGTCGCCCTATTCCTGGCGATCCGATTGTTGGTTTTGTAACACAAGGAAGAGGCATTTCAATTCATAGAGCCGACTGTGAACAATTGCAAGAGTTAAAAAATCATGCACCAGAACGTATCACAAGTGCGGTATGGAGTGGCAATCATAATTCTAGTTATACAATGGTCGTTCGAATCATAGCAAACGATAGAAGTGGTTTATTAAGAGACATCACCACAATATTAGCCAATGAAAAAGTAAATGTTTTAGGTGTATCAAGTCGAATTGAAATGAAGCAGCAAATAGCAACTATAGATATGGATATGCAAATTTTTGATCAAAATTCACTTGAACGAGTATTGAATAAAATTAAACAACTACCAGATGTGATTGAAGCAAAACGTTTACAAGGATAATTATTAATTAAGTTGCCACAAATTTTAGGTGGCAACTTAACTTACACATTGATTAATTAATTCCTTTCCAATATCTCGAATTGATAATCATAACGATTATTTTCATCAGCTTTATGTTCTTCTAAATAGATTTGTCGCCATGATGTCTGTGAATAATTAGGGAAATAAGTATCACCTTCTAATTGGGCATCAATATGCGTTAAATAAAGGCGATTAACTAAAGGTAATACCTGATTATAAATATTACCTCCACCTATAATAAAGGCCTCTTCAACCTGCTGTTTATTAACAAGTGATATTGCTTCATCAATCGATTGTACCCAAGTGACATTAGGATTAATCGAGGCTTTGTTATTAGCTTGACGACTGATCACAATATTGTGGCGATTAGGCAATGGTCTACCAATAGATTCAAATGTTTTTCGCCCCATAATAACAGGTTTATTTAATGTATTTTTTTTAAACCAAGCTAAATCTGCTGGCATGTGCCACGGCATTTGATTATTTAGTCCAATAACTCGATTATTTGCCATAGCAACAATTATACTTAATATCATTCTTGTTCCTTTACACATATCCTAGAGATTTGATACGTTCAATCACATTGTCAGGAAATACCGTTTTTTGCCAAAGTCTTTGGCTTAAAGATAGTAATGTCTCTTTTTGACCAGACACAATCCAATTAGCTAATTCAGTTGCAACATCTGGATAAACAATAGGCTTAGGTGAAGGTAAACTAAGCCAATATTTGAGTTTCATACTATTAAGATTTTCCATCACGGTTGCCATATCTAAAGATTGCAAACATTGAGCATTGTAAACTTGTTCAAATTGACCAGCTACTGGCTTAGTGAGAATTTTCTTACCTAAAGATAATGCTTCAGAAATTAATGCAAACCCAGTATTAGAAATAATACCAGAGCAACTGAGCAAAGCTTGTGTGAAATTATCTCGACTTAAAGGTTGTAACAATAAATTCTTACGCTCCGTTCTCTGTTTTACATCAGGATGGAAGCAGCAAAATTGATATTGTGGAAATTGATTGACCAATTCAGCAATTTCATTCAAATCTTCAAAAGGTAAATAAACTACAATTCTATCCTCTTCAGTTGCTATAGTTTCAAATGAATCAATCATTGGCGGAATTAATTTGTGACCAAAATGAAACCAATGCAAACCGATTGGTTTAGTAACTGGTGCATAATACTTCATAATCACGTTGGCTATCATGCCATAGTCTTTAGGTTTAAGGTAATGGCAAGTAGATTGGTTGCTAATACCTAAACAATCTCTATTTTGATGATGTGCAGCCCATGCACTTACTGGTTCAAAATCACTAATAATGCAATCATATTTGGATAAATCGAGATCTCGAACATCTTTAATTAATCTAAAAGCACGAATTCTTTGAATGGTTTTACGAAAATTGATTTTTCCATTAAGTGTTGCAAAAGACAGACCACTATAAGTCCGATAATTGCCAAAAGCCTGCATATCAAAATAATCTTTAGGATCACGGCCACTTAAAATGTAATCAACATCAGCTCCAGCCTTTTTTAAAGCTTTAGCTAAAGTTCTACAACGACTAATATGGCCATTTCCTGTTCCTTGAACTCCGTAAAGAATTTTCATATCGTTTTTATTCGGAATATTATTTTTATGCAAATATAATACCAGAACCTTTTATATTTGGCTTATTTATTTTATGATTACCTCATAACGAATAAATGATTTTCAAATATTGATTATTAAAGATCAAAACGTGTCTAACTCTACTGCATGAAAATTGAATCAGTATACTAAGAGTTAAAATTGTATATATTTAGTGCTTTTTTTAGTAAAATGGTAACAAGAAAATTAATTATGTGATGAAAAATGTCGCTAATGATTAACAAAAAACAGTTTTATATTTTAATTATACTAGCAATCTTTTTGTTTTTTTCTTCAATTTGGCATTTTCCTTTAATAATATTCGAACGCTGTTCGAATCATCATTCATCAAATTCGATGTTATTAACCGCGAACACAAATCTTGATTATCCAACTAAAGATTCGCCGACTTCTAAATCAACAAAACCCTTTATTAGTAAATCTGTTAAATCAGTTAATCATTGCAGTGCCTGCGGTATGATAATAGCTAATTATATCATTAATGTTGATTACCCGATTCACCCAAAACAATATCTACCAAGCATATTTATTCCTGAATATAAAGAGTTTATTCCTGAATTAAAACCACCAAAATTTATCTAATTTACGCTGTTAAATATTAGTAATAAGTATCGAAAATCAATAATACAGTCTCTACACTTTGTAGTTCTAATGGCTGAATATAGCTTATTGTTTAACGTAATAAATGATAATAGGAATACCATGAAACGCCGAAATTTTATAATGAATATTACCGCCGCCGTTGGTGGTTTAATTGCAACGAAAGCTATTGCCAAATTGGATGATTCATCAATGTCTGACTTGGTTTGTGATGTTAAATCTGATAATTGTGATAAGGGGGACAACATGCACGATCATATGAATATGAATATGAATATGAATATGAATATGAGCAACAAAAAGCCACAAAAACTATTATCTACTTCAGCACTACCAAAAGGTCACGATTTACCCAAATTCAAACATTTAAAAAATAATAGTAATCAATCCGGTTTATTTGAAGCCACTATTGAGGCAAAACCAGTAAAGATCGCTTTAACGCCTAATATTTCTACAGAATTTTGGGCTTACAACAATTCAATCCCTGGCCCACTCATTGAAGTTTATGAAGGCGATAAAGTCAAATTGACGGTAAAAAATAAACTATCACAATCAACAACTGTGCACTGGCATGGTTTACTTGTTCCGTCAAATCAGGATGGCAATCCACAAGATGAAATACCTGCTGGCAGTGAACGCATTTATGAATTTACCATTCCTGAAGATAGTGCTGGTACCTACTGGTATCATCCACACGGACATAACACCGTCGCAGAGCAAATTGCTCGAGGTTTAGCTGGTGTATTCATTGTTCGAAGTAAAAACGATCCATTAGCCTCTTTACCTGAATTAAATTGGTTCTTCTCGGATTTAAAACTGACTGATAAGGGGGAAATTGCTGACAATTCAATGACAGATTGGATGAATGGCAGAGAAGGGCAATTTGTGTTAATTAATGGTGGTTATCGACCAAAAATGAAAATTGATACCGCAACTCGTGTTCGTGTTTGGAATGCTTGTTCTGGGCGTTATCTTAACCTTTCCATCCCCGGTTGTGATGTCTTTTTAGTCGGGAGTGATGGTGGATTAATGCCTGAACCTATATCCCTTGAAAAACCACTCCTGTTATCGCCAGCTGAACGTGCTGAATTGGTAATTTTACCAAAGCAAACGGGTACTGTTTATCTACAATCAATTGGTTATGATCGCGGCAAAATGGGAAATGTGCCAGTAGAACAAGATATAATACTTGCTGAATTAGAACTTCATCAGGCCAATTCAATTGTCTTACCATCAACATTACGTACCCTACCAAAAATGGCAGAAGCAAAAACCCATAAATCACTTGAATATACCGAAGTAATGGATAAAAGCGAACCTAGAGGTGGGATGCTATTTTTAATTAACGGTAAACGTCATGATATGAAACGTATTGATTTAGAAAGCAAAATACATGAAGTTGAAGAGTGGACAATAACAAATAATTCACATATGGACCATAACTTCCATATTCATGGTACGCAATTCACGGTTGTATCGCATGAATTCGATGGTAAAAAATACCCACCAGAATATGTCGCATTAAAAGATACCATCAACTTACGTCCCCACGAAAAAATCACCATAAAAATTCAACAAAATATGCCAGGATTACGCATGTATCATTGCCATATTGTTGAACATGAAACACTTGGTATGATGGGGCAATTAATGGTTAAATAATCCTAATAAATTCTCTCCCTTCTCTTAACAATTGCATAAAGATAAGGGAGATTTTCATTGTTTATAGAAAACCGCAAAATTTCTAACACAAAATAACTTTAGTTTTAGTTTCTAATTTCAAAACTTGAGCCGGATCAGCTAACTTATTAGTAATTAATGCCGTTATTTCATTCCAATCACAAATTTTATACAGACTTTTTCTATTAAATTTTGTGTAATCACCTAAAATATACTTTTTTTCAGCATGAGAAATGATGGCTTTATCGATATAAGCATCAGAAGATGAAGGACTGGAAGGGCCTGTTAAATTACTAAAACCATCTGTGCCTAAAAAGCATATATCAACCTGAATTTCATTAATCATAGATAATGTCCAACCACCATAAACAGATGAGCTTTTATTACGTAGTTCACCACCAAATAAGAAAACTTGATTGTCTGATGAAATAAGAGCATTGGCAACAGGTAATGAATCGGTAAAAATCTTAAATCCAGAACGATACATTAATAATTTGGCTAATTCTAATGTAGTACTGCCTGTTCCAATAATCATAGAACAATTATCAGGTAATAATGTAAGTGCTTTTTGAGCAATGCTTTTCTTTAAGCTAGCGTTTTCCTTCTCTCTGATTTGAAATGGATGTTCAATAGCCCCTTGTTTTAGCGTTGCCCCGCCATGGCATTTGACTAAATATCCTTTTTTTTCTAAATCGGATAAATCTTTTCGAATGGTTTCATAAGTAACTGCGTATTTTCGAGCTAATTCACTCACATATACAGTCCCAGCAGTTATCAATTCTTCTAAAATTAATTCTCGTCTTTCATTCATTAATTGCATTGTTCACAATCTCAAATATTGATTTAGATATGACTAATTATATCTGATTATTACCAATATTTTACCAAAAAGTCCACATGATTCATTAATAATTCATCATATCCTTCATTACATTAATATTAATAAAACACAATAAAAAAATAAATTAAAATTGGCTTATATTGGTTTTTTTAATATTATAAATCAATATCTTATTATTTTTGTGATCTATATCACATTGACTTACCAATAAAAACCAATTATAAAATGATTATTAATTTAATAGAGGAAAAAAAATGAAAACAAAAATTGCTATAGCTAGCGACGACTTAGGATTTGAATATAAAGAAGAAATCAAAAAATACCTGATTAATGAAAAAAATGCCGATGTTGTTTATGACCCAGTAAAAGTTAAAGCAGATGGCATCAATACTTATGCCAAATTGGCTGATGAAATGTCAATCTTGATACAGAAAGATGTTTGTCGTTTAGGAATATATATTTGTGGAACAGGTATTGGTTTTACCTGCCAAGCTAACAAACACTGGGGTATTCGTGCTGTTGCTGTCACTAATCCCTATTCAGCTAAACGAGCTAGGCTAAGCAATAATGCTCAAATCATAGGACTAGGTTGTCGAGTCAATAGCCTTGAATATACCAAAATGATCTTAGACGCATGGTACGACCAACCATTTGATTTTACTACTGCGCGTGAAAATTCGAAGAAAAACTTGCTTGAAGCTGAGCGTAATGACAATGCGTTATTGGTCAAACCTGCTCATATTGCTTGGAATATGGGCTTTCGAGCCAATGAGTAACGATAAAAGGAGTCACATATGGAATTAATTACACAATTTATCAATGACTTAGGAAACTTTATTTTTATTCCTATAATATTTTTAATCTTAATGGCTGCGCTTGGCAGGCCTATTTCTGAATGTATTGCTTCTGCAATGAAAGTCGGTATTGGCTTTATTGCATTAAGTATGACAATTAAATTTATGCTAGATAAAATGGCTCCTGCTGTTACAGGACTCGCCGAAAGCACAGGATCTTCACTCAGTGCAATTGACGTTGGTGGTGCAGCAACTGCTGTAATGGGATTTGGCTCAAGTATGGGACCAATCATTATTCCACTATGTGTTGCAGTTAATATTTTATTACTTATATTAAAAATCACTGATTGTGTTAATGTCGATGTTTTTAATTTACACCAAAATGCCTCGATGGGTGCAATCGTAGGTGTTTATTCAGGTAGTTTCTTATATGGTGTATTAACAGCTGCACTATTTCACGTTTGGGCATTAATTGCTGCTGATCTAGGCGCAAAAAATAATGAGAAATTTTTTAACCTTCCAGAAGGGGTCTCAATTTCACATCCTGTTGCAAACACTTACCTTATTTTTGCTTATCCATTTAATTGGATTTATGATCGTATTCCGGGCTTTAGAAATATAACTGTTACAGCCGATACTATTCAAAAACGTTTTGGTGTGCTTGGCGATCCAACTATAGTCGGCTTTATTATTGGTGTATTACTTGGTTTTTGTGGTTATGATTGGGAAAGCCCATATCACACCATCATTTCAAGCTTACAATTAGGCATGTACTTAGCGGCAGTAATGTTATTGTTACCACGCATGACATCAATTATGATGGAAGGTTTAGTACCATTATCAAATGTAGCAAGAAAAAAACTAGTTAAACGTTTCCCTAATCGAGATATTACCGTTGGAATGGATACTGCATTAATTGTTGGTAACCCTTCCGTTATCGCTCCTGCTTTATTACTAATTCCGATTATTGTTATTTTAGCCGTTATTTTACCCGGCAATAAGGTTATGCCATTAGGTGATTTATCACAATTTGTTTTCTTTATTGCTTGTATGGTTCCTGTATTTAAAGGCAACATTATCCGTACCTGGGTTACATCAATATTTTTATTTGGAGGCGGATTATATATTGCATCATGGATGACACCTGCAACTAACGAAGTATTCCAAGCGTTTGGCTCTAATCCAGATGCATCTGTAATGTATACCTCATTAAATCCATCAGCAAATCCATTTACTGGACTATTTGCAGCAACTAGTCATGTGGGAATATTTGGTTACATATTAATTGGCTTAATTTTGCTATCAGTAGGCTATCTATTAAAGAAAAAAGAAAAAAATTCCAAAAATAATACAAGTGAGGTTTCAAAATGAAAAAAATATTAGTGGTATGTGGTAATGGTATTGCTTCTTCATCAATCATGGTTTCAATTTTGCAAGATTATTTGAAAGAACAGCATATTGAAGCTCAAGTAGATAAATCTTCACTTATGGCTTGCAATGCTGATATTTTTAATAGTTATGATTTAGTTGTTTCATCAACAAAAATTGATAATCCTGATATAACTACCAAGGTTATTGTTGGAGGTGGTTTATTAACTGGTCTCGGAGAAGATGCCATTTTTGAAGCAGTTAAACAAACTTTAACTCAATAAGTAGGAATTTAACCATGCACATTTTAGTTCATGATTTAGATGAAAAAATTAAAACTTATCAAGATGCTATATTAGAGTCAGGTTCATATTTATTAGAAAAAAACTATATTACACCTGACTATATTTCAGCGTGTATCAATCGAGAAAAGGAATATCCAACTGGATTACTGATGAACAATGGCATAGGGATTGCTATACCACATGCTAATTATCAATTAGTTAAATCAGATTCAATTAGTTTGGTACGCTCAACAAAAGGAGTAATTTTCGGTCAAATGGAGGATGCCAACTTAATGGTATCTTGCCAATTAATTTTCAATTTAGCATTGGCAACAAGTGATCAACATTTATCAATTCTCAGACGTCTATTTACTTTATTTCAAGATGAGTCTTTTGTGAATAAATGCCAACAATCTAATTGCCAACAAACTCAAGAATTAATCATTCAACAGTTAAACATTTAGTATACATTTTATGATCGAAAAATAGCAGTAACTATTTTTCGATAGGAGATAAAAGTGCAATCACAATTAATTATGGATGAATTGAATCATTCAGTTAAAACATTGACCGATGATGACATCATTGATCTAATACAAAAAATACAACAGCATAAACGTATTTTTGTGTATGGTACCGGGCGCTCAGGTCTTATGCTTAAAGCATTTGCAATGAGACTGATGCAACTGGGTTTAAACTCCTTTGTGGTCGGTGAAACGACAACTCCAGCGGTTCAAAAAGGAGACTTACTCATTTTAGCATCTGCATCTGGTGAAACAGAAAGCGTAAATATAATGGCGAAATCAGCACTCAATCAAAGAATTGATTTAGCTATAATTTGCGCATCTAACACATCTACACTAGCAAAACTCCAAACACCAAATATATTATTACAATCTGGAACTAAGTTTAATAAGTCACAAGTTAGCAAACAACCATTAGGTAGCCTTTTTGAACAAATGTTACTGATTATATTTGATACTGTTATTTTAGTTATGAGTAAAAAACAAAAAAGTAGTAATAACGATATGGCACAACGACATGCTAGTTTAGAATAGTAGTATAATAATTTATTTTAAAACCACTTATTTTGTGAGTGGTTTTAAAATTGAATATTACGTCTAAAATCTATTTAAAAATTCATTTCATTTTATATATAAATTAATCTTAAATAACAAACAATAACCTATTTATAATAATAGTTTTTCATTTTGACAAAAAATGCTAAGATATTGCAGTTATGACCATGATTAATTACTGGCAACAAATTAGTAAACGCCTCATCATTAAAACTGCACTATCGCACTTATTATTAGGTGTAATTGCTGCTGGATTCGGTTTTTACGAAGAAAATGTACTACCAGTTCAATCATCTTCCACACAGGTGGGTATTATTGCGATTACTGCAATTGTACAAGATCACCAAACTCCGATAAGAAAAGAATCTCAAACTTTACCTTTGTCACAAAAACAGCATTATAATAAACAAATTATTTCGCTTAATTATGACAAAGTTAGTTTTAATACCGTTATTCGATTATCAGCTTATAATGGAATAAGGGCCGGCCCCAAAGCTACCGTATAACATATTTTTATATAATTAAATTAATTTTTTAAATAAGGTTCACTCCTTAACACGCCCATTATAAAAAAGAACAAGAGAACAATTATGTTATTAAAATTATTAACAAAAGTATTCGGTAGCCGTAACGAACGCGTTTTAAAATCTATGCGTAAACGTGTTGAAAATATAAATGCGCTTGAACCATCAATGGAAGCATTAACTGATGATGAACTTAAAGCAAAAACCAATGAATTTAAGCAAAAAATTGCTGATGGCACTAAGTTAGATGACATATTAGAAGAAGCTTTTGCCGTAGTTCGTGAAGCAAGTAAACGTGTATTTGGTATGCGTCATTTTGATGTTCAATTAATTGGTGGCATGGTTTTAAATGAACGTTGTATAGCTGAAATGCGTACAGGTGAAGGTAAGACATTAACTGCAACTTTGCCCGCTTATTTAAATGCCTTAACTGGCAAAGGCGTTCATGTTGTTACAGTTAATGACTATTTAGCACAACGTGATGCTGAAAATAATCGCCCTTTATTCGAATTTCTAGGTTTGACTGTCGGTATTAACTTACCAAATATGCCTCCACATTTAAAACGTGAGGCTTACAATGCTGATATCACTTATGGCACTAATAACGAATATGGCTTTGACTATTTACGGGATAATATGGTCTTTAATAAAGAGTCTCGTGTTCAACGCCCTCTTCACTATGCCTTAGTCGATGAGGTCGATTCAATTTTAATTGATGAAGCAAGAACACCACTTATCATTTCAGGCCAAGCTGAAGATAGCTCAGATAGATATGTCAGTATTGATAAGATTATTCCTTATTTAGTTAGTCAAGAAAAAGAAGATTCAGAACAGTTCCAAGGTGATGGTGATTTTTCAATTGATGAAAAATCACGTCAAGTTAACCTTACTGAACGAGGTTTAATTAAAGTTGAAGAGCTATTAATAAAAGAAGGTATTATGAAAGGTGATGAATCACTTTATGCGCCTAGTAATATTGTGTTGATGCACCATGTTAATGCCGCTCTTCGAGCTCATCATTTATTCCATCGTGATGTAGATTATATTGTTCGAGATAATGAAATTATCATCGTCGATGAACACACAGGTCGTACCATGGACGGGCGCCGTTGGTCTGATGGTTTACACCAAGCAGTAGAAGCTAAAGAACATGTTAAAATTCAAAATGAAAATCAAACGTTAGCATCTATCACTTTCCAAAATTATTTCCGCTTATATGAAAAGTTAGCCGGTATGACAGGTACTGCTGACACTGAGGCTTTCGAATTTAACCAAATCTATGGACTAGATACTATTGTTATTCCAACTAACCGACCAATGGTTAGGAAAGATTTACCCGATCTGGTCTATATGACAGAAAAAGAGAAAATTAATGCAATTGTTGCTGATGTACAAGAATGTGTTAAACGTGGACAACCTGTATTAGTCGGTACTGCATCAATCGAGAAATCAGAACTTGTCTCTCATGCATTTAAAAAAGCGGGTATCAAGCATAATGTACTTAATGCCAAATTCCATGCTCAAGAAGCTGAAATTATTGCTAATGCAGGTAGTAAAGGCGCGGTAACCATTGCAACGAATATGGCTGGTCGTGGTACCGATATTATGCTTGGAGGTAATTGGCAAAGTGAAATCGCGAAATTAGAAAATCCAACTGATGCTGAAATCGAAAAGGCCAAACAAGCGTGGCAAGTTAAACATGAAGAAGTTATTCAACTTGGGGGACTTTATATTTTAGGTACAGAACGTCATGAATCTCGTCGTATTGATAATCAGCTACGTGGCCGTGCTGGTCGTCAAGGTGATCCGGGCGTATCACGTTTTTACCTGTCTTTAGAAGATCCTTTAATGCGTATCTTTGCTTCAGAGCGTGTTGGCAATATGATGCGTAAATTCGGCATGAAAGAAGGCGAAGCAATTGAACATCCTTGGATCACTAAAGCCATCGCCAATGCTCAGAAAAAGGTTGAAAGCCGCAATTTTGATATTCGTAAACAATTACTTGAATACGACGATGTTGCCAATGATCAACGCAAAGCTATTTATAGCCAACGTAATGATTTATTAGATAACTTAGATATTAAAGAAACTATTGATTCAATACGAGGAGATGTATTTACAACTGTTATTGATCAATATATCCCACCACAATCTATTGAAGAAATGTGGAATGTCTCTGGGCTTGAAACGGCATTAAAAAGCGACTTTGACTTAGATTTACCTATTACTAAATGGCTTGATGAAGAACAAAATCTCCACGAAGAAACTTTACGTGAACGTATTTTACAACTTGCTCAAGATAAATATCTTGAAAAAGAAAATGCCGCTGGCGCTGAAGCCTTTAGACAATTCGAAAAAAGTGTTATGTTACAAACACTTGATACCCTATGGAAAGAACATTTAGCAGCTATGGATTATCTACGCCAAGGTATTCACTTACGAGGATATGCTCAAAAAGATCCTAAACAAGAATACAAACGTGAATCTTTCAATATGTTTGCCAACATGTTAGATACCCTAAAATATGATGTAATTGGTATATTAAGTCGAGTGCAAATACGTTCACAAGAAGAAGTGGATGAAGCTGAACGCCAACGCCAAGCTGAAACCGAAAGATTAATGGCTAAGCAACAAGCCAATCATGAATCAATGGGTGGTATAGACGGTGACGAACAATCAACAAACTCACAACAACCAATTGTTCGTACACAAGCAAAAGTTGGACGTAACGATCCTTGTCCTTGTGGATCAGGTAAAAAATATAAACATTGTCATGGTGCTGTTAATTAAATCAAAAATTTAGTATGATTAACTATCGTTGATGTTTAAATAACCGATTAAGGTTACGAACAACAAATGGGAAAGCCGTCGCTTTCCCAAACTTTAGTCACATACAGATAGGATCATGAGAAAACATACTGAAATTGCTGTAGGTATCATTCGTTCACAAGATTGTCAAATCTTTATCACCCAACGCGGTGAAGACTCCCATCTTGCTGGTTTTTGGGAATTTCCAGGAGGAAAAATTGAAGCCGGTGAAACACCTTATCAAACCTTAGAACGTGAAATTGCTGAAGAAGTTGATATTCATATTCATCAATCTCAATTTTTAAAAACTTTTGAACATAGTTATGAAGATCGTGATATCACTATTCATGCGTACCTAGTAGAAGAATGGGATGGTGTTCCTTTTGCTAAAGAAGGACAACCTAGTCGTTGGATAGATCAGGAGGATCTCAATGCAGATGAATTTCCAGATGCTAATAGACCGATTATTGAAATGCTTAAAAACCTAGATAAACAAATTTAATTTATTTCATTATTCAAATTTGAGAAGTCAAATGTCATACACGTATTAATACTAGTTTATTAATACATTGCTATATCTTAATTTTACTATTTTAAAAAATGAAATTGTTTTCAACTGCAATTATCACTAATTTTTACATTGGATAAAATTAACCAAAAATTACATTGTATGCATAATTTTTCTTAATATTGTTTTATGTTAGGAATTTTCTTTTTTAATTTTAATAAGGTTCAAAAAGCAATGAAAGAATATAAAGTAGTTATTTATCAAGAAGGCGCTTTGTCTTCATTAGTTTTTGGTGCAGCTAATTCAAATGCTGACAAATTTTCCGCTTTTTTAAATGATACTGCCAAAGAAGGCTGGCGGGTAATTACAATGCAAAAAGATATGCGTCGCTTATTCTTATTCTGGCAACGTGAAGCTTATCTAATTGTGATGGAGCGAGATCGTTAGTTAATTGAAATAGAAAATATTATTTTCTAAAGCAAATCAGGAATCAATATCCAGATTATTTTGATTCCTGAAAATAGCCAAAATAATTAATTCGCAGTTTTTTTGTGTAAGCGTTGTTCCGCCAACGCAAGAAAAATAATTCCCACAATAATAGACAAAGCACCTAATAGTCGCGATAAGGTAATCTGTTCGTTAAAAGCAATGACAGATACTAGCATAACTGTTACTACTTGTAGATGAGAAGCCGCAAACGCCGGACCAACTGGCGCTTTTTGTAATAACACCATCCAAGTAACAAACGCTCCAGCATAACCAATTAAAACTAAATATACCCAACCATGACTAAAAACTCTTAATAACCAAGCAATATCCATTTCGAATGGTAATGCCGAAAGAGCAGTAAGTTTAAAACTGGTTTGCCCAAATGTATCAAAAAAAAGTAGTAAAATAAAACCAATAATATAAAATTTTTTCATTAAGTTAATCCTACTAATACGACGCCAAAAGTAATAAAAAAGATACCAATTAATCGAAATGGAGTTAAATGTTCTTTAAATAACACACGCCCAGCAATCATTACTGTAATAATATTGAAAGAACCTAATAGTATGCTTTTAGACAAAGAGACTTTACTTAAAAAAGCCAACCAAAATACAAAACCAATGAAGTAAGCCCCAAAACCTAACCACAACCACATGTTGCCAAATAATTTCTGCCAATAATTTAAACCTTGTTTATCATTAGAAGTAATAGCCGCATATTTAAAAGCAATTTGCCCTACTGTGTCACAGGTAATATTAATTAACCATAAAAAAAAGATTAAGGTTGACATGATTGACAAATTCCATGAATTTCAAGCACACTATGCTTTATTAAGAACTGACTTTGACTAGCTAATTGTTTTAGTTGCGATTCAATATTTTCAGAGTGCTTTTCGATAATTTGCTGGCAATTATCACATATAAATAAAATTGATATATGCTGCGGATCTTGAAAATGAGGGCAAATAATATAGCAATTAGTTGATTCAACTTTATGAATAAAGCCCTGATCAAGCAAAAATTCAAGAGCTCGATAAATTGTGGGAGGTTTCGCTTGAGGTTCACTGACTTTTAAAAGATCTAAAAGATCATATGCACTCATGGCTTTATTCGCTTTAAGCATGATATCTAAAACGGTTTTACGCTGAGTTGTTAGCTTAATACCACGTTTTTTGCATAAAGTTTCAATTTTTTCAATCAGCATATTATGCATTCAATTAAGTTTCCTTCGCTTTATTTATTACTTTTCAATGCAGCTTTTTTTCGTCTAATTTCTTTTGGATCATTGATTAAAGCTCGATATATTTCAATACGATCGCCATCTTTGACTTGATCACTAAGCTCACAACGTTTTCCATAAATTCCAACAAAACGTTCATCTAATTCAATTTTGCATATTGATAAGATATTGGATTTTGTAATCGCTTGCAAGACATTCGTTTGCTCATCAACCGCGCAATCAATGATTGTCGGTTGGTTAGGTAGCGCATATACCACTTGAATATTTATCATATTAATATATCTGCCTTGCCCTTTGTGAAAATGCATTAACCATATTGGTCATCACTTCCTTAAATATTGGCGTAAAAACAGCACTCATTAATTTATTATTAAACTCAAAATTCAAATTTAAGCTGATTTTACTTTTTTGCCCATCAAGTTCAGTAAATTCCCATCGTCCTTTCAAATGTTTAAATGGGCCATCTATCAATGCCATATCAATTGAATGCGGCTCATTAATTTGGTTTATCGTGGTGAAAGATTTTTTAAACCCCAATTTTTCAACCTCAATAAATGCGGTTAAATAATTATCTTGTTTGCTAATAATTCCTGTTGCGATACAATCAGGAACAAACTGAGGGTATCTAGCTATATCGTTCACCAATGCAAACATTTGTTCGATTGAATAAGGCTCGATCACTTCATGAAAAACATGTGCCATAATAATAAAATTAAAAGTTAAAATTAGTGGCATATAGTAACATGTAACTCTATAATAACGGATATTATGACTAAGAAAAAATCACATAAGCCGGGTTCGGCAACTATTGCTTTAAATAAACGTGCGCGTCATGAGTACTTTATTGAAGAGGAAATTGAAGCAGGTTTATCCTTACAAGGTTGGGAAGTTAAATCACTGCGAGCAGGCAAAGCGAATATTAGTGACAGTTATGTGTTACTAAAAAATGGCGAAGCATGGCTATTTGGTGCAACAATAACCCCATTGAATGTCGCGTCTACACATGTCGTATGTGAACCTATGCGCACAAGAAAATTACTGTTAAAAGAACGAGAATTAAACTCACTTTTTGGGCAAATAAATCGACAAGGTTATACTGTTGTTGCACTTTCTTTGTACTGGAAAAATGCATGGGCAAAAGTAAAAATTGGCATTGCGAAAGGTAAAAAAGAGTACGACAAACGTACTGATATCAAAGAACGTCAATGGCAAGTTGATAAAGCACGTATAATGAAAAATGCAAATCGATAAGTAAAAAATGTAAATTAACGATGGCGTATGATTTGTGGCTTAATAAAAAATGCTTGATGTTTTAATTCCTTAAAATGTAACAAATCATCAATTACATCAACACAAGTCAGTGCCATATTTTCAATATTTTGTACAATAGCATCAATTGGATAATAAGAATAATCAAGATAGTTATTGTAATCGTAAGAACACAAATACACCTGCTTTGGATCAATTTTAGCTGTGACTAAATACCCCAAAACTTCTTCCAATAAATTACCGGATGGAGTAAAAATTGCTTTCGGTACTCGGCCTAATCTTTCATGAACACCTTTAAGTAATTCAAAGCCTTTATTAGGACAATAATCATCACTCACAATCCATTCTGGCTTTACCGTTAAACCTACACTTTCTAAACCTCGCTTAAACCCTTTTAACCTAGCTCGTATTGAAGTTAACTGGATATCACAACCAATAAAATAAAACTCATCTACTTCTTTGGCATAAGACTTGATTAAATCACCTACAGATTGTAATGACTCACTTGTAATAAATGGTAATATTGTATCTTTTAAATAACGGTCAAAAAGCAGTACGGGAGTATTTTCATTAATATCTACATAAAAATGGTCACTATCTAATGAGGTTACCACAATCATTGCATCAACTTTCCGCTCAACTAAATTTTGAGCTACTTTAATTTCGACCTCTTTATTATAATGGCTACAAGTAATGAGTAATTGAATATTCTTTTGCCTAAAAGCAGATTCAAGATGATGCAAAAACATCGAAAAAAATGAATTTGACATATCTGGTACAATGACACCAATGGTATTAGTGCTGTTAGCTTTAACCAAATATTGACGAATATGAGGTTGATCACTGTATTTTTCAGCAATCGATAAAATCTTTTGCCGAGTTTGTGGAGAAATACGATATTTTTTATCTCGTTTGTTAAATATATGACTGACGGTCGTTGCCGACACGCCAGCCAAACGAGCAATATCATTAATTTTCAGTTTATTACTCGCCATATATAGATGACCTTTATACTAACGTGGAGTACGTTGTTGTCTATTAGGAAACACCGGATTGTTATTCACCGATGGACTTTGATACCAATAAGCAACACTGGCAATAT
The DNA here is from genome assembly GCA_946480175.1 of uncultured Gilliamella sp. GTDB lineage: Bacteria > Pseudomonadota > Gammaproteobacteria > Enterobacterales > Orbaceae > Gilliamella. The sequence continues at coordinate 42,099 of CAMLIK010000011.1, forward strand.
CATCACAACGTTCATACAATCTGATATCATCATTACCGATTTGTTGAAACGCCAGTTTGATATTTTTGTGAAATGCCACTGGATCTGGAAGATGCCAACGATATAAACCATGCATTGGCAAGCCATCATCACCAAAACCATGTACAGGATTAGAGTCACCGGTTTGGAAAAAGTCACGTGTCGCATCACGGTTTGTTTGATAAGGATAGCCCATAAACATTGTTTGGAAACATTTTGCTTTTGGTCGGCCTTGGCTATCACGATTATGGAATGCCCATGCACCACCAAAATAATCTTCCGATCCGGTTGAATGTTGTGTTGGGTAATCACTATCATCATCAAGGTAAAATTTAAATTCCCCTTCACCCCACCAATATCGCTCTAAAGCAGTAAGCGCTAAATAAGTACCCACATAATAACCATAACTTTGAACATTATCTAAAATGACATAATCTTGAGCATAATTAGTTATACGTTGACGACGCCATTGAGCATGGAAGTAAAGCGGATTTTCGAACGGTTTTGGCATTATCGCGTAATTAATAGCAAAGAAGAAATGTTGCAAATCAGCTTCATGCTCATTATGAATTTCAATTCTCGCTTTTTTATTAAATGGCATTCTAAAATAACTATTAAAGCCACCTGTAGGGTTAACAACTATTGGCATTGAATTAATATCACATCTTGCACCAAAGCCATTACAGAAAAAGTCACCGATAGGACTTTCAACTGAAGGAACGGTTTCATCATCCCAATAAATTCGAATAACCACATCACGCAAGACAAAGCTACCTCGATGAGTCTTATCTGTTAAAGTAAACCACATATGACGAATTTCAGCTGGTCCAGTAATTTCAGCAATAGTGACTTTTTCACCAGATGGAATAGATATAAAGCCTTGCCCTTTCCTACATGGGCCTAAAGCACTGCCTTTCATACAAGATTTACCCTTTTCACCAGTCAAATTTTCAGGCGAAATGGTTCTAGTTTGTTCAAAGTGAAATTGTGTTACTGAATCAAATATATTCATTTTGCATCCTTAATATGTTTTATCAAATACTATCTATTAAAAATAAATTCGTTTGCTTATTTACTTTCGTTTTCAATTTCTGGCTTGTCTGACTTTTTATCGCGGCTCAAGAACCCCATAGCAAATAACATGAAGCCTAAAACAACTAAACCTAAATAATTAAATGTGGTAGCAGCACCTTCGGTATCATAGAAATCACCAACATAGGTAGAGAACAATATCACACCTACTGAACCAGCTACTTGATAACCGATTAAAAACACGGTGGCTGATAGACGAGAATTAAAATTATTATCAATATATTTAAACACTGAGACTAAAATAGTTGAGATCTCCAAACAGTGCATCAGTTTTATTACCGAGATAATTACAATGCTTTCCACATGTCCGGTTAAAAATATTCGTGTTGCAGAAATAAATGCCGCAAAGATTAATGCATTTTTGGCACCAACTTTATTAACCACAAATGGTACACAAAACATAACTGCTGCTTCTAAAAAGACTTGGAAAGAATTTAAAACGCCATATAGACGATAACCATCATTTACATCAGTAAATTGCTGCGTAAAAAAGACTGGGAATAACTGTTGGTCATAAATGTTGTACAAACTATAAGTACCAAGTACATAAACAACAAATATCCAAAACTTTTTAAGACCAAATACTGAGACAATCTCGTTAAAACTTAGTTTATCTTTCTTTTGGAATACAGCTGCCGATGATTTACTTAAATCTGGTTTGAAATTCAGATTTAACACCATAAAACAGACACCAACTACTGAAGCTGCCCAAAAGTTAAGGTGTGGATTAATACTAATCAATATACCTGCGATAAAAGTACCAACGGCATAGGCAATACAGCCCCAAGTTCGGCATTGTCCAAATTCAAAATCAAACGCCCGGCTGATTTTTTCACAATAAGAATCGATTAAGCCCATACCGGCAACCCAACCAAAACCTAAGAAGAAGCTACCAAAAATAACACCAGCATAAAAATTATGTCGTAACAGCGGTTCATAAACATAAATTAGCGCAGGTGCTGCACAAGTTATAATGATGCTTTGAAACCAGATTAGATGTTTCTTTAAAACTAATTTATCTTGATACACACCATAAATAATCATGATAATTAACGAGATGAAATAGTTAAAAGAATAGATAATACCGGTCTGTTTTGCTGTTAAACCAATCTCTTTACTAAGCCATATTGCATAAAAAGAAAAAACAAAACTACCTGCCGCGTAATACATAATGCTATAAAACGAAGCAAACCAATAAGTTGGTTTTTTATAAAATGCACTTGTCATAATTTATCCTATAAAGAGTTAAGTACTGATTGGAGTATGAATAGCTAAAAATTTAGCTTTAACGGCTTTATTGGATAAATGTGATCAACTTCAAAATTATTTTATTTTTAGAGAAATGGGCAATTTGCCAGCAATACAAATAATATGAATAAACAATATGTTATTAAAAGGCGGATAGATCGTTAAAAAATCTCACTTTACTAAAAAGCAAAATTTTTATATTTAAGAATGCTATTAACTGCTTAAAAGATGAAATAATAAAAATAAAATAACCGCTGACTTTATGCCGCGGTTATTTTAGCGATCATATTTAAGCCTTCAAGCTGATTAATTTACCATCTTGCTTAACAAAGGATTGATTAACATGAACGTCTTCACTATTTTTAACAAATAGCGGTTCACTGACAATATTATCGATAATTACATTATTAAATAACACGCTTTGTGCATTCTCAATAAAGAATCCTTTGCCCGCTTCAGGTTTAACATCTTTAAACATATCAACTTCGCCTGGTTGCGCATTTTGTTGCATTGATACGCGGACATTATCAAAAGAGATATTTGAAATTGGTGATTCAGGAATTCCATATAAAAAGCCAGCATAAGCACGTACATTTTTAGCAATAATGTTTGAAAAACTGATGTTATGGCAAGCTGGAGTTGCTTCATTTATTGGCATCGGCTCTTTATTCCAAACAATAGGATCATTCCCTTTCGGACCACAATAATAGTAATAGTTCATCACAAAAGCAGATAGAACTTCGTCCATAACAATATTACTAAATGTGATATCAGAAATCGTGCCTCCACGACCTCGACGAGTTTTAAATCTTACCCCTCGATCGGTTTTTTGGAATACACAATTGGTAATCGTGACATTACGGATGCAACCACTCATCTCACTACCAAGAACCACGGCACCATGCCCATGAATCATATTACAATTAGTAATCAAAATATTTTCACATGGGCTTTTTTCTGCTGTTTCTTCCGTGCCGGCTTTAATGGCAATACAATCATCGCCAACATCAATATAACAATTTGAAATTCTCACATTACGACAAGATTCAGGGTTGACACCATCGGTATTGGGTGAATCAGCAGGATTTAGAATTGAAATATTATCGACAACAACATTATTCGATTCCATTGGATGAACTGTCCAACTCGGTGATTGAGTCAAAAATACTTTTTCAATAGTCACTCGCTCACAAAAATCAAAACCAATTAAATAAGGTCGTGGATATTTAAGATTGCTTCGATCATGACGAAATATATGCCACCATTTTTGACCATTACCATCAATCTTACCATTACCGGTGATAACCACATTTTTGATATTTTGGCCATATATACACGGCATATACACATCTTGCTTAACACCTTCCCAACGAGAATTAACCACCGGATAATCATTAGCATCATCAGAGAATAGTAAAGTAGCCCCCTGTTCAATAACTAAAGTTAGGTTGCTGCAAAGTTTAATTGCACCAGTAAAATAGGTGCCAACAGGAACAATTAATGTTCCACCACCTAATTGTTCAATATGTTCAATTGCTTTGGCAAAAGCTTGAGTATTTATTGATTTTCCATCACCAATAGCGCCAAAATCTTTTACAGATATAGTCGTCATAAGTTTGTCCCTTCTATTTTTACAAACATAAATCTTTTAGTTTAGCTCTAATGTTTGTTGTTTTAGTGTATAACCGCAGGATCAGCATGCTGATCCTGATAAATATATTTTTTATTTCGTTGTGGTCTCTTTTTGCTTAAAGCCAATATTATTATTACCAAAACATTTGTCATAAGCGATGCCTGATAGTTCTTCAACCACTTTTCGAGTTTCAGGAGTAACATCTTCCATTTTGCCACCTTGGCGGATACGGGCAACTTCATTAATAATGATGGAGTGAGTAGCGTGATCAAGCTTCATTCGCCAAGCAAAGAAAGCTCCAATTAATGCCATACCAACTACCCCATACAAAATAATACCATTAATAGCATCAATCGCACTTTGTGGTTGAATATGTGATTTCGATTCAAAACCATAGGCACTTAATATCACACCAAGTACAAAAACAATTGAAGCTCGAACTAATTTACCGGCCATCGTCATTGCACCTGCATATACCCCTTCACGACGACGATTGGTTACCACTTCATCTACATCCGCAAGAAACACATATACACTCCAAGGAATATAATAAACACCACCAGTTCCCAACCCAAACCAAATAGTAATACCGACAACAATCCAGGTAATATGAGGCAGATTTAAATAATAAATACCGATATACCCCATCATTGATGAAATAACAATTAATAGTGCGATAATAAATGGTTTTTTAAAGCCTTTTTTAGCACAGTACATCATAAAAAATGCTGTAGAAACCAACTGACAAATACTACTTAATGAATTCATTGAAGCCACAAATGAGCGAGGTTCACCTAAACTAAATACGATGAAATAGGTAAATACCGCGGTAAACAACCATTCAGCTCCAAACCCAAATAGATACATGCCTAAATGGGTTCTAAATGTTTTGATACGGAAAGTTGATAATATGTCGATGAAAAGCTTCTTGATTGCTTCAAAAAAGCTATGAACAGATTCATCTTTTACTTCTTCTTTAGGTTTTTCCCAACTATTGCAATAGAGTAAAATTAACGCTAGCATCATGATCGTTGCATAAGTGATACCAGTTAATAAAAATGGTGTTGCGGATTCTTTACTGTAGAAATAGAAAAATACCCCCGGTATTGCGGCACCTAAGAAATTAGCTACTTTACCAAACATCGCTTTCGAACCAGTCAAATAAGTACGTTCAGAGAAGTTAGCGGTCATTTCTACCGGTAAGGTATTAAATGGAATCATAATACTGGTATAAATAATCTCAAATAAAATATAGGTGATTAAGTAGTACCAAAATCCCATACCATCAATCCATAGCATAGGATAGATAATCATCAACGGTATACCAATCAAAATAAAAAATCGCCGTCTGCCAAAACGTTGTCCGATTTTAGTTTGATAGAAATTGTCAGTAATAAATCCCATCAATGGATTAAGTATGACATCCAAATAAGTGGCGATCGAAAAAATTAATGCAGCTTGCACCACGCTTAAACCACAAAAAGTGGTATAAAAATAGAGTAACCAAGCTCCACTAATGGCTAATGCGCCACTACCAATTAAATTACCACTACCGTATGAGAATCTTACTAACCATGTAATTTTATTCTCTTTTTTTTCGTTCATAAAAG
>CAMLIK010000012.1 GCA_946480175.1 uncultured Gilliamella sp.
TTTCTTTATTTGCATTTTATTCACTTCCTTATGTATTAATTCATCAATATCTGGCCCTGTAGAGCATATCATTTACGCATATAAAGACGATCGCAGTGTAGATTTATGCCATGACGAGAAAAAGATGAATCAATAAAGTCTATTACTGGGCAACCCATTTCTGAGACAAAGCCAAACACGACTAATGGTTTATTTTTAAATAATCTTCCCGTCCATTGGTTTTTGTATTCATGGTCTTTATCTTTGCCATTTAAAGGTAGAGTGATGTATATCGTCTTTGAAAGATAGTTACTATTAAATAAGATGTTATTCTTGCCATCCTTAACCACTAATCTCCCAAGTTCAGGGTAATAATCTCGTTCAAGGTAATGATCTGGGTCCCACATTTTCCCTAATGTCGCTAAATAGTAATGTAATCCATGAGTTTGTGCTAAATAATCATACTCTTTATCGTTAATTTTTTGCCAGTTTAATAAAGTTAGTTGCTGTTGAGCAAAAGGATTTTCCTTTCCAATATAAACAAACGTTGTATCATTAGGATCGTAATCTTGAGGTAGTTGATTCAACGCTAATGCAAATCCAAATTGATAATGAGCTTGATTTTTTTCATTAGTAGGATCACAACCGCTCTTTATTGCAAATACCTCTAATTTACTAATGGGAAAACTATACAATTTATTATATTCATAATTATATACGAATAAGTTATCCGTTTCGGATATGCCACTGGCAGTCAAAAAACTTTGTCGATATTTTTGAGGTAATTGATATTTATTTTTTTTATAATCATCCTCTATATCAGGAAATATTGGTTGAATAGATTGTTTTTTATTGCCATCTTTGTCATAAATAACAATATGACTACCTTGGAGTAACTTAACAAAATAGAATTTTGGCTCGCTATCATCAACAAGATTAAGTTTAAATATCTCTAATTGCTCTCGTGTATAGCCAATTGCATAAAAGCTACAACTTAATAAGAACAATATACATATCGGTATTATTTTCTTTATTTGCATTTTATTATTTTTCCTGTTCTTTTAACCAAGCAATCTCCTGTGCCCAAATATCTGGGTTAATCGTTTCAAGAATAAGAGGTATTTCATCAATCCGTGAGTCTTGCATAATAAATTTAAATGCGGTTTCACCAATGGTGCCTTTGCCTAAGCTGTCATGACGATCAACATGGCTGGCAAGTTCGCTTTTAGCATCGTTTAAATGCATACCTCGTAAATATTTAAAACCGACAATTTTTTCAAACTCATCAAAGGTCTCTTTGCAGGCTTTTTCGCTGCGTAAGTCATAACCGGCAGCAAAAGCGTGACAAGTATCAATACAGACGCCTACACGGCTTTTGTCTTCTACTTTGTCGATGATTTGTGCCAGATGTTCAAATTTATAACCTAGGTTAGATCCTTGTCCTGCTGTGTTTTCTATCACAGCGACGACACTTTTGGTTTTATCTAGCGTGATATTTATCGATTCGGCAATACGCGCTAAACAGTCATCAACCGAAATTTTTTGTAAATGACTACCTGGATGAAAGTTTAGCAAAGTTAGGCCTAACTGTTCACAACGTTGCATTTCGTCCAAAAACGCGGTGCGTGATTTTTCAAGTTGTTCATTGTCAGGGCTACCTAGGTTAATAAGATAACTATCATGCGGTAGGATTTGTTTACTAGTAAATCCATAGCGTTCACAACGCTTTTTGAAACTATCAATCACTGCTGTTTCAAGCGGTTTTGCATGCCATTGTCGTTGATTTTTGGTGAATAAAGCAAAAGCGGTTGCACCAATTTGATAAGCATTAATAGGAGCATTATCGACACCGCCAGCAGCACTCACATGTGCGCCAATATATTTCATAGTCTTTTCCTAGTTTGAGCCACTGTTTCGTTGAAGTTGATCTCGCAAATTAGGTGGTATACCTTTGATCACTAGTGAGTCAGTTTGCGGATCCCATTTGATACGTTCACCTAATAGATCGGAATCAAAGCTTAAGGTTAATCCCCCACCGCTACCCGAGAATTTTTTGAGTTGGCGTAGTGAACTACGGTCGACAGGGAAAGTGTCTTCTAGATCATATTCACTATTTTTGACAAATTCCATAAAATTATTTTCGGCAGTTGTTGGCAGTTCGTTGGCAAGATTTTTCAGTTCAATCTCTTCTCCCGCTTGCAACTGCGCTTGGCAATAATTATAAACATTTTCACGAGCGTTAGTTTTATCTTGCTTGTCAAATTGCATCTCTTGGCAATAGTCATCCACCGCCTTAACTAAGGTTTTGTTTTGTGCTTTGGCATCTAGCCCTTCACTCGCCCCTAAGTAATCCATAAAGAAATCGGATACTTTTCGTCCTACTCGACCTTTTAAGAAGGTCAAGTAGCGTTTTGAGTTTGGGGCAGTTTCCCACTCGGTGATGTCGATACGAGCAATAATATCGGCATGATCAACATCTAAATATTGGGTTTGTGATATATTGAGTTGCTCATTAACTAACATACTTAAACAACTATTTAACACCGCAATAATAAGATATTCAACAGCCAAATATCGGTAGTGGCAAAAGATAACGGTACCACCTTCAGCAAATGGATATTTTGCCAGTTCGTTACGTAATTGTTTGGTTGATTCTTGGCTAAAGTTGAGGAAATCTTGATTCCCTACCCGTAACTCTTTTAATGATTGTTCAAAAAGGCTCTCACTATTAAATAATCCATAAGCTTTACTTTTATTGTTATAAATACGATTGATATCTTCAATTAAGTTGGCTACCGATTGTTCATTGCTGAGTAGTGAGTCACGAAGTTGTAATTCGATATCCGTATCGCTTTTTCTTATTAATTTATGTAAAACAACGTTTTCTATTTGTACGCTCATGGAAATTCCTAATTAGCTAGACGATTTAATAGTGTCTATTTTATCAAAGCATTAAAAAAGTGCTATCATCAATTCTTATCTCTGTTAAACTAGACAAGATTATTCTAGTCAAGTTTATACTTTTACGTATATTGATTCTAAAAATTCTTAACAACTTTTAACCTTTATCAATGTGAATAAAATGACAAACTCACGCGATATTTATGATGATTTTAGACATAAGAAAATTAGTCTAATATTTTGGCAATATGCACTCCCTTCAATTATTGGGACGACGGTAAATACACTTTATAATATTATTGATGGAATTTTTATTGGTCATTGGATTGGTCGTGAAGCGTTGAGTGGCGCAGGTATAATTTTGCCAGTGATGAATCTTGCTGCTGGTATTGGTATGCTGGTGGGTATTGGTTCGGCAAGCCGTATTTCCATATTTTTAGGTCGTGGGGATGTCGACAAAGCCGAAAAAGTTGCGGGAACATCGTTCATGTTAACGGCAGTACTCAGCGGTATTACTTTAGCATTACTACTCTATTTTATCGATCCTGTTTTACATTTTATAGGATCAAGTCCTACCAATCATGTTTATGCTCGTGAGTTTTTAGAGGTGTTTTTACCAGGTAGTATTTTTATCACATTAACATTCAATTATAATAATATGATGCGCGCCAGTGGTTATCCGTTTAAAGCCATGGTAACCATGTTTATTAGTGTAATTGCCAATATTATTCTTGCGCCAATTTTTATTATTGCTTTAGGTTGGGGAATGCGCGGCGCCGCTTTTGCAACTACCCTATCAATGTTTATTAGCTTTCTGTTTGTAATGCAGCACTTTATTAGCAAAAACAGTAATATTAAATTATACCGTCGCAACTTTAGACTCGATTTAACTTATATTAAGTCTATTTTGTCGATTGGTATGTCACCATTTGCTATGCAAGTGGCGGCATCGGTTGTGGTGGTTTTTATTAACTGGCAGTTAACACATTATGCACCAATATCGCATGTTTCAAGTGATGATGCGATTGCAGGTTATTCTAACGCTAACCGATTAATTACGCTGATTATCATGATTGTTATCGGCGTTAACCAAGGTATGCAACCTATTATTGGTTATAATTATGGTTCTAAAAATTATGCTCGGGTGAAGGAAACCTTTATCTACGCAGTTAAAATTGCAACCATAATTACCAGTGTCGGCTTTATATTAGGTTGCTTTATGCCTGATGTATTGGTTAGAGCATTTAGTTCTGATATGGATTTAGTGGCAATATCCGCGATTGCATTACGTTATACTACGTTTTCATTTGCGTTTGTCGGTTTCCAAATGGTAACAACCAGCTTCTTCCAATGTATTGGTATGGCGAGAGTCTCTATTTTGTTAAGCCTTTCAAGACAACTTTTAATTCTGTTACCAACTCTCTACATTTTACCACTATTCTTCGATTTAAATGGCGTTTGGGCATCATCACCAACCGCTGATTTCCTATCAACCGGTATCGCTTACGCTACGTTATATTGGTATTTTAAATCGATTAAACGAAGGCATTATCCAAAACATACCTAACATGCTTTAATAAAAAAGGGACATCATGACTAATGCTTGTCAATTAAATTTATGATAAGCATTAGGACTAAATGCCCCTTTAAAATTAAATTGTTAAATCGCTTACTTAATTCACATTTTGCTTATTCATGAACTTTAGACAAATTTCATGTTGGATACCCGCTTCACAACCTTTTTTAAACAATTCTATGGCTTTTTTAGAATCTTTTTTTAGACCACCATCGCCATTTCGATAAAGCACGCCCAAATTAAACAGAGCTTCTGGTTGACCTTGTGCAGCAGCTTTTTCATACCAGTATCGAGCTTTGAAATGATCTTCTTTAGTACCTTTACCTGTGAAATACATATCTCCTACATAATATTGCACATCTGCATTATCTTGTTCAGCCACTTTTTCATACCAATATAGCGCTTTAGTCAGATCTTTTTCAGTACCTTCGCCATCTTCATACATTTTAGCCAAATTAAACTGAGCCTTTGGTTGAGCTTGTTCCGCGGCTTTTTCAAACCAATATACTGCCTTAGTGAAATCTAATTCAACACCTTCACCAACTAAATACATGCATCCCAAATAATATTGGGCTACAGCTTGGCCTTGATCGGCGGCTTTTTTATACCAATATAGCGCTTTAGCAAGATCTTTGCTTACCCCTTCAGCAAAGAAATAGATGTTTCCTAAACGAACTTGTGCGTCAGCAAAACCTTGTTCAGCTAACTTTTCAAACAATTCTTTCGCTTTTGCTAGGTTTTTAGTAACTCCTTTTCCTTCTTTATATATATCGGCTAAATTATATAGGGCAACTTGATCATTTTTTGCTGCTGCTTTTTCAAACCACTCTTTAGCTTTAACATAGTCTTGTGGAACACCTATACCCAGAGTATACATATTGCCTAAATTAAATTCAGCCCCTGTATCACCTTGTGCAGCGGCTTTTTCAAACCATTCTTTCGCTTTCAAGGGATCTTGTTGAATCCCTTTACCTTGCACTAGTCTATAACCTAACTCATTTTGTGCATTCGGATCATTTTCTTCAGTTGCTAGTTTCAGTACTTCATCATAAGATAAATTATTTAATAATTGTGCGTTAGCAAATCCAACTAAACATAGAATTAATAATCCAAAAGTAAGTATTTTCTTCATATTCATTGTTCCTTTTCATCCATTAAAATTTAGCTATATTTATAATAAAAGAGGCACTACCTTACTAGTATTATCTATTTTATTTACCAGTAGAAACAAATTTTATAGTTTAGCGTTTTTTTAACCGCTTAAAATAGGTTAGCGGATCACTAGTTTCGTTAAATTATTTTATTATCTTGAGAGATTCAAGATAATATTAGCTATGTTAAAAAATTAATAATTAACAATATTAAAATAGAGTAAAACGAAAATCTGTCTAGCCTGTCACAAAACAGTGATATTGTCATCGTTGGTAGATAAATATAATCAGCTTTATATCAATCCAACCGACTAATGATAAATCTTCAGAGGCAATTAATACTGCCAAAATTGCTGCCTATATAGACCTTAATAGTTTCAAAACAATGGCTATATAGGCAGCAATTGATAATTTATACCATAAGTTAGATAATCGAGAAACATCAGGATCATTGCGATATAATTGTATATTAAGCTAATGCTAACCGACTAATTACACTGATTATGATGTTATCGGCATTAACCAAGGTATGCAACCTATTATTGGTTATAATTACGGTTCTAAAAATTATGCTAGCGTTATTACCAGTGTTATCTTTATATTAGGTTGCTTTATATCTGATGTATTAGTCAGAGCAATTTAGTTCTGATGTAGGTTTAGTGGCAATATCTGCCATTATATTAAGTTATACGACGTTTTCATTTGTCTTTGTAGGATGACAAATGGTAACAACTAGCTTCTTCCATTTTTTTGGTATAGCGATATTCTCTATTTTGCTAAACCTAACAAGACAACTCTTAAGGTTATTACCATCGATTTATATTCTACCACTATTCTTCAACTTGAATGACTTGAGAGATCATTAACTGCTGTTGATTTTGGAGTAACCAACATTGTTTAGGCAATGTTATATTGATAGCTTAAAGCAAACATAAATCGACATTCGCCAAACAATAAAAACGGGGCATTACGCCCCCTATAAAGTCATTTGGATTGATAATATGCTGCTATTTGCTGTACAAATAATGCATCGGTTTTATTATCAATATAAGCATTTTCAACCAATATACCCTTTCTAAAAAGCTTAAACTCCTGCCCTTTTTTTCCTTTTTCCAATAAGTTCTTATATATGCTAAGTATACTTTTTTGCTGACATTTCGGACATTTGCTATAATGATGAACTAAAATATCTAGGCTATCAGCTGATTGATCGACTTGGCTAGCAAACCCTTTTTTAGCCGAAAAGAAAGTCAGTTGTGACAACACATCTGCATAACTGCCAGTTATATTATTAGTGATATTAGATTCTAAATTTTGAATGCTTGATGAAAAAAAACGATATTTTTGATACCAAACCTGACAATCTTCACAATAATAATCATCAATTTTCAGTACAACAATTAAGGGACAGAAGAAGATGAGAAATTCGATAAAATACAATATTGCCAAAACGAAACAAGAAATATTACTTGTCGTTGAGCCTTTGGTGATGGCTATTTCACGGTTTGGAAGAATAACATTAAACATAATGTCAAACACTGAGAACGGTGACAAAAACAGTTCAACATAATCTAGTGGATCGCCAGATAAAAGGCTAATTTCAAAAGCACATACACTTGAATAATAAGCAAATAAACAGAAAAAAAATCCCATGACGAATTTGACAACGGTATTTCTTACTTTGGCTAATTTTGCAAACTGAGTAGTAATAATACCTAGTGCCAATCCCAGACCAACAACTATAACGATATTAAGTAACATTATGGGTGAATAATAAGAGATAACTGAATAGATAATGCCCAAAATTATCGCAGCAATAATACCCACTAAGAAAAAACCTAAGGTTAAAACCAAATTAAATTTTTGTGATGATTGATAATGACTAACGGTAAAGCTCATGTTTTATTCCTTATTACTCCTTTAAAAACAGATGAAACATAAAAACTTAATTTTTAGTTAACGTAAAATGATCGTTGTCAATTCCTTTAGTTTTCCTATAAAAGTAGGAAATATCTTATTAATTTGACGTGTGCATTTTAGACTAACTTACGGAAAAGTAAACGATGATGAATAAATTGAATTAAAACGATTTTTTATTTAGATTTGATGTGATAACCATTATTAGACAGAGAAAAATCATTAATATGCCAAGCCAACTGATTAAACATAAATCTTCCCCAACAATCAATATCGCGAGGATTGTCACCACAACCGGTTCTAACAGCGTGATGGTAATAGCCATACTGGCCGATTTTTTTGATAATCCATAGCCATGACATAAATAACCCAAAAACATTGGAATCAATGCCATATAAAATCCAACTGTTATATTATTCCATGCTGTCAAAAAAGCCGAGCCGGTAATGACCATCACTGGGATTAATAATAATCCACCTCCACCAAAAGTCGTCCCCATTGCTGCTTTACTATTCATCCCTTTTAACATTAATTGCCGTGCTGACCATGAGTAAAGCGCATAAGTAAGGCCAGCAACTAACCCTAATAAAATCCCCCAACTGAGATGACTGTATTGCGTTGCCTCATTTCCCGAAAAAGCCAACATACTCATACCGATAATTCCCAATAAGGCGCCTATCGCCCACTGTTTGCTGAACTGGAAATCACGACTTAAATATTCAATAATTGCTGACAAGATTGGTGCTGAGCCTATCGAAACAACGGTACCTATACTAACGACTGATAAGCGCATAGATGAATAAAAAGCTAAGGGATAAATAGCAACCGCTAATGCACCAACAATCAAATAACGATAATGCAATCTGAGTAACGATTGCGCTTGGATGATGCTAGGTATTGCCAATCCGCACTGCAATATTCCACCAATACCCATAGCAAATGCGCCAATAAATAAAGACGTTAAAGAAGGAGCAAACGTGGCAGCTGTGCCCGTTGTGCCCCATAATAGCGAGGCTAAGATAACCGCTAAAATACCGAAGTACTTGCTCATTAAATTATTCGATATTTTGTACTTGCTCGCGGATTTGTTCAATCAAGACTTTAAGTTCGATAGCACTAGCAGTAACATCCGCATTGATTGATTTTGAAGCAATGGTATTTGATTCACGATTAAATTCTTGCATCATAAAATCGAGTCGACGACCTACGGCCTCATTTTTCTTTAAGATTGCATAGGTTTCTTTGACATGAGTCATTAAACGATCTAACTCTTCAGCCACATCGATTTTTTGCGCAACTATCACAATTTCTTGTTCAAGACGAGAGCTATCAAGTTCAATATTGGCTTCTTCTATTTTGCTTTTTAAGCGCTCTTTTTGCCATTCCAAGATTTGTGGCATCCAATTTCGAATTTTATCAACTTCAACCGTTATCGCCGCTAAACGCTGAGTAATTAATTCACTTAAGGCTTGGCCTTCACGTTCACGAACTGCGATAAATTCCTCTATTGCACTTTCAAGTAAAGCCAAAATTTCTTGCGAAATAGTATCCAAATTTTGTTCTTTGCTTGACATCACCCCTGGCCAACGTAAAACATCAAGTGGATTGATTGCTCCTGTTTGATATTCACGTTTAATCCAATCACCGGCAGTTAATATCTGTTTAGCAAGCTCTATATTTAATGATAACTCTTGATGCTGCGCTGCTGGATCGAGTTCGAAGCGTAGATTACATTCGACTTTACCACGAGTTAATCGAGCACGAAGACGCTCACGAACAATCGGCTCAAGCGAACGAAACTGTTCAGGCAAACGAATATAGGTTTCTAAATAGCGCTGATTGACCGAACGCAACTCCCAAGACGCACTACCCCATGATTGGTTTAACTCTTTTCGTGCATATGCGGTCATACTAGAAATCATAATAGGTCCTAAATTTATGAAAAACTTGCTGGGCATTGTATCACAAATTCTGTATAATGTGCTCTTAGCTTAGGCTAAACATCAACGCTTTCTTGTTGATGTCCTCCTAAATGATTTAATAAGTTCAAAGATAAATTTTAAAATAAAACTGCTGGAGAATTGCATGCGCCCGTCTGGTCGATCCGCGGAACAAGTCCGCCCAATCAAAATAACCCGTCATTACACTAAGCATGCAGAAGGTTCTGTATTAGTCGAGTTTGGTGAAACAAAAGTACTTTGTAATGCAACAATTGAAGAATCTGTACCTCGCTTTTTAAAAGGTCAAAATCAAGGATGGGTAACTGCTGAATATGGTATGTTACCTCGAGCTACCAATTCAAGAACCCAACGTGAAGCGGCAAAAGGAAAACAAACTGGCCGTACGATGGAAATCCAACGCCTTATTGCACGTTCATTACGCGCAATGATTGATCTAAAATTATTAGGGGAATATACCATTACACTAGATTGTGATGTTATCCAAGCTGATGGAGGCACTAGAACAGCATCAATAACTGGTGCTAGTGTGGCATTAGTTGATGCAATAAACATGATGTTAGCAAGTGGTAAAATCAAGCAAAACCCAATTAAATCTTTAGTGGCTGCCGTATCGGTAGGCATTGTTAATGGTGAAGCGGTATGCGACTTAGAATATATTGAAGATTCTAATGCCGAAACCGATATGAATGTGGTAATGACTGATGATGGTCGCATCATTGAAATTCAAGGTACTGCCGAAGGTGAACCGTTTAGTCATGAAGAATTATTAACTTTATTAGAACTAGCAAAAAGTGGCATCACAACTATTACAGAAGCACAAAAACAAGCTTTGAAAGATTAATTGGAGAGGATCGATGAAATCATATAAGAGTGAATTTATAGAATTTGCTTTAGATAGGCAAGCATTAAAATTTGGTGAGTTTACCTTAAAATCAGGACGGAAAAGTCCCTATTTTTTTAATGCAGGACTATTTAATACCGGAAAGGATTTGGCGTTATTAGGTCGTTTTTATGCCGCTGCATTAATGGATGCAAATTTAAAATATGATGTCATCTTTGGTCCTGCCTACAAAGGTATCCCAATTGTCTCATCTACAGTTGTGGCTTTATCCGAGCACCACAATGTTGATGTACCTTATTGCTTTAACCGAAAAGAAGCTAAAGATCATGGTGAAGGTGGTAATTTAGTTGGTAGTTCTATTTATCAACAACGCGTCATGTTAGTTGATGATGTAATTACCGCTGGTACTGCAATTCGTGAATCAATGCGAATTTTAGAAGATAATCAATCTAAACTTGCTGGCGTATTAATCTGTCTTGATCGTCAAGAAAAAGGTCGAGGTGAATTATCCGCTATTCAAGAAATCAAACAAACTTATCATTGTAACGTAATTTCGATTATCACTTTAGATGATTTGATCCAATATCTTTATCGTGATCCATCACGTAAAGACCAAGTAGTCCAAGTCGAAGCTTATCGTTCTAAATATGGCATTAAATAACCAAGCGTCGTAAGACGCTTTTTTTATATTTGTAATCTTTTACAACTATTTGACAACTTTTCAAATAAATTAATTATCATTTGTCTTATCTTTCGACATTAATTTACTTAAGCCCATTTCTCTAGACTGAATTAAGGAAATAAAATGAAAAAAAAATTTATATTAATTTTGTTACTCAATATAAGTACCATATTTCCATCTCAGGCAAACTATAACGAGTTAAACGTCAGTAACTCTTATTTAGAACTGCAACAATTAAAATATGGCAAAGATCTCATTCCAGTGGGGAAAATTAGTTCAAATATTATTGATAGTATTAAATTAAAACCTGATACAGTTGAATTTTCTATTACTTTAGAAACAGAAGGAGCAACACCTACTGAAGCTTCCGATCTTAACGTTGAGACAATGAAGGAATTAAAAAATTATCTAAACACACTTGATATCACCGACGATAATTTAGTCACCATAGACTACCAAAACAGTGTTAAAACAGTTGCGAAAGAAAACAATAAAGAAAATAACCATTATCAAGCGTTTCTTAATATTGTATTAACTATTGATGATAATGACAGTTTTATCAATCTAAATAAAGCCCTTGATAAATATAATATAAATAATATTTCTCAGCTTGAAGAAGAGAAGTTAACTAACTATTATCTGTTCCAAATTACTTCAGTCGCTAATAGTGAAAGTAAAGCAAAAGAAGATCTATACCAAAAATATACTAATATCGCGAATGATTTAAAAAATATCGGTTTAACAAATATTTCAATTAAGAGCTCGTTTGTCAGACAAATTGATACAAACAAAATTAATGAGCAACGTTATTTTGTTAATAACACTTTAAAAATAAAAACAAATAAACTCGATCTTATCGGTAAGATTATTACTAAAGCACAAGAGTTAAAAATGGAAGTCAATAATAACATCTCTTATAGCGTATCACCACAAGCCATTCAAACCGCAGTAAAAGAGCATGAAACTCTTTTATTAAACCAATTAACCACTAAAGTTGAACGCTTAATAGCTAAACAATATGTCGTTGGTGCACCTATTTCACTTGAACTTCAATCAAGATATCCTGAAGCAATTCATGAAAGAAATAACTTTAGCAGTAATCAAATGTTGAGAA
Organism: uncultured Gilliamella sp.; assembly: GCA_946480175.1. Lineage (GTDB taxonomy): Bacteria > Pseudomonadota > Gammaproteobacteria > Enterobacterales > Orbaceae > Gilliamella. The sequence continues at coordinate 12,123 of CAMLIK010000012.1, forward strand.
TGGTTTCAATGGCCTCTAGTGATATTGATGTTGATATTTATACACCACCTGAATATGAAATCACCCTAACCTTATCAGGCTCATTCGAAACGCTTAAAAAGGTCGAGCAAAACTAATTTGATGTAAGTTTATATAAAGTACTTTAGATTAATTAGATTTCATTTGGTTAATAATTTATTAACTAAATGAAATCTTGCTGACTATTTTGAATGACTTTGAACAAAGAATTTCGCATTATCGTAATGATAGATAATTTGTGAAAAATCGAAAGGTTCACCAGAAGAAGTATAAAAGATCTCTTCAACACATAAAGCGGGATCGCCGGCCTTTAAACCTAAATAAGGGGCGATATCTTGATCCAATTTTATGGCTTTAAAATATTTGTCTGAAAAACCGATATTGACCTTACAAATATCTTTTACATAACTAAAGATTGAGTTTTCAGCAATTTCTCTATTTAAATAAGAAACAATTTTTTTTCGATAATAAGATTGTTCAAAACCATATACCCTGCCTTCAACCAATCGTAGTCGTTTTATATAATAGACCTCTTCATCATCTTCACAATGCAAATTCTCTTTAACTTTAGTATTAGGTTGAATAACATCAACATTAAACACTAGTGATGAGCCAGGCAAATCATTCAGGTCGACACTAAAGCCATGGCTTTCTAAGAAATTGAGATAACCACGTTTTTTCGGCTGCCTAACAAAAATGCCACTGCCTTGTATTTGATAAATTACGCCGTGTCTTTCAAGACGATTGAGTGCTTTGATAATTGTAGTACGACTAACTTGATATTGTTGAATTAAACCCTCGATATTAGGCAATTGCGTATCTTTGGGCAGATTTTGTTGGTAAATTGCCTGCTGTATTTTCTTTGCCACATCTTGGTATTTTAACATTAGTTGTTCTTTATTATTGATATAAATAATTGATATTTTATACATATACTAGAATAAATAAATTGAATTTACTAGAAAACGGGATCTAGATCACAAACAATAAAATTAGTAATTAACAATTTTTATTTTAGGGATAATATAGGCTCTCTTACCTGTTGAAAGGAGCTTAATAAATGTCATCTAAAATTAGAGATTATGATAAATTAGCAGTTGATATATTAAATGAGTTGGGCGGTGAAAAGAATATTGTTTCTGTCGCTCGTTGTGCAACTCGCTTGCGTGTCGTTACCCAATCCACTCCGGCAAATGCAAAAGAAAAAATCGCTAGCTTTCCGGGTGTTATCACGGTGGTTGAAAAAGGTGGACAAATTCAAGTTGTAATTGGTACTAATGTTGATAAAGTCTATAATGCATTTTCCAAATTGATGAGTGGTGACAACAAAGTAGATGTAAATAGCAAAAGCAGTATTTTAAATCGTATTATCGCGACAATGTCAGCGGTTTTTGCTCCATTTGTTTATGTATTGGCAGGTGCGGGGATACTGCAAGGGATCTTAATTTTAGTTAAACTAGCTTACCCAGAATTTGAACAAACTGGCACTTGCCAAGTATTTAGTTTTATCTCTTGGGCACCATTTACTTTTTTACCTATCTTTATTGCTATTACCGCTTCACAACATTTCCGTTGCAATATCTACATTGCGGTAGCATGTTGTGCGGCACTACTTTCACCAACATGGGCAGAGATAGCAAAACTTATTAAAGAAGGTGGAACATTTGATTTATTTGGTATACCACTATCTGAAACCACTTATATGTCAACCGTATTACCACCACTATTCTTAGTATGGTTACTCTCTTATTTAGAACGGTTATTAGAGCCTCGCTTACACAGTATTATTAAACCATTAATAATGCCATTGATCTGCTTAGTCATTATGGTTCCATTGACTTTATTAGTAATAGGACCAATTACTTCTGGTGCTGCGCACTATCTTGCAAGCGGGTACAACTGGATTGTTAACCTTGCGCCATGGATAGCAGGTGCAATTATCGGCGCATTTTGGCAAGTTCTTGTTATTTTTGGTGTTCATTGGGGTATTACACCCGTTATTATTGAAAATATTAACCTATATGGTAAAGATTCCTTCCAAGCTTATCAAACTATAGCCGTTATTGGCCAAGTCGGTGCAGCCTTAGGATTCTACATTAAAACGCGTTCTACTGAGATGAAAGGAGTATCAATATCGGCTTTTGTCACCGGTCTATTTGGTATCACTGAACCAGCGATTTATGGCGTTAATTTACGCTTTAAAACACCATTCATTTATGGTTGTCTATGTGCTGCAATTGGTGGTATGGTCGCTGGTTTCTTTACACCTTACTACTACACTTATGCGGCATTACCTGGTCCATTAACTATTGTTAATGCAATTAATCCGGAACATTATGGTTCAATCATTGGTGTAGGAATCGGTTCAGCTATAGCATTATTTGGACCAGTTATTCTTATGCAAATTTTGGGCACCAATGAAAACAAACAAAATAATGAAAAAATTGAAAACGACACACCAAAAGTCATTCTTGAAAAAATTGACATTACTAGCCCTATAATCGGTAAAGCCTTACCACTAAGTGAGGTGCCTGATCCTGCTTTTGCCCAAAAATTGATGGGTGACGGAATTGCCATTGAACCAACTGATAATCATGTTTACGCACCATTTGATGGTGTTGTTAGCGCGGTATTTGAAAGTTCAAAACATGCCGTCGGATTAGTTCTTGATAACGGCGTAGAATTATTAATTCACGTTGGTATTGATACCGTAAATCTAACTAATAATGAATTTAGTTACCATATCAGTATGGGTCAACAAGTTAAAAAAGGTGATAAGCTAATCAGTTTCGATCCCCAAGCGATCAAACAAGCGGGTTATCCATTAATTACCCCGATTATTATTGTTAATACAGATCAATACCAATTGATCACATTAACTGAAAATAAAGACGTAAATCTTGACGATATCATATTCGAAATTAAGCAATAACAAGGAACCAAAAATGACTAAAAAACCATTTTTATGGGGCGGTGCATTAGCCGCTCACCAATTCGAAGGCGGCTGGAATGAAGGAGGTAAAGGACCAAGCGTGGTTGATGTCATGACTGCAGGCGCACATGGTGTTGCAAGACAAATCACTCAAGATATTGAAGCAGGTAAATTTTACCCAAATCATACAGCCATTGACTTCTATCACCACTATAAAGAAGATATCAAACTTTTTGCTGAACTTGGTCTAAAATGCCTTCGAACCTCAATTGCTTGGACACGAATCTTCCCGAAAGGTGATGAACTAGAACCAAATGAGGCCGGTCTACAATTTTATGATGACGTGTTTGATGAACTCATTGCCAATGGCATTGAGCCAGTTATTACCCTTTCACACTTTGAAATTCCATTACATATTGCTCGTCAATATGGTGGATTCAGAAATCGTAAAACAGTAGAGTTCTTTGAACGTTTTGCTATTAGTTGTTTTGAACGTTATAAAAACAAAGTCAAATATTGGATGACTTTTAACGAAATCAACAACCAAATGGACACCAGTAACCCAATCTTCTTCTGGACTAACTCAGGTGTACAGGTTAAACCGGGAGAAAATCCACAAGAAGTACTTTATCAAGTTGCGCATTACGAATTACTAGCCAGTGCTAAAGCGGTAATAGCTGGTAAAAAAATCAATCCTAATTTTGAAATTGGTTGTATGATTTCTCACGTGCCAATTTACCCATACTCTTGTAATCCAGAAGATATGATGGCATCAGAAATCGCTATGCATCAACGCTTTTTCTTCCCTGATGTACATGTTCGTGGATATTACCCATCATATGCATTAAAAGAGTTTGAACGTGAAGGCTACAAACTTGATATCACCGAAGAAGACTTGGCCTGTTTAAAGAAAGGTACTGTTGATTACATCGGTTTTAGTTACTACATGTCAACTGTCGTAAAAGCAGATGTTAAAAACGACAACCGCGACAACATTGTCAATGGTGCATTACCAAATGCGGTTGAAAATCCATATATTAAAAGCAGTGACTGGGGTTGGCCTATCGATCCAGAAGGATTACGTTACACACTTAATCGCTTATACGATCGTTATCAACTACCACTATTTATTGTTGAAAATGGTTTTGGTGCAATTGATGAACTTGAGCACGACAACCAAATTCACGATAAACCACGTATCGAATACCTTGGTGCGCATATTAAAGCGATGCAAAAAGCGATGGATTACGATGGTGTCGACGTAATTGGTTATACCGCTTGGGGTATTATCGACGTGGTATCATTCACGACTGGCGAAATGAAAAAACGCTATGGTGTGATTTATGTTGATCGTGACAACGAAGGTAACGGAAGCATGAAACGCTATAAAAAAGAGTCATTTGAATGGTATAAAAATGTGATTAAGACCAATGGTCAAAGCTTAAAATAGCTATTTAATCACGCAATAAGAATAAAGGATCTGTTTTTAACAAATCAGATCCTTTCTTAGCAACCGACCTAAGCAAAACATCAAAATTTAAAAATCAACTGCTTTTCAACTTGTGGATCAATCAACGTCACATGGAACCCGATTAACCTAACTCCTCGATCATTACGCCTTTCTAACCAAACTTTATGAGCTTGTTCAATCAAATCAGCTTTATCCAACTTAGACCACACATGCTCTTGGGTTGTGAGCTGGAAATCATCAAACTTAAATTTCACACCTTGCCGAGCAATAGAGAGATCGGAACGAACTTTACTTAAACGCTTTTGTAACTCTTCAAAAAGTAGGTCAAATTGTGCTAAACATTCATCCCAATTATGAATATCATCGACCAAAGTGCGCTCTACCCCAACTGACTTACGTTGTCGATCGTTACAAACTTCGCGTTCATCAATCCCTTGGCAACGTTCATATAAAATACGTCCAAATTTACCAAAGTGATTAAGTAACTTTGTCAAATCATAATTAACCACATCTTTACAGGTAAACAGTCCTAACTCGCCTAATTTCTTCTCGGTCACCTTACCCACACCGGGGATCTTTTTAAGTGAAAGCTTCTCAATAAATGCCTCAACTTGATCTGGCGTAATCACATATTGTCCATTAGGCTTATTCATATCAGACGCTATCTTAGCCAGAAACTTAAGTGGCGCCACACCAGCCGAAGCGGTTAATTCAAGCTCCTTATAAATTGCTTGGCGAATATCTTGAGCAATTAACGTAGCTGAACCATGACAAAGTCTGCAATCGGTCACATCCAAATAAGCCTCATCGAGAGAAAGGGTTTCAATGGCTTGAGTATAACGCCTAAATATTTGATGAATTTGATTGGAAACTTCTTTGTAAACAGCATGGCGCCCAAGAATAACCTTCAGATTAGGACACAGCTTAATTGCCTGTGCCATTGACATTGCACTATGCACACCGTATTGACGAGCGATATAATTAGCAGTTGCTACAACGCCACGCTTACGAGGATCGCCGCCTACGGCAATCGGCACGTTGCGATAGCGAGGATTATCTCTCATTTCGACAGCGGCATAAAAACAATCCATATCGACATGAATAATTTTTCGCATAAAAGATGTAATGGCAGTAACTGTATAAATATACAATATCATACCTTTACTTTATCTGTAAATCTCTATTTAGGTAACTTATCGAAATCCGTTAATCCCTTTTTATTATGAGGATCACCAATCCAACGAATCGGTTGGGCAAAGTCCTTATTGACAATACTCCTTTCTGGTTGATAGTCATCAAAGCTAAGTCCAGCTAAATCGGACCAAGTATGAATCAAATCCTGAGTACTGAATTTTCGATTTACATAAGATTGAAAATTATTAGGGTGATTTGTCAGCCATTTAGGTGATTGCCATAGCATAAATGGAATGGTATACATCGCTCTCGTTGGTGCTTTCTCATTACGACCTAAAACATCATGCGGCGCAGTTTGATAAACATCCTCACCATGATCAGAAAAATACAAAATAAAACCATTTGCATCACTTGCCTTAAACAAATTAAACAGTTTAGTGATAACAAAATCATTAAACATGATGGCATTATCATAACTGTTATAAACATCCAACTTATCATCATCCAAATCAAAAGCTAAACCAGACTTATCATTAAAGCGCTGATATTCGTCACTTTCAGGATAACGTAGTTCATATTTCATATGCGTCCCTAGAAGATGGATAACAATGAATTTCTTTTCGGTAGGATCATTGAGCACATTTTTAAACGGTTCAAAAACCGAAGAGTCATATTGCCTAGAACTTTGATTACGATCATTATTCATGTAAAACTGTTCATCAGCTTGCTTGGAAAACATCGTCAACATTGTATTGCGTTTTGTCATGGTCTGTTGATTGGTGATCCAAAACGTCTTATAGCCTGCCTGCTTCATCAAATCTATCAATGACGGCTTAGAAAGATACAAATCAGGATGTTGTTCATCAGCCAAAGTTAGCGCTTGTTGCAATATCTCAATAGTATAAGGTCTTGAAGAAACCACATCATTAAACACTACAAAATCAGGATTATCTTTCTCAAATTGCTCAATTAACGGCGTAGTATCACGTTCATAACCATAAATCCCCATACGGCTACGCGTGGTCGATTCACCAATCACCAGCACTAACGTTCTTGGCGTATTAGTATTAACATCTTTTAAATTCTCGAACTTAGGTAGGGATTGCAGATGATTTAATATATTTTCCATATTAGACAATTGTGAACGATAAGCAGCATAACTACTCAATAATTGCCATGGCACCGTGGTTTCCATTCGGCTGAGCAAATGCTTTGTTGCACGTTCAAACGAAGTCCGCTTTATCGCTATACTAATAAACAGCGGCGTCAACGCATAAACCATAATTACTATCGACACTAGCCATTTAGTCATATTTTTAACATAAACAGGTTTAACTTTAAACCACAGCACTCCCCCAACGAAACTATAAATCAGCAAAACTACAACTAATTTGATACTCAGATATTGGGAAATAAATTCATGAGACTCGTTATAATTCGACTCCGCCATCACAAAAAAAACACTCTGGGAAAACTCCTGTCGAAAAATAGTGAAATAACCTATAGAAATCAGCGACAACCCACCAACAACAATCCCATAAATCGTTGCATATTTTTTGGTAAAATTAGGAAAAAACAGCATCGGTACTAGCCAAATCATGCTATAAATTAGCGAATCCCTCAGCCCAATAAAATTAGCATGCCCTGTGAGCGCAATATAAAGTTGCAAAGTACAAGAAAAGTAACAGAAATACAAAATAGCATAAATCAACGAACGCCAACTAAAATTTTTATCCAACTTTCGCATAGTTACAATTAATCATAAATGAAATGAGTCACTAAACTAAAAAAGCAGATTAACAAAACCTTAAGAGGGAATTAATAATAGTCAATTACTGTCTTTTTGTGAAAGATGGGGGAGATAAATAAGATTTGAAAAAAGTGTTATTCAATTTTTTTGAAGAGCGAGACCTTTACCTACACGGCAATAAAAATAGAACAAGACATACTATACAAATTGTTTGAAAAAAGGAAAAGTGGAATTTTAGTTTGATAAACCCTTTTTTGAATTTATTTTTAACTTATTAAATTTCTAAATTTTCTAAATTTTGTTATTAGTTTAAAAAAAGAGTCAGCAATAAGTTAATTTTTGGAGTTCCAAATCCTCATTCCTCAACTTTTTTGAGTTCTATATTGCCTTTTAAAACCCACCATAATTAAATAATGTCATAAAAATTGGCATGACTAGGGTTAGCAAAAAACCTTGAACGATTGCAGGAGGTACAATGCTAACACCGGCACCTTTTTGTAACATGGGTAAGGTGAAATCCATCGATGTAGCGCCACATAACCCTAATGTTGTAAGTTTATATCGCTTGATTAGGGTAGGAATTAGGATGATGGCACATAATTCGCGTAGAATGTCATTTAGGAAAGTTGCGCTACCTATAATTGGGCCGTGAGCTTCGGTCATGAGTATTCCCGATAGTGAATACCAACCAAATCCTGATGACATTGCCAATCCTACTCGCACTGGTTGAGACAATATTAGGGCAGCGATAATACCACCGAAAAAGGTACTTAATACCACAATTATAGTTGTTGCAATTCCGACTTTATTGAGTAGGATCTGCTTTAGTGAAATGTTGTTACTACGAAGTTGTATGCCGATAAAAAGTAGTAAAAAAACAAGGACAACCTTGGTTATATCTTCACTATATTGCCAAATAAATAGCGGAAAGAGTCCGGCAATAAAACCCGCAACTAGCGCAGTACATACTCGCAGTGATTCTAAGATCATTTTAAATCGTGACTCATATGTTTGGCTACTGTGTGTAGTGCGCCATGGTAAAAATATATCGACTAAGGCTAAGAAAATAAAATTACCACCAAAGGTACAAATAAAGATAATGCTGGTATAAAAAAGGATGACTTTTAAGTTGGCGGCAAGGTTATCAAGGTGGGCCAATTCGGTACCCATTATAAATAAGATAAAATAGACCATCCAACTTAGGATTTGGTTTATTTTGGCAATCCACTTTTGCTCTTTGAATTCAATCAAGTAACCTAGGCATAACGGCACTAAAGCAATAAGAATACCAAAATACATGTTTTATTCCTTACAATTATTTTTATTTAAAAAGTAAAACTTCGGTCTTTTTTATATCGCTTGTCATTTTAGGCAAACGATTTTTCGTATAAATATTGATAAAGTTAGATTAAAGATGTTAATTGCGCTTCAATTTTGTTCTTAAGTTCATCTAATAATGCATAACGATTGCGGTACTCAGAACGTTTTTTACTGGCAACCTCTTCTATTGATTTACGATTGATTTGTGTTGGTAAGATAAATAACGATCTTTCATCTTGTTTACCATCAATAGTTAACCAAAAATCATCATAGTCAGATAAAATCCTTTCTTGTCGACTATTATAGCGCCAATTGTTATAAACATGGGTTTTATTGCCTACTGCAATGATTTGTTCAAGTTGAAAATAACGAGCAATAATTAATGCCGCTTCCACCACAACGCGTTTAGGAAATAGTCCATAACACTGCTTTGTTGCTTGTTGTACTCGAGTACGGGCTTCGTGATGACCAGTGCCTTGTAATCCTGCTATAAACAGCGTTGACTTTTGTTGATATTGGGTAATGGTAAAAGTTAATGTGGCTAGATCAATACCATCATTATCATAAAAATATAAGCTTAGTTCACCTTCACGAGCAAATTTATTGCGCGCTTGGATGGCGATTTTTATATTAGCTTCATTTTTTGCCGTTATACTTGCCAGTTGAAATGCTAAATCCGGGTTATAGAAGGCTTTAGTCATGCTATCAGGATGACAGGCTAGAAAGTCATAATGATAAGCAAGTGCTTCAAAACGTTCTTGTTGACTTAAACAAGAAGATAAATAAGGGCGCTGCAATTTGCAAGGCAAATTGGTTTGGCATGATAGAAAATAGCCAAGTAATGGATATTGTCTTAATTTATCCAATAATTTTAACGTAATAGGACTTAGAAATAAAGTTCTTAAAAAAAATTTATAACGATAAGTCGGTTTAAGCCACAGTTCATTAAGCGGTAATTTACCTGTACAAAGCCAGTTAAAAAGTTGCCATTTACTTTTAGGCTGGGGCATACTCGTAGTATTGTTCATAAGCAGAAAGATGTATTCGTAAATTTATAAAAGTTATATGTGGCTAAATTATCAAATATCAATTTGACATTAATTTTAGATGTTTTTAAATCAGCCAATAAGAGTACAACACAAGCTAAGCCTATGCAACCCTGTGATGTCATAAATAAAAAAACGGTGAACTATGTCACCGTTTTTATCCTCGTTTTAAAAAAACGAATTATTGACCTTTAACTTCTTTTAAACCGTTAAATGGTGCTTTTGAACCTAATGCTTCTTCAATACGGATTAATTGGTTGTATTTAGCAACACGATCAGAACGGCTCATAGAACCTGTTTTGATTTGACCTGCCGCTAAACCAACAGCTAAATCAGCAATTGTTGAATCTTCAGTTTCACCAGAACGGTGTGAAATCACTGCTGTGTAACCTGCATCTTTCGCCATCTTAACTGCTGCGATAGATTCAGTTAACGTACCGATTTGGTTAACTTTAACTAGGATTGAGTTAGCGATACCTTTCTCAATACCTTGTTTGAAGATTTTAGTGTTAGTTACAAATAGATCGTCACCAACTAATTGGATTTTGTTTCCTAATGCTTTAGTTTGGTATGCCCAACCTTCCCAATCGCTTTCGTCTAAACCATCTTCGATAGATACGATTGGATATTGTTCAGTTAAACCTTCTAGATAGTGAGTAAATTCTTGAGCTGTGAACTCTTTATTACCTTCACCTTTTAATACGTATTTACCAGTTTCTTTGTTATAGAATTCAGAAGCTGCACAGTCCATCGCTAAAGTAATGTCTTTACCTAATACATAACCAGCTTTTTCAACTGCTTCTTTGATGCAAGCTAATGCTTCAGCATTTGAACCTAAGTTAGGAGCAAAACCGCCTTCATCACCAACAGCAGTGTTCATGCCTTTAGCGTGAAGTACTTTTGCTAAATTATGGAATACTTCAGAACCCATACGGATTGCTTCACGTACTGTTTTAGCACCAACTGGTTGAATCATAAATTCTTGTAAGTCGATGTTATTATCAGCATGCTCACCACCATTGATGATGTTCATCATTGGTAATGGCATAGAGTATTGACCTGGAGTACCATTAAGATCAGCGATATGTTGATAAAGTGGTACGCCTTTAGCTGCTGCTGCTGCTTTAGCTGTAGCTAAAGATACAGCAAGAATTGAGTTAGCACCTAAGTTTGATTTGAAATCAGTACCGTCTAAGTCAAGCATTACTTGGTCGATAGCTGCTTGATCTAACGCATCTTTACCAACAACTGCTTTAGCAATTGGGCCATTTACGTTTTCAACAGCTTTAAGTACGCCTTTACCTAAAAAGCGAGATTTGTCACCATCACGAAGTTCTAATGCTTCACGTGAACCTGTTGATGCTCCTGATGGAACGATAGCAAGACCAACGAAACCACCTTCTAAATGAACTTCAGCTTCAACAGTTGGGTTACCACGAGAGTCGATGACTTCACGACCATGTACTTTAACGATTTTTGCCATGTTATTTTCCTCTATATGACAGATATGTACCTAATGTAAATATAAACTATTTTTGCTGCTGCTCTTGATAATCTTTGGCAGCTTTAACAAAACTACTAAATAATGGGTGCCCATCACGTGGTGTTGATGTAAATTCCGGATGGAATTGACAAGCAACAAACCAAGGATGTTCTGGAATTTCAATAATTTCAACTAATTTTTTATCAGTTGACAACCCTGTCACTTTTAAACCAGCTTTGACAACTTCTGGTAATAAATTGTTATTGACTTCGTAACGGTGACGATGACGTTCAGTTATCGACTCTTTTTTATACATTCGAGCAACTAATGAATTTGGCTCTAAGTGGCAAATTTGCGAACCTAAACGCATAGTGCCACCTAAATCACTATCTTCACTACGTTGAACTACTTGACCCGATTCGTCGCTCCATTCAGTAATTAGCGCAATAACTGGATTTGAACAATCTTTAACAAATTCTGTTGAATTAGCATCTTTAATGCCAGCAACATTACGTGCGTATTCAATTAATGCCACTTGTAAACCAAGACAAATACCTAAATAAGGGATTTTGTTTTCACGGGCATAACGTGCTGCCATAATTTTGCCTTCAACACCACGATAGCCAAAGCCACCAGGAATCAATATCGCATCTAAACCTTGTAATATTTCGCTGCCGCGTGATTCGAGATCTTCTGAATCAATATAACGGATATGAACAGTTAAACGATTTTTTAAACCACCATGTTTTAGCGCTTCATTTACTGATTTATAAGCATCTGGTAAAGCAATATATTTACCAACCATACCGATGGTCACTTCACCAACTGGGTTAGCTTCTTCATAAATAACTTGTTCCCATTCAGATAGGTCTGCTTCTTTACATTCAAGATGGAAGCGATTGCACACGAAGGTATCTAAATTTTGCGATTTTAATAATGCTGGGATTTTATAAATCGAATCAACATCTTTAAGTGAAATTACCGCACGTTCAGGCACATTACAAAATAGCGCAATTTTAGCTCTTTCGTTAGCTGGAATAGCCCGATCTGAACGACAAATTAATACGTCAGGTTGAATACCAATTGATAATAACTCTTTAACTGAGTGCTGTGTTGGTTTGGTTTTTACTTCACCTGATGATGCAAGGTAAGGAACTAAAGTTAAATGCATAAACAAAGTATGTTCACGACCAACATCTACCGCTAATTGGCGAATAGCTTCCAAAAATGGCAATGATTCAATGTCACCAACAGTACCACCAACTTCAACGATAGCGACATCATAACCTTTTGCACCATCAATAACACGATCTTTTATCGCATTAGTAATATGAGGAATAACTTGGACTGTTGCGCCTAAATAATCACCACGACGTTCTTTACGTAAAACATCAGAATAAATTCGTCCAGTGGTAAAGTTGTTTTTTCGATTCATTTTGGTGCGAATAAAGCGCTCATAATGCCCCAAATCAAGATCAGTTTCGGCACCGTCTTCAGTCACAAAAACTTCACCATGTTGAATTGGGCTCATTGTTCCCGGATCGACGTTGATATAGGGATCAAGTTTTAGCATGGTGACTTTTAAATTGCGGGCTTCTAAAATTGCAGCTAGAGATGCTGCGGCAATGCCTTTACCTAAAGAAGAAACGACACCGCCTGTAACAAAAATATAATTCGTGACCATTAATACCAGACCATTATTAATTTAATTGAACAATATCACATCAGTTTAAACGATAAAACCCATGCAATATATGATGAATCAGACGGGAAAATAGTATAACAGAATATGGCTTAGCTCACAATTGAATAATTATGTTTAATCGATAAGTTACTCACTTTGCTTAATGAAATAAGATCTATTATTTAGATAATCCGTCTAATATTAATCCCAATATAGTTAATATTTTTTTGATATCTTTTTCAGTAGAACGTTTTATTGGCGATTAACGATATAATTTAAATTACTTGGCGAATTTCCCCTTAAATTCGATAAACTCTTTAAGGTTATCGATATTTTTAATTTCTAATTTACCTGCAACTTTATGTACGATATCTAAGTTAATTAACTCATTAACAGCACGACGATAAACACGGTCAGTAGTGCCAAAACGTTCTGCTTCTAAATAGTTTTTTTGAAAGTTATTAACCGGGTGAATATTAAGGTGATGTTGATACATATCAAAAGCAATGTTGTAACAAATTGAATATAATGTTCTTTTTAAGAAGATATCTAAGGTTTCTTGATAATCAAAGGCGATAGCACTAGCAAAAAACAGTGCTAATTTAGGATGTTGAAGTAATGATTGATATAATTTATCAATACTAACGACAGCGATAGTTAATGCTTCTTCGGCGATAATATCAAATTGACATAGATAGTTGGTGAAGAACTCCATTTCGCCAAATATATGCTCATCGCAATCTACCGTACCTATATGAAATCGACGTCCATTATTGGCCTGATAACGTATTGAAATCGTACCATTATAAACAACAATTAAATTATCGACTTTACATCCTTGACGAAAAAGCGTAGTTTTTTCATCTACGATTTTTTTTTCAACAATACATTGTTCAATAATTGAAGCAAACAACTTATTATTATCTTGCCAATAATGACTAAAACGACCTTTATTTAATGATTTTAATTGCATATCACTCACACATTAATATTCGATAACGTATAGATACTTAATGATCTACAGCGTTATCTTTTTCTAATTTGGTACAATTATAGTCAATAATAATAAAAGATATGCCATTTCAATCTAATCTATTATTTTTAATTATTGACCCTTTTCTTTAAAAGAATTGAAATCACCAACATAACAATAATAACAGCATAAAGTATAGGTATCGCATTCATGATAATTTGAATACCCAAATAGTTATATAATTTCGAGCTTATAGCTGGACTAAACATAGCCCCAGCACTACCACTAATTAAAATGAATGAAACATTTTTACTTGATGCTTTTTTTACAAAGGTCACGCCATAAGCCACAAAAGCGTTATATAAAGCAGAGCATACAAATCCATATCCATAAGTATAGTAACCAATATAATCAATATTTTCAGTATTGACGATCATCAGTGTCATTATGAAGGCTAATAAAATGATAGAAATAAAAAAATGCTCAATTTTAACTCGCGTTACAATCGCCGTCGAAACTAATGCTCCGATTAAGGCTGCTGTCCAATATTGAGTAATAATGTTGCCTGCATCTTCAAACGAAATTGAAAATTTTTGGCTAACAAATAGAGGAGCCCAAGTTAAAAACGTATATAACGCTAACATAGCCAAAAATAAACCGAAACCAGAAGATATAATACCAAAGTTCCATTCAGATCGCTGATGCTTCTCTTGTTTTGCTTTAGGCTGATTAATTAAATGAAAATTAGTAAATAAAATAATGATTAACATCAATACTGCAACTATTCCAACCGTTAAATAGCTACTAGCCCAAGATAGATTATGAGTTAAAGCATAGGTAGTGATTAGCGGGAAAATGATACCAGCAATATTAAATGTAGCATCTTGTACCACTAACATTGTACTTTGTATCTTATCTTGCCAAGTCGATACCACAATAGTACCCGCGATACACAACCCTATTCCACCACACAAGCCTATCAAAGTCATACAAACTTCAAGTATTATTAGCGAGTTGGTGATATATAAAATAAAGGAACTAATAACAATAATTGTATAACTAAGTAAGGTAATTCGTTTAATCCCAATAATATCGATTAAAAAGAAAGCCAAAATAGTTCCTATTAAAGCCCCACCATTTAATAAAGAAAAAATGAATGCGACACGGTTTACATCTGCATTAAAATTTTGCGCTATTGGTTCTATTAGCATACCAAACTGAGAGGCAAAACCAGCCATAATAAAGTTAGCTAAAAAACTAATAAGTGTGAGCGATAATTTATTTTTCATATTTCCATCCGAAAAAGGCAATAAATAACCAATTAAGATTTAATAGCCACGTTTAAAGCAAGTTTGATCATATTATTAAATGTCATTTGCCTTTCTTCCGCCGTTGTCTCTTCACCAGTTAAACAATGGTCTGAAACCGTTAAAATGGCTAACGATTCGACATTAAACTGTTGCGCAATCCCATATAAACCAGCAACTTCCATATCAATTCCTAGTACCCCTGATTTTTCTAATGTGCTAATTAACGTTTCATCAGGGTCATAATAAAGATCGCCACTAAACACATTACCTACTTTAACTGGTAAATCCATAGTATTAGCCATCTCATAGGCACGATGTAATAACGAGAATGTCGCCGATGTGGCAATATTATAACCATTCGCTCTTTTTTGATTAGTCATTGAATCCGTCCCTGCAGCCACGGCTAATATGACATCACGCATTTTAACGCTTTGCTGTGTGGCACCTAAAGAACCCACTCGGATAATACGTTTAACATTAAAGTCATTAATTAATTCATGCGCATAAAGGGTTATTGATGGAATCCCCATTCCATGCCCCATTACTGACACCGCAACGCCCTCATACAATCCAGTATATCCTAGCATATTACGTACATTACAAACCTCTTTAACATCGGTTAAGTAATTTTCTGCAATAAATTTTGCGCGTAAAGGATCGCCGGGCATGATAACGGTTTGAGCAAAGTCATTGGGATTAGCATTAATATGTGCAGTCATAATATTTCCTAAATAATAAATAAATTGCTCCAATTATAATAAAGATATTTTTGTTTCAACTAGGACATAAGTCCGAACCTGATGCGTTATACCACATTTTTAGGAAATTATTTGACGATTACTTTTTCATTTATAAAAAAAGCGCCTAGCGCGCTTTTCATTTTATTTAGATGATAACTTATTTGACCGTTTTTTCACTGCGTGATAAACCAATAATACCAGAGCGAACAATTTCTACTATATTACAAGTCTCACGAATAGAGGATAGAAATGATTCTAATTTTTCACTAGTACCTGATAATTGGACAATATAATGTGTTGCCGTCACATCAACAATCGAACCTCTAAAAATATCAGCACAACGTTTAACTTCATCACGTGCATCAGAGCTTTTAGCTGCAACTTTAACTAACATTATTTCACGTTCAACATGTGGCCCCTCTGTAAGGTCATTAACACGATAAACATTGACCAACTTATGTAATTGTTTTTGGATCTGTTCAAGCACATGTTCATCACCTGAAGTTTGAATCGTCATTCGACTCATTGTTGGATCTTCAGTTTGTGCGGTAGTAATGGATTCAATATTAAACCCACGCTGTGAAAATAAACCGATAATTCTTGATAATGCACCAGGTTCATTTTCAGTTAAAATTGATAATATATAACGCATTAGGTTCTCTCCGTTTTACTTAACCACATTTCATTCATTGCCCCACCGCGAACTTGCATTGGATAAACATGTTCTGTGGCATCAGTCATGACATCAATAAAAACTAAGCGATCTTTTATAGCTAGCGCTTTTTTTAGCTTAGGTTCCAGATCTTCTCGTTTATTAATTACCATCCCAACATGACCATAAGCTTCGGCAATCTTGGCAAAATCAGGTAATGACTCCATATAAGATGATGAATGACGACCAGCATAAATCATATCTTGCCATTGCTTAACCATGCCTAAAAAACGGTTGTTAAGGTTTAATACAATTACAGGTAAACCATATTGCAAGGCTGTTGAAAGCTCTTGAATATTCATTTGAATACTACCATCACCTGTTACACAAACTACATGCTTCTTAGGGAATGCAAGTTTAACACCCAATGCAGCAGGTAAACCAAAGCCCATGGTACCCAGACCACCAGAAGTAATAAAATGACGAGGTTTGTCAAAGGGATAATAGAGCGCAGTAAACATTTGATGTTGCCCAACATCAGTAGCAATATAAGCATCACCTTTGGTCAGCTTATATAAAACTTCAATCGCTTCTTGTGGTTTAATACTTTCACCTTCATGGCTATAAGCAAGACATTTGCGAGCTCGCCAATGCTCAATCTGCTTCCACCAATCAACTAAAGCATCTAGGTCACGTTCAGTACTAAGATCTTCAAGTTGTGTTAACATGGTTTCAACAACTTGTTTTGCATCACCTACTACAGGTATAGTTGCAGAAACAGTTTTGGATATAGACGTTGGATCAATATCAATATGAATAATTTTGGCTTTTGGACAATATTTTTCAACATTGTTAGTAGTTCTATCATCAAAACGAGCACCTATTGCAAAAATAACATCTGCATTATGCATTGCCATATTAGCTTCATAGACACCATGCATACCAATCATGCCTAAATATTTTTTATCTGTTCCGGGAAAAGCACTAATCCCCATTAACGTTGAAGTCACAGGCAGATTGAGTTTATCTGCTAGTGATTTAACCACATTGCTAGCGTCAGCACTAATTACCCCACCACCAATGTATAACACAGGTTTTTTAGCTGCTAATAAGGTAGTTAATGCTTTTTTAATTTGCCCTTTATGTCCTTGAGTCGTTGGATTATAAGATCGCATTGTTACTGACTTTGGATAATTATAATTATATTTGTTAGCTGGATTAACTATATCTTTCGGCAAATCTATAACAACTGGACCGGGGCGACCAGTAGAGGCAATATAAAACGCTTTTTTAATCGTTTCTGGAATATCTTTACTATCTTTGATTAAAAAACTATGTTTAACAATTGGACGTGAAATCCCAACCATATCACACTCTTGGAAGGCATCATTACCAATTAAATTACTCGCGACTTGGCCAGATAAAATTACTAATGGCACTGAATCCATATAGGCTGTTGCAATACCAGTAATAGTATTAGTTGCCCCGGGGCCTGAAGTAACAAGTACCACACCAACATCACCTGTTGCTCTGGCATAACCATCAGCCATATGTACTGCAGCTTGCTCATGACGAACTAAAATATGCTCAATACCACCTAAGGTATGAATTGCATCATAGATATCCAGTACACTACCACCTGGATAACCAAATATCTGCTTAACTCCTTGATCAATCAGTGACTGAATGACCATTTCTGCGCCTGACAGTTTTGCCATGGTTGTTGCCTCCATTTATAACTTATTTGTCATTTTTGATTTATTTTGCATGAACTAATACAGAAAATCAATAAAGTCAATAATATAAGTTAATATCTTCTCAAAAATGGGTCGTAGTGCTCATTTTTGAAAGAAATAACTTGTAAAAGTTTATTTTATCTATTTTAATGCAACAATAGTGAAAAATTGATCGATAACCCAATTGACTGATTTTGAATTATTAAAAGCGTTTTCGCTTTTTTCCCCTCTTTTATATATGTTATTCATATTGTATTAGGGTTCTTTATAATTATAAAAGGTGTTTTTAATGGCCAATTCTTATTACAAACCAACCTCACTATCTGATTGGCAGTTAGTTAAAGTATCAGGTGTGGATAATCGTACATTTTTACAAGGACAAATAACCGCTGATCTTAGTCGTATCAACGAAAATTCAGCGTCATTTGCAGCACATTGTGATGCGAAAGGACGTATGTGGAGTAATTTTATATTATTCCAACGAGGTGAAGATATATTCTATATCTTACGTAAAAGTGTTGCCGAAAGACAAATTGCTGAATTGAAAAAAACTGCGGTTTTTTCTAAAGTAACAATAGAGGCTGTTCAAGATTTAAATCTTGTCGGATTGGAAGAAGAAGCAATTGATCCTTCCGTAATTTCAGCACTAAGTGAGCACAATTGTGTTACTATTGACGATGTTACTTATATCAAATTTACATCGCCTAACTTGCGAGTGATAAAAGTATCATCTGAACCATTACCAAGTGATTTACAACCGTCTGATCACTGGTTAAAACTTGAATTAGAATCGGGTCACGCTATTATCGATTCACCGAATATCGAAAGTCTACTTCCTCAAGCTTGTAATTTGCAACATTTCAAAGCGATTAGTTTTGATAAAGGTTGTTATTGTGGACAAGAGATGGTAGCTAGAGCGCAATTTCGAGGTGCAAATAATCGCGGACTTTATCTATTAAAAGGCAAAAGTAAGACTTTACCGATAATCGGCGATAAGCTTGAATATGAACTTGAAGGTCACTGGCGCGAAGGCGGTCAAATATTAGCAGCATTAAAAATTGGGCAAAATGATGAAGTTTATGCTCAAGTTGTACTAGCTAATGGCATTGATATTGAAACAAAATTCAGAGTCAAAGGCCAAGCAGAGAGCGAATTATATTTATAATAACATATTGATATAGTAGGAATAATTTTATAATTATTCCTACTATTTTGACCTTTTAATTTCCTAATTCTTGATGAACGATATCAACAAAATATTCTGCACCTGTTGTTAAAATCTCATCATTAAAGTTATATGACGGATTATGAACGTTAGCACCTTCCCCTGCACCAATTTTAATATACACGCCAGGTACTTTTTGCAACATAAAGGCAAAATCCTCTGAACCCATTGTTGGTGGTGAATCAATAATAATCTTATCGTTATCGACAATTTTTTGAGCAACTTTAATAGCAATATCAGCTTGTTTAGCGTGATTGATAGTTGCCGGATAACGACGTTGATAATCCACTTCAGCTTTGGTACAAAATGTTAAAGCTGTTCCGGTTGCAATATGTTTGATTCGTTCTTCTGCCAAATCCTGATCTTCAACACTTAATGCTCTTACTGTACCACGAATCACCGCATGTTGAGGAAGTACATTCCAAGTGTCACCACTATGAATCTGTGTCACACTAACCACAAGTGAATCGGTTGGATTTAAATTACGGCTGACAATAGTTTGCAAACTATTAACAATATGAGTGGCAGTTAAAATGGTATCTTTACCTAAATGTGGTGCCGCCGCATGCGCACCGACACCGGTAATTTTGATTTCAAACACATCATAAGATGCCATTACTGGCCCATGATTAATCAAAAAATGGTTTAATTCCAAATTAGGTTGATTATGCATACCATAAATGGCTTCGATCGGAAATTTGTCAAATAGACCATTTTCCACCATCACTCGACCACCGCCTTCATTTTCTTCAGCAGGTTGGAAAATCACCACAACCGTGCCAAAAAAATCACGATGGGCACTTAAATATTTTGCCGCACCTAATAATGTTGCGGTATGACCATCATGTCCACAGGCATGCATTTTTCCAGGTATTTTCGAACAGTAATCGATTTTATTTTCCTCAACGATATCCAAGGCATCAATATCCGAACGCAAACCAATCGTACGACCTTTATTCTTACCATGAATCACCCCTACCACACCGGTTGGTGCAAAATCAGTATACAGTTCGTTAATTCCAAACGATTTTAGCTTTTCAATAATAAATTGTGTGGTCAGTTTTTCTTCGAATGCAGTTTCTGGGTGGGCATGGATATGATGACGCCACTCTATCATCTCATCTTTTAATGCGGAAATACTTTTGGCGGTAGTACTAGTCATTGATTATTCCTTACATTTAATAATAAATCTGAAAGATTTTACTAATACTATAATCCTAATTAGAACGGAGTAAAAATAACTAATTTTCCTAACGTTATCCTTTTTAGTTATAAGCAAAATAATACGGTAAATTGATAAAAAGATCAAATAGATATAGTTTTAAAAATCAATAAATTAAAAATCAAAATCAAAAGAGATAGAGCATTAGATAACCTGATAACAATAAAAAGGGGCCAAAGGCAATATGCATTGAGGTTCTGCATTTTGCCACAATAAAATAGAGTATGCCTAATAATGACGCCATAATTACCAAT
Source organism: uncultured Gilliamella sp. (assembly GCA_946480175.1). Lineage (GTDB taxonomy): Bacteria > Pseudomonadota > Gammaproteobacteria > Enterobacterales > Orbaceae > Gilliamella. Next base: position 33,073 of record CAMLIK010000012.1, read on the forward strand.
ATCGGCATAAATTGATAAGGTACCCATGCCCCCAAAGCCGCAGCAAGTTTAATATCACCATCACCTAAACCAATTCGTTTAGTTAGGCAAAAATAGCAGAAGGCGGGTAATTTAAGCATTAGATAACCATAAAAGATACCTGTTAAGGCATCGTTGATGGTTAATGAACACAGATTAAAATAGGACATCATCAATCCTGCCCACATCAATGGTTGAGTAAAAAAATCAGGCAGTAAAAAATGGTGAAAATCAATCAAGGCTAAAACCAAAAACCAAGCAGCAAGTAGCATGAGTAAACCGCTTTGAAAATTGAGTCCTTTATCCAAGTAAATCAATAAAAATAATCCTGCTATGAACAGTTCAAAAAATAGGTAATAAAAAGCGATTTTATGCTGACAAAAATAGCAACGTTTTCCTAACATTATCCATGACAACACCGGAATCAAATGCCAAGCATAAAGTGAATGGTGACAATTCTTGCACGTAGAGCGAGGAACACTAATAGCCCCTAAATAAGCAAACAAAGATTGCGACGGCAAATAACGCGAATAAGCAACTTGTAAAAAACTACCTACAGCAAGACCAATACAAAAAACCATTACAGCCATTAATGAATCACCTCTCCCATTTGAAATATCGGTAAATACATTGCAATAACTAATCCGCCAATGATCAAAGCTAAAAATGACATCAGTAATGGCTCAAATGATTTTACTAAATTATCGGTTAAGGTTTGATTTTGTTGTTGATAGTATAGAGATAAATTATTAAGCATCACATCAAGCGAACCAGACTCCTCACCAACATGAACCAATTGCACACATAGCTTAGGGAAATAAGGTGATAATACCTGACTAAACGCATTACCTTGCTCAATACCGTTAATCATTTTTCTAATAATGTCACGATAGTAATCATTTACTGTTGTATTTGCTGAAGCAATTAACCCTGTTAGTAATGGAATGCCAGCTTGCTGAGTGATCGCTAAAGTATGGAAGATTTGCATTAAACACTGCGACTGAATAACTTGTCCAATTAATGGCAACGTTAATTTTCGCCGATCAATTGATGACTGATAACGTTTTTTAAAAAAACGCTGAAATATAAAGTAACCAATCATTAGTGCTAATAATACAATTAATCCATTTTGTTGAACGCCATTTGCAAGGTCAATTACTAGCTGCGTAAAATAAGGTAATTGAGCATCAAAGCTCTGATAAATATCGGCGAATTTTGGTAACACAACAAACATCATCACCATAATAACCAGCATTGATACTGATAATAAAAAAAGCGGGTAACGCATTGCTTTTTTAATCTGTTTTTGTAATTCCAATGATTTTTCAAGATGTAAAGTTAACTGCTCAAAGCTGTGGTCTAATTGACCTGTTAATTCACCAATAGCGATAATTTCACAATAAAGTGCCGGAAATACCGAATGATGTTGATATAAAACTGTGGATAAAGTTTCGCCTTTGACTACCTGTTGACTAATATTTGCCAACAAATATTGCCATTGCGGTTTGGGCTGATCATCAATAAGTAATCTCAAACTATCAATGATCGATAAACCCGCTTTTAACATGGTGGCTAATTGTTTAGTGATAATTAACAAATCACTAGGCTTAAAACTCTTTTTAGTAATGATATTTCCGAAACGAATTTTAACCGCAATTTGCCCTTGCGATAATAACTGTTTTTTCACATCTTGCTTAGATGTAGCAATAATCTTATTTTGCTGAAAGTTAATGTCATACCAAAAATAGAGCCGTTTCATTCACAATTACCCAATGATTACCTCACCTAAAACTCGATTTAATTCAGCCAGCGTAGTAACGCCCTGCTGCACTAATTGATAGCCAGCTTGCATCAAGTTAACTCTATTTTTCGATGAGATGGGTTGATTAGTTAAAATCTGCTGTTGCACGTCTGGCGTGATGATTAACAGTTCATATAAACCCACTCGCCCTAAATAACCGCCAATACACTTTTCACACCCCATGGCAATAAAGTGTGGCGATGGTTGATTATCAATTAAAGCCTGTTCACTCGCAACCACTTTACAATGTTGGCAAAGCTTGCGCACTAATCGCTGTGCAATAACCAATTTTAAGCTAGACGATAAAAGATAATTTTTGATACCCATCTGATTTAATCGAATAATTGCTTCACTACTAGAATTAGTATGTAAAGTTGATAACACTAAATGTCCTGTTTGTGCGGCTTGGATAGCAATTTCGGCGGTTTCGTGATCACGAATTTCCCCTATCATCATCACATCCGGATCTTGGCGCAACAAGGCACGCAATATTACCGAAAATGTCAGACCAGCTTTAAAATTAATCGCAGTTTGATTGATGCCCTCTAAAGGAATTTCGATCGGATCTTCAGCACTACAAATATTTCGTTCAGCTTTATTTAATCGTTTTAATGCACTATATAATGTCATAGTTTTGCCACTGCCGGTTGGGCCAGTAACTAAAATCAACCCTTGCGGATAATCCAATATCTGTTTAAACGTAATTAGATCTTGTTCAGTTAATCCTAAATCATTAATAGTCAGCTCTGATTCATGATTATCCATAACCCGCAATACAATCTTTTCACCGTTGATCACAGGTAAAGTAGCGATGCGCATGGCATAGTTATTTATTACCAATTGACCATCTTGTGGTAAGCGATGTTCAGCAATATTTAAATTAGCCATAATCTTTAACCTAGCAGCTATCTGCTTAGCAAGACTTGGCGGTGGCATTAGCATATTTTGTAAAACGCCATCAATTCGCATGCGAATTCGATAATATTGTTGATAAGGTTCGAAATGGATATCAGAAGCACGCTTTTCCAATGCTGATAGCAACAGTTTATTGAGACTTTCTACTACTTGACCTTCTTGCATAATCATCACGTTTATTATTTGAATTTAAAACCATTAAAATTTAAAAATATCTTCACAAGCAGCATTTAAACTGTTATCAACAGGACTACTTGCACAAGTACGTGACCAATCTAAATTACCTAACGATGAGTTCAACTTTGGTGTTAATGTTGTGGTTAAGCTCGATAATGCACTTTTGCCAACGATAGTAATCACTCCATTAGTAACCGAGATCGATGTCACATAGTTAGTCGATCTTGTGGTTGGCACGCCATTTGCCCCACTACTGCATTTATTTAATGCACCTTGTTCAACAACACAAATTTCAATTGCTGTTTTATATCCTGTCATTACTTGAAGCATGTCGGTTAAAGCAGCCTTTTTGACATAATTTTGATAAGCTGGCAAACCAATAGCGGTTAAAATGGCAATCACCACAATGGCAATCATTAACTCAAATAGTGTAAATCCAAACTGCCTGTGCATAAAATCCTCAAAGATTAATTGAATGTTTGATAGAGTGACTTTATAGCAAACTAAAAAAATGAAATAATAAGTAAATAGAAAATTTGGAAGTTAAAATGAAAATTAACTATCACAATTAACACTAACTTAATTAAAGTTGTGAACTCGATCGCAATACAGACTAAACGTATTGGAGCTATCATGCCCATAAAAACTAAACCATTACAAATTAAATCATTAAAAAACATGACTTTAAAAAATTCATCTTTTAAAATCGTTGATGATTGGATTAAAAATGTCAAACAGGTCAAATCGCCTTATTATAACGATAGACCGACTAGTGAACCCATATCATTATTAGTTATTCATAACATCAGTCTACCGCCAAACCAATATGGCGGCCCTTATGTGGAACAACTCTTTACTGGTAAACTCGATCCAAACGAGCACGCTTATTTTGCGGACATCTACCAATTACAAGTATCAAGTCATCTATTTATAAGGCGTAATGGTGAAATTATTCAATTTGTACCATTTAACAAACGGGCTTGGCATGCCGGTAAATCAAAATTTGAAGGTAAAGAGAATTGTAATGACTTCTCAATTGGCATTGAATTAGAAGGATGTGATACGGATGATTTTACTGAAGTTCAATACCAACAACTTGCCAACCTCACCATACTATTACAACAAACCTATCCAATCAAAAATATAACTGGACATAGTGATATTGCCCCAGACCGTAAAACCGATCCTGGTCCTTGTTTTGATTGGAATTATTACCAAGCATTACTTACCCAACAAACGCAAATTAATGCCATGGTCAACCAAATTAACTTGATTAAAGAGGAACTAGAAAACCTAACCTTATGGCAACCCTCACCCCCTGCTGCTGAAGCATTTTTAAGTGAACAGCCATTTGCGCTCGACACCATGCAACCGCATGAATGGTTACAATGGATCTTTATTCCGCGCATGCAAGCTTTGATTGACGCCAAAGCTGAACTACCAAAATTTGCTCTTCATCCCTATTTTGAAGAAGCGTTTAAACAACAAGACATTGACGCTAATTACCTATTGACACTCATTAAACAGCTAGATGATTTATCGGTAAATTGATAAGACGGCAATTAAATAATATAAAACAAAAGGTAGGACAGCCACATTAGTGGCTGTAGAATGGAAAACTAATTGGTCATACGGCGGTATTCATTGACAGCTTGTTGATGATTACTGTAGGTGCTACTAAACGTATGCCCTCCTGTACCATTGGCAACAAAAAACAGATAATTGGTTTTAGCTGGATGTGCAGCTGCTTCAAGCGAGGCTAAACTAGGCATAGCAATTGGTGTAGGTGGTAGTCCGTCAATCACATAGGTATTATAAGGATTATCAGTATCAGTCAAATCTATTCGTCTAATTTTTCCAGTATAATTATCACCTAAACCATAAATAATAGTTGGGTCGGTTTGCAACTTCATATTTGCTTTTAAACGATTAACAAAAACCGAAGCGACATTAGCCCGCTCTGAACTAAGTCCGGTCTCTTTTTCAATAATGGAGGCAATAATCAACAATTCATAAGGTGACTTATAAGGCAAATCCTTATCACGATTATCCCACACTTTTTGTAAATTACTCTTCATCGTCATATGAGCACGTTTAAGAATATTAATATCTGAACTATTTGCAGTATATTGATAAGTATCTGGCGACAACCAACCTTCAAGTTTTCCGCCTTCAATGCCTAACATCATAGCTATTTCATCATGTGATTTACCAGTCAAGGTTTGTTCAATATTAGGGGTTTTACTCAATACATTCAACCAATCCTTTGCACGTTTACCTTCAACAAATTGCACAAAGAAGCTGCTCTCTTTACCGGATACTAACAACTTCAAAAACTCATCAACTGTCATATGAGGATGTAATTGATAAGTGCCGGCTTTAATCGAACTTAAAGAAGGGTCAAGTTTATATAAATAAGGCAATAAATAAGCTTGGTGCATTAATTCACTCGCCTTAACTTGTTCAACTAATTGATGTAAGGAAGTGCCATGTTTCAATACAAACATTTGATTGTCAGCCGTGACATTCATATGTTGCTTAGAAAATTGTTGCAAATAATAATAACCAATAGCTAACGAACCACCAACGATCAGAACCACTATCAACAACGTGTACAAAACAAATTTTTTAATCATAACTTAATCTTTATAACGAATTTTTGCGCGTGAAGTTAAGCGCGTTAATAACTCATAAGCACTAATTCCAGTATGCTTCGAGATTTGTTCAACAGGCAATTGCTTGCCCCAAAAAATGACTTCATCACCGGGTTTATCTTGGCAATGTTGGCCTAAATCGACCACAATCATATCCATAGAAACGCGGCCAACAATCGGTACAAGGCGGCCATTAATATATACTGGGGTATTTTCAGGAATATCACGTGGATAACCATCACCATATCCCATCGCCACAACTCCTAATATAGTATCTCTTTCACTTGTCCAAGTTTGACCATAACCAACAGCTTGGCCTTTTTTATGCTTACGTACCGCAATTAATTCAGACTTAAGCGTCATTGCGGGTTGTAAATCTGTAACCTCCTCATCAAACGGTGAAACCCCATACAACGCAATACCAACTCGAATCATATTATGATGAGAATCAGGCCAGGCAAGAATACCGCCGGAAGCCGCAATTGATTGCTGACAACCAATCAAATTACTATCAACCAAGCAGGCAAATTCATCAAAGCGAGCCATTTGCGTCTTGGTTTGTGATGAATCAAAATCATCAGCGCTACTAAAATGACTAATAATATTAATCGGCTGACGTACTGCTTTACAGCTAGCTAAACGATTGAACTCGCCAATAGCCTCATCAAAATTAAAACCTAAGCGATGCATACCAGTATCGATCTTAAACCAAACCGTAATTTCATTAGGAAAAGGAATCGTATTTAAATCATCAATTTGCCAACTTGAATGGATAACCGGTTGTAAATTAAAATCGAGTAAATCGTTAATATCATCGTGCGGAAAAAAACCCTCCAAAAGAACGATAGGGCTACGAATACCAACTTGACGCAAAGCTACAGCTTCAGAAATACGGGCAACGCCAAAACAATCAACTTTATCATCCAACAATTGGGCAACTTCTTCCATACCATGACCATAAGCATTTGCTTTAACAACCGCCATTAAAGTACGGTTAGGAGATTTTTGTTTAAAAAAGTCAATATTATGTAAAATTGATTTACGATTAACTTCTACTACAGCAATAGACATTTTGCATAACCTAACTAAGATATTAAGAAGTTATTGTAAAATTTGTTACTGATAATCACAAATAAAAAATCGACAATTTATACGATTTTGTAGTTCAATATGTGACGAAGTTAAAAAAACACACTAATCTCTGCATTATCACAATTCCTATTAATTTAATTATTTATACGCTCAATAATAAGAGGTGAAGTAGGATATCAAAAACCCCTTTCTTCAACTTTTTACTGTAAAAACCCTGTTCCTCAAATCACAAGCTCTCCCCAAAGGGAGCTTAAGTATTCTACCAGAGTTTACCTTAGTCAGAGCCAGGATCAGGCCATACACACAAACTATAGGCGCCATTTTTTCTAGCGTAATCCCAATTAATTTGACCATCAACCGAATAGACATCTAATTGAAAGGGGTTATCAGATTCTCCTTCTTCATTGGTATCTAATTGAAAGGTTTCGTTAGATTTTTCGTGACCTATATCTTTAGTCCAATAACCATGGTGGCCAAAGTTAGCATTTTTGTAGAACTTTTCGTCGTCCATGTTTCCCCATTCTGAAAAAAAGCCCTTACCGATTACACGTTTGAAATAATTATCAGTTGCTTGTGGATCTGCACCAATAGCCCCCTTACAATACTCAATATATCCAGCACCCGAGCAAGCACCGTTTGTTAAATCTCTAACTCTAGGAATTCCATAACTTATTTTTTCACACCAATTTTTTGTATTATTATATCTATGACTTTCTTTTCCACGATTAACAAACCACTGCTTCAATACAAAACCATATTTAACAATTACGGGACCTTTGCTATCGTATCTACCGACTAGTTCAAATGTTAGTGGTAAATTAGGTTTAACTATTTCATCAGGAGTAGCTGATTCCCATTGTAGTTTTTTAGCAACAGGACCTTCTAGTGTAACTCTAACGAGTGAACCATCACCATTAGCAAGTAAATCATCATTATTAGCTATGTTAGCAGTAATACCACCATCTTCTTTATCAACAGAAACCGACCAAACCAATGGCCGAGCGCCACCTATATCTAAATAAAAATGCAGCTTATTAGCACCAGTAGTCGGGAAATTTAAATCATAAGTAAGTTGTGGTTTGAATCCTTTATCAGGATCCCACATTGAAACTGGACCGTTAAAATCATGATCGTTAACTAACGGATTATTTTCTAAATTTGATCTAACAAAACATATTAATGGACTTGCTTTTGGATTGATATAATAGGTTACACTCCGCCCAATAATATTCTTTCCGTTAGGAATACCATACCTAGTTTTTAATATGGCATCTGTATTACTCAATGTCACTTTATAAGGTGCGTTACAAATGTCTAATCTAGCATTACGTGCCACAATCTGATTATTTTTGTCGGTCATGGTTAAATTTAAACTACCTGTAATTGTAAAATCTACATCTCCATCATCATCTCCCCAATAATTATTGGGTGCACCAAGAAGTGAACTTAATTCGACTGAATCAGAACCCGCTGGTACCAGTGTAACAATATCTGCGAGAGTTTCGTTAGTATTGGGCAGCTCGATAGGTATAGTTGATGAACGGTTCGTTACTGGCGTTATCTCTTTTCCGTCCGATAAGGTAATCTTGAACAATTCATCATCCAAGTTATTAACCTTGGTTTGACCGTTATCAAATGTTAAATAAGGAGCATTACCATTAATCATATTTAATGTTTGGGATGTTAAAGCTTGACTACTTGATGAAAAAGACAGCATAAAAGCTAAGCTTAAAATGATCTGTAAAAATAAAAAAGATCGTGATAATAATCTTACGAATTGATAGAAAAATAAGCTATTATTGAATATTGAACTTTGATTATAAGAAATATACCAATGTAAATTGTAGGTTGGAAAAATTGGTGGTTGGAAGTTATAATTCATTTCGGTGATCCTGTTAAGTAATTCCATAATTAATTGAAATTCTCTTTACATATCGAATGAATACCATTCGATTACCTCACTTAAGAATACATTGGAAGTATAAGGATAGAAAAAGAACCACGCAATTCCAATATGTAATTTAAATTGTTAACTTTTGTTAAACATCTAATTAAATTACGCATTTTTTAATTCATTAAACTTAATAATTTCTGGATTTAAAAAGCCTACTCCTCAATTTTATTGACCCAAAAATCATCTAGTTTCGAAACAATCCTAGGCCTTCACCTTTGTTTGCTGTCTTTTAGCGTTAGCTGTTATAATCACTTTTTCTATTGTTTTTTAGGAAGATAGTTATGTATATTATTTATGGAATTAAAAATTGTAATACCATGAAAAAGGCATTTACTTGGCTTGATGATCATCATACTAGTTATCAATTTCATAATTATAAAACGGATGGTTTGTCTGCGAAGTTGCTAACTAGTTTGTTAGACGTTGTTGATTGGCAGAATTTGTTAAATACTCGCGGTACCACATGGCGTAAACTGGAAGAATGTGTACGTAATCAGATTGATAATCAAGATGCCGCTATGAAGATTATGTTAGCCAATCCATCTATTTTAAAGCGCCCATTACTTGTTGATGGTAAGCGAGCTCTGTTGGGGTTTTCTGACGAGAGTTATTCGCAATTTGTTAACTCTAAATAATAAAATCGAGACCATTATGACTGAACCAGTTATTGCACTAACTAAGGCATTGATTGCTGAAAAATCGATAAGCCCCGATGATAAAAACTGCCAAACTATGATCATCGATCGTTTAAAACCATTAGGCTTTGTAATTGAAGAGGTGAATATTAATAAGACGAAAAACCTTTGGGCTTATCATGGTAATGGTAAAACCTTAATGTTTGCCGGTCATACAGATGTGGTGCCAGACGGTGATGAGAGTAAGTGGAGCTATCCACCTTTTGTGCCAACTATTGATGAGAATGGCGTTCTTTATGGTCGTGGTGCAGCGGATATGAAAAGTGGCGTGGCGGCGATGGTTTGCGCTGCTGAGTCGTTTGTTAAAAAATATCCTGATCATACTGGGAGAATTGCGTTTTTGCTCACCTCTGATGAAGAAGCTGATGCGACTGATGGTACAGTAAAAGTGGTTGATTTACTGATTCAACGCCAAGAACAGATCGATTATTGTATCGTCGGCGAACCTTCCAGTGACAGCATACTGGGTGATCAGATTAAGAATGGTCGTCGTGGATCTCTAACTGCCAATCTTGTAGTGCATGGTATTCAAGGTCATGTTGCTTATCCTCATCTTGCTGATAATCCGATTCATAAATTTGCACCAGCATTAAATGAACTGGTGAACACGGTGTGGGATAATGGCAATGAGTATTTTCCTCAAACCACGATGCAAATAGCTAATATTAATGGCGGCACAGGCGCTGAAAATGTGGTGCCTGGTGATTTGTCGGTACAATTTAACTTTCGTTATAGTAGTGAATTGACCGATGAGATGATTAAGGTTAAAGTCGAGGCGATTTTGCAAAAACACCATTTAAATTATACCTTAAATTGGCGGTTGTCTGGTCATCCATTTTTAACGCCACAAGGTGAATTAACCGATGCGGCAGCAAGTGCGATTAAGACCTTTACGCAGCTTAATACCAAATTATCGACAAGTGGTGGTACGTCTGACGGGCGTTTTATTGCTAAGTTAGGTTGCCAAGTGATTGAACTTGGTGTAATAAATAAAACCATTCATAAAGTGAATGAAAATGTGAATTGCCAAGATATTATTACATTACAGGCTATCTATATTGATATTTTAGAGAGATTGTTACTAGGGTAGATTTTAGTGTAATGTGTTCATATTATATGTTAAGTACTCATTCTTAAGGGGATTGAAATGGAGTGGCTTAAAGATTATTGGTGGGTGATTCTGATTATTTTAGTAGGGATCTTTATTAATACGATTAAAGCACTAAATAAATTAAGCTATAAGCACTATTTAGAAAAAAAGAAAGGGATAAAACCTATCCCTTATACTGATGATGAAGACGACGATTGGCCAAATCATCCTTTGCAAAAATAATTTATCAATTATCAAAAATCATTACTTTTACTGGCCAAAAATAGCTTGGTGACGATAACGATCAACCCACATCGCTGTCGAGCCACAAACCGCAATTGGCATAACAATTAAATTCAACAACGGCACCATAGTAAAAAAACTAATTAACATGCCAAATATGAGGTTATCAGCACGATCTTGTTTTAATAATTGGCGCATACGTTCGAAAGAGACTTTATGATTATCAAATGCATAATCTGCATATTGGATGTTGATTTGCCAAGCAGTAAATAACACCCACACTATCGGAGTAATCGATTGCCCGATGACCGGAATTAGATAGGTTAGCAAAATCGGAATCGCCCATAACAAATAATAACCAAATTTTTGTAATTCACGCTTTAAGATGCGTGGTAAGTCTTTTAATAAGTTCATCCAAGATGTATTGGGTGCATTCACGCCTGTGAGTTGCGCTTCTACCTGTTCGGCTAGCAAGCCGTTAAATGGCGCAGCTATTATGTTAGTGATGGTGCTAAAGAAGTAACAAAATAAGATCGCTAAAGTTACAATCACAATAGCACTAATAATGTAACCCAACCAATGCAACCAACTCGGAATAAATGATAATCCCCAATCCACCATGCCTGTAATCGAAACAAAAAACCAATAGAATAACGACGACATAATAATAATATTGGCAAGCAATGGTAGAAATACAAAGCGTTTTAAACCTGGGCTAAACGCTAATGACCAACCTTGAATAAAGTAATCAATACCTGATTTTGATCGCTTATGGATATATTGATGTTGTGATTGATTTTCTAACTTAGGTGACGTCACAATGGGTTCCTTTTACTTAATATTGTCATCATTTTAAACGCAAATTAAATCGGACGGCAACTTGCTTTTCCACTTTTTGATCGTAAACTAATCACTATTTATTTGTGCTGATTTTCAAACCATGTTTTTACTTCTTGTTTAATGGCCTTAATCATCTCATTTCGGCTGGTTAATTGGTTTGTTAATCCTGATCGGTTATTTTGTAATAATTCGGTTAATAATGACATTTTACTAACCTTTTCAAGACGACACAGTGCTGGATAGGATGCTTCAAACGGCCGATGGTAATAACAGAAACCTTGCAGTTCTTGATAATCTTGAGGTGTTAATGTTTGCTGATCATCAACAGTGATTAGCTGACTAAACGGTAAATCGATAATTACGTTTAGCCAGTAACCATTTCGCTTTAAATTTTGCGTTAAGCGTTGGCAAATTTCGTGACCTTGCTGAGTAATAGGTTTAATTGCCATCATTGAGTAACTACCGGAATTGGCTTGTTTATGGCTGGCAATATGCACTAAAGTAAAGCCACAAGCTTGCCAAAACTGGTAATTGGGCTCACTATAAGCAAAACTGACCGAGACAAAATCGTTATTATTTTTCATTGCTTGTTGATAGATCTGTTCTATCAACTGTTTGGCAATTTGTTGACGTCGATAAGGTTCGATAACTGCGATGCGGTTAATTCTGACTGATTTGAGTTTAGCCGCCAATTTTTCGCCAGCATGCGCAACCAATGATTGTGCAACAAGATTACCTTTTGGTCGACGTGTGCCTTTCCAAACTGCATCAATTAGTTCATCTGATAAGTTACCTTCATCAATTGTAATAGCAGCTGCAATCAGTTGATCACCTTTTTTGGCCTGCCAAACCATTAGATTTTGTGCATCAAAAAGTCGTCTTAAATCAACTAAAGTTGTTTGGTAGTGGGCTTTTTTTAATAAATAGTAGATCGACTTAAGTGTCTCGATATCGGCCCTTTCGGCAAGCGAATAGGCAATAGTTTGCTCATTAGTTTGCGATTTTATCGTCATTACACCATTAAGCAGTAATTTATCGCAAAATTGCTCTAGCTGGTCGTTATCTTGCCAACGTATAGGCGAATTAAGATAAAATCGCTGTGTGGTTTGATTGTCTAATAATTTCAATAAAAAACCCTGCCCTGTTCCTTCGTAACCTTCCACTGTAGTAGTTAATAATACTTTTGGTGCCAGTTGTAAAAGTTGCTCAAGCATAGGTACAGGTATCATCGCCGCTTCATCAATAATGAGCCATTCAAAAGATGGATATTCCACCATTTCAATAAGTTGATCGGGTGCATAAAATGGTGTTTCTTGTTTAGCAAACTGAAAAAATGTCGTTAATGCACTTTTACTGGGCGCAGTAACCCAGCAATTATGATGATGAGTAAACTGTCCAGCTAATGCTGATTTACCGCGTCCGCGTTTTGCAATTACGATATTTAAGCGATTATTGCTTTGTAATAATTGGTCCAGAACATACTGTTGTTGAGTTAAATCGTGTTGCTTATTTTGCAATGGCATGAACGTTAGTGGCTGTTTTGTGATATATTTTAATAAGGTTTGTTGTAAATGATGAACAAAATTGGGTACATTAATCGGTATAACGGATTCATTCCAACGTAAACTATCTTGGTCTACCCAATTCGCAAAATCGCTCGGCAAAAATAATATAAGCACACTGCCTTTCACTAAGGTGCCAGCTAACATTGCAAACGCATCTAGATTAAAACCTTCGGTAGCATCAAAAATAGCATGTTTGAACTCTTGCCCGAGTAATGATTTGCTTCGATTAGGTTGAATATGGTTTTTAATTATTATTGGCAAATTGGTTTGTGCAGTCACAGTAAGCCAATCGCCCGGCTGCTGTTGAATGATAGAACTGACTTGAGTAAATAATTGGGTTGGCGAACCTTTTAACACCCACAGTCTTCTGGTGTTATTAGTCATTAATTAACTTTTTCCAATCAATAATGACAAAATCCCCGCTGCAATTAATGGACCGACCGGTATCCCTTTGAAAAAAGCCACACCAATTAACGTGCCAATTATTAAACCATTTATGATGGTTGGCTGAGCCGCAATTAGTGATATGCCGCGCGTTCCAAGCCAGGAAACTAAAATCCCAACTAAAACAGCTAGTAATGATTGCCAAGTAGTAAATGATTTTAAAATATCGGTGATTTTTAATGAACCATCAGCCAACGGCACCATCATAGCTGCTGTTAAAATAACAATACCTATGATTAAGCCATATTGCTTCAGAAACGGAAAATAAGTTGCTAATGGTGTTAATTTAAATAATAACAGAAGCAATACTGCAAAGGCTACTGTGTTATTATGCGTAATATAACACAGTGCCGCTAAGCCTAATAAAAGAAAGAATGAGATATCAAATTGGACAAACATTAAAGCGGAACTCCGATGCGTTTGGCTACCTCTTCGTAGGCCTCGATCACTCCGCCTAATCCCTGTCGAAAACGATCTTTATCCATTTTTTTCAAAGTCTCTTTTTCCCACAAACGACAACCATCTGGGGAAAACTCATCACCTAAGGTGATTTCGCCCTTAAATAAACCAAATTCTAATTTATAATCAACGAGAATTAAGCCTGCTTTACCGAATAACTCGGTTAAAACAGTGTTTATTTTAAAGCTAAGTTCTTTCATGGTTGCTAATTGTTCGTCAGTTGCCCAACCAAAGGCCTTACAGTGCGATTCATTAACCATCGGATCATGTAGCGCATCATTTTTTAAAAAGAGTTCAAATGTTGGTGGATTAAGGATTTTACCTTCTTCAACACCTAAACGTTTAACTAATGAACCAGCAGCACGATTACGTACCACACATTCAACTGGCACCATATCAAGTTTTTTAACTAATACTTCATTATCTGATAATAGGGCTTCAACCT
>CAMLIK010000013.1 GCA_946480175.1 uncultured Gilliamella sp.
AAAATCTTACTGATTACGGTGCATTCGTTGATCTTGGTGGGGTTGATGGTTTACTTCATATCACTGATATGGCTTGGAAACGCGTTAAACACCCAAGCGAAGTGGTTGAAGTAGGTCAAGAATTGCTTGTTAAAGTACTTAAATTCGACAAAGACCGTTCACGTGTTTCTCTTGGCTTAAAACAATTAGGTGAAGATCCTTGGGTTTCAATCGCTAAACGTTACCCAGAAGGTACTAAAGTAACTGGTAAAGTAACCAACTTAACCGATTACGGTTGTTTTGTTGAAATCGAAACTGGCGTTGAAGGTTTAGTACATGTTTCTGAAATGGATTGGACTAACAAAAATATTCATCCATCTAAAGTGGTTAGTTTAGGTGATGAAGTTGAAGTTGTTGTTCTTGAAATTGATGAAGAACGTCGTCGTATTTCTTTAGGTCTTAAACAATGTAAACCAAATCCATGGTTACAATTTGCTGAATCACACAATAAAGGTGATAAAGTAAGCGGTAAGATCAAATCAATCACTGATTTTGGTATCTTCATTGGCTTAGATGGCGGTATTGATGGTTTAGTTCATCTTTCTGATATCTCTTGGAATATGCCAGGCGAAGAAGCGGTTAAAGCTTATAAGAAAGGTGATGATATTGAAGCCGTTGTTTTACAAGTTGATGCTGATCGTGAACGTATCTCATTAGGTATCAAACAACTTGAAGATGACCCATTTAGTAGCTTTGCATCTAACTTCAAAAAAGGTTCAATTGTTAAAGGTAAAGTTACCGCTGTTGATGCTAAAGGTGCAACAATCGAAATCGCTGATGGTATCGAAGGTTACTTAAAAGCACAAGATATCGCTCGTGAGCGTATTGAAGATGCAACTACTGCATTAAACGTTGGTGACGAAGTTGAAGCGAAGATTGTAAATATCGATCGTAAAACTCGTGCAATTTCTTTATCTATTCGTGCGAAAGATGAAGCTGATGAGAAAGAAGCACTTGCTGCTGTAAATAATACTGCAACTCAAGAAGATGCATCATTTACTAACGCAATGGCTGAAGCATTCAAAGCGGCATCAAAAACTGAGTAAAAAATATTTATTGAAAGAGTAAAGAGGGCTTGCCCTCTTTTTCTTTTGTGGTATAAAATGAATAAATTATATACTACATAAATTAAATTAGGAGTGACCATGAACAGATCCGATTTAGCAGAAAAAATAGTCAACTGGCGGGCACACCTTCCTGTGCAACTGGTAGATGATGCTGTTAGAGATATTATTGAGCAAATCGCATTAGCAATGGAAAGTAACGACCGTGTTGAAATTCGCGGTTTTGGTAGTTTCAGCTTAAACTATCGTGCTCCACGTAAAGCAAGAAACCCTAGAACAGGTGGGAATGTAGAAGTTAAACACAAATATATTCCTCACTTCAAACCGGGAAAAGAGCTACGTGAACGCGTAAATAATGCCGCTAAAGCATAATTAAATATTGTTAACTAAAAAAGTCTTTGATTTTATTTAAAGACTTTTTTATTGTTTATTATTAAATAAATCATTTTTTGACATAAAAAATGAAAGATCCATTTATAAATTGGAATAGAGATCTAAAATTAGCTATACATTAACTTGTATAAATTCCCACTATGTTAAATTGGGTGTTTATTCAATATTAGATGTAGAAGTTAATGCGGCGTTCAATTGATTTAATGGCAATAGCAATTTCATTAGGCTGTTTGCCATTAATGGTTTTGCCTTCGTTACCGAGTGATGAATATTGGTTCATTCTAGCTTCAATCCTCATTATCCTGGCTGTAAAATTTCAAGGTTATTTTATTTTTGTCACTTTGTTTGGACTGGGCTTTCTTTGGTCGACAGCTACAGCAAAGCAATATCTCAGTTCGATTGAACCTTATATAGATCGGATATTAGTCGTTACCGCAAAAGTTGAAAGTGTTAATACCTATGTTTCTTCCGAAATTCAAACTAATCTAATAACTCCCCACTATGTAAAATTTTCAATTATCAATATTTCTGATGAACCTTTGCCATCGCCGATACCGATTGCTATTAATTGGGAACAATCTAATTTAATTAAAGCAGGACAAATTTGGCAATTAACTATAAAAACAAAAGTGGTGCATAGCTATTTAAATGAAGGCGGGTTTGATAAACAACGTTTTGCAATAGCAAATCAATCTTTATTAAAAGCCAAAGTCATCAAATCAGCTCTGCTTGAAGATAAATCCAATCTTCGGCAAATTATTGCTGATAGATGTTTATCCTATATTAATTTATTTAATAATCGAGGTATTTTATTAGCACTTGGTTTTGGTGATCGGTCGCAAATTGAAACACATAATCGAATAACGATGATACAAACTGGAGTTGCTCATTTAATGGCAATTTCGGGAATGCATATTCTATTAGTTTTCTCAATTAGCTTCGTATTAACAAAAGGGTTAATATTTTGCTTACCACAACGATTTATTTGCTTTTTGCTACCCATAATTATAGGGTGGTTAAGTAGTGTAGGTTATACGTGGTTAACTGGATTTAATCCTCCTGCATTACGAGCAATTTTTGCTTTATCAATTTGGATCTATTTACGTTATAAGAATAATCAGATAAGTGCATGGCAAAAAATAAATCGAATTATTGCGGCATTGTTAATTGTTGATCCGCTAATGATATTGTCTGAAAGTTTCTGGTTGTCTTGTTATGCGGTTGTGAGTTTAATTTTTTTGTTTGATTGGTTGCCATTACCTAAAATAGTAAAACACAAAAAACGCTGGTATTTATTTAGATTATTACATTTACAATTTGGTTTGACTCTGTTATTACTACCGATCCAATTGTATGTCTTTCATAGCATCAGTGTTGTTTCACTAGTCACTAACTTAATTGCTATTCCTATTATCTCTCTAGTTACTTTTCCAGCAATATTATTAGCACTATTGTTTAGTTTTTTCGACTGTTTTTATATTGCCTTGTGGTTATGGTTTGTTGCCGAAAATTCGCTTGAATGGTTGTTTTATTGTTTGAATTATTTGAATCTTATGTGGCTAAATATTTCAATGGATTTTTACTATCTGAGTTTTATTGGCTGGTTAACCTTGATAATAATGAGAACAGCGATTTGGCGACGGTTTAGCTTCACCATTTTTATCATCTTAATTATTGCTCTTTCACCTTTTTATAAACAACCTGATTATTTATGGCGCATGGATGTATTGGATGTAGGACACGGTCTTGCTATTGTGATTCATAATGGTAAATCAGCCGTTTTATATGATACAGGAGCTAAGTGGGAAAACAGCTCAGCTGCAGAGCAAGTAATTATACCGTTTTTGCAATGGCATAACCTTCAAGTTGAAGGCATTATTATTAGCCATAATCACAATGATCACATTGGCGGATTATCCTATCTACATCAACGTTATCCCAATGCTTGGCTTATGAGTTCATCTTCTGGTTTGCCAAATAATTATAATTGCCTAGCCAATCACAATTTTAATTGGAATAATTTAAATTTTAAAGTGTTATGGCCAACTAAATTAGTTGATAATACAGAAAATGCCGATTCATGTGTAATACACATTACTGATGGTCGATTTTCAGTATTATTAACAGGTGATTTGGAGCGTAAACAAGAGCATGAATTAGTGTTACAGTATAAGCAGGATCTATCCTCAACCATATTACAGACGCCACATCATGGTAGTAATACTTCATCAAGTTATCCATTCTTAAATTATGTTAATCCAGTCAATGCGTTGACTTCAACATCACGCTATAACCCTTGGCAACTTCCAGCAAACAAAATCACTGCTCGTTATAAAGAACTAAAAATCAATTATCATGTCACGGCAAGAGAAGGGCAGATAAGTCTGCTTTTTTATCCTACATCATGGCAACAAAAAACGATGCGGCACGATATATATCCTAGATGGTATCATGATTGGTTTGGTAGTTTACCATTTTATGAGTAAAATAAGGCAAAACAATGAGATTAATAAAGGTTATAAAATGATAGGTATTAGCGAGCGATATTATGATTGAAAAACTATGGTATGGTAAAAATAAATCATTTTGGTTGCTGCTGCCATTTTCATTCTTATATGGATTGATTTCTTGTGTTCGTCGTCAATTATACAAACTGGGTATATTTAAATCATGGCAATCGCCTGTACCAATTATTGTTATTGGAAATTTATCAGCTGGCGGTAATGGTAAAACACCACTTGCCATTAGTTTAATTGAAGCGTTGAAAGCTAAGGGACTAAAAGTAGGACTTGTTTCGCGAGGCTATGGTGGAAAATCCAATCATTATCCATTAATCTTGGATGAAAATACTAGTACAAAGCAAGCTGGTGACGAACCTGTTTTAATTTATCACAGAACACATGTACCTGTTGCAGTTGCACCAAAACGCATTGATGCTGTCAAAGCATTATTAGATTCTCATCAACTGGATGTGATTTTAACCGATGATGGTTTACAGCACTATGCTTTAGCTCGTGATATTGAAATTGTAGTGGTTGATGGTAAACGTTTATTCGGTAATGGTTGGTGGATACCCGCGGGGCCAATGCGAGAAAGACGTAGTCGTTTAAAATCGGTTGATTTAATTATTATTAATGGTGATAGTTCAGAAGACTTTATCAATCAATATCCTGATAGAACTTTTACCATGCAATTAATACCCGATCATGTAGTAAATCTTTCTACTAATAAACAATGTGAATTATCGGCATTACATCATATTTACGCAATTGCCGGTATTAGTAATCCAAAGCGTTTTTTTGATATGTTAACTCAAATGGGAGCTGATTTGGTTTATACCGAATCCTTTGCTGATCACCAAAATTTTACCCTACCGTTATTAGAAAAAGTAGTAGGCACAAATCAAACACTTTTAATGACTGAAAAAGATGCAGTAAAATGTCGTCAATTTGCATTACCTAACTGGTGGTATTTACCCATTGATGCTGTAATCCCCGATCAGGTCATTGAAAAGATTTATTCACTATTTGAAGAAAAAAAATCACAAAGAGAAAAAAAATGATGCTATTAAATGCTATTGCTTGTCCTAAATGTCATGGACAATTGGAATATAACAAGCAAAATCAACAATTAATTTGCCAAAAAGAGTTGTTGGCTTACCCAATAAAAGACGGTATTCCGGTTTTATTAACCAGCGAAGCGAAACAACTAAATCAATCTCATGGTGATAAAGAATAAAAAGTTTAGAGGTAATTTTATGAGTTTTACGGTAATTATTCCTGCAAGATATGCTTCAAGTCGTTTACCAGGAAAACCACTAGCTGATATTCACGGCAAACCAATGATAATTCGGGTTATGGAGCAAGCACAAAAGTCGTCTGCTAATCGAGTAATTATTGCAACCGATCATCATCAAGTTTATGATGTCGTGAAAAGCTACGGTGGCGAGGTGATACTCACTAGCGCTAAACATAATTCAGGTACCGAGCGGTTAGCTGAAGTTATTAATACTTATAAATTTGCTGATGACGAAGTGATCGTTAATGTTCAAGGTGATGAGCCATTAATTCCACCAATTATTATCGATCAAGTTGCTGAGAATTTAGTAAAATATAAAATCGGCATGGCGACTTTAGCTGTTCCAATTAATAGCGTTGAAGAAGCGTTTAATACCGGCGCAGTAAAAGTAGTTATGGATAAAGATGGATATGCACTTTATTTTTCTAGGGCGACTATTCCTTGGGAGCGTGATCGTTTTGCTAAATTAAATGAGCAAGGTAAGATAGATGAAATTAGCGATTTCTATTTGCGTCATATTGGCATTTATGCTTATCGAGCTGGTTTTATTAGGCAATATATTCAATGGACGCCTTCGGTTTTAGAGCAAATTGAGATGTTGGAACAATTGCGCGTACTTTGGTATGGTGAAAAAATCCATGTTGCTGTGGCTAAACAACCTCCGGCAATTGGTGTTGATACCCAAGAAGATTTAGATAAAGTAAGAGCATTATTTAAGGAATAGACGATGGCAAATTTTACTGGATTTACTCAAGCGGGATTAAATTTTTTACAAGATGCGTGGATTAATAATAGTAAGGTATGGTTTGATGAGCATCGAGCTATTTATGATAATGATTTGATTAAACCCTTTCGAATATTAGTCGAGCAATTAACCCCAACCATGCTTAAAATTGATGAGTGGTTAGAAACGCGCCCCGCAATTGGTAAAACCATATCGCGAATTCATCGTGATACGCGATTTTCGAAAGATAAATCACTATATCGTAGTTGCCTATGGTTAACTTTCAAGCGACCTAATCGTGATTGGAAAGAAGCGCCAGCCTATTTTTTTGAAATCAGTCCAGATAGTTACCGTTATGGATTGGGTTATTATTGCGCTTCCAAACAAACGATGGATATATTTCGTGATGAGATAGTAAATGATACTGAGAAATTTCTAAAAGTTATTCGCTGTGTTAAAAAGCCATTTGAATTAGTCGGTGAAACTTATAAAAGACCTTTAATCAAAGAACAAGATGAAAAGATATCGACATGGTATAATCGAAAAAATCTTGCTGTTATGGCAACCAATAATCATATTGAAGATGTATTAAATGGTGATTTACCCGATAAACTAGCTAAAGGTTTTAAGCAATTGTTGCCGCTATATGATTTTTTAATGCGGGTTGAGATGATTAAAAATATCCCAAATCTATAATTAATATGGTGTTAAAAGTAGCGTTCCTCAAATATTTGGGAAGTTCAACACTAACTCTTTAACCCCATTTATAATAAATTGAGTACCCACGCAGGCCAATAAAAAACCCATAATTCTTGAAGTGGCTTCAATGCCACTTTTACCCATAAACCGCATTATGTTGCCAGCGCTGCGCATACATAACCATAAAATAATACATAGTAGTAAAGGGATAAGAATTGATGAGGTATAAACTACCCAAGTTGCTATGTTATACCCACCGCTTTTTACCGTTGAAGCCATACTGATAATCATTGCAATGGTTCCTGGTCCGGCTGTGCTTGGCATGGCTAATGGTACAAACGCAATATTATTTGAAACTTCTTTCTTCTTTTCGTCAGCCTCTAGGGTTTTATGTGACGGTTGTTGAGGAAATAGCATTCTCAAGCCAATAATGCCAACAATTATTCCCCCGGCGATACGTAATCCAGGAATGGATATGCCAAATGTACTCATGACTAATTGCCCACAATAAAATGAGACAGTCATGATGATAAAGACATAAATACAAGTCATTTTTGACTGGTAATTACGTTCTTCATTGGTCATATCGCCAGATAGGCCCAATAGAAGTACAACGGTAGTTAATGGGTTAGTTAATGGTATAAACAAAATTAAACCAAACCCGACAGTTTGTATAAGTTCCAACATAAATTGAATCTAAATTGTAATAGTAGTTTGAATTAAGTATATATGAAATATATAAAAAAGATACATTAACTAGTAATCAAAATTTGCTCAATACTGTTTAATTAGTTGCCATTATTTGACTCTTTCATTTTAAATAACAGTGATTTTAGGTTTTGGGCTAATATCAAACTGATAAATGATATTCCACCACCGATTAAATAGTAACTATATAGCTTTTTATACAAAAATGTTATTGAAATTAGTGCAGTAATAATAGGCGTTAAATTTAAGAAAAGAGCGGTTTTATATATGCCTATAACCCAAACAAATGGCGCAATGATTGAAGCGGGGAATACCAGCATAAAGAACTAACCAAACAAACATTATTAGAATTTATGATTATATTATTGCTTATTAAAAATCCGGGTAATAAAGCTAATGTATCAAAATCATTTGAATATAGACTGAATACCAATTTGCGATTTTGATAGTCCATTTTTTGATTAATACCCCATATAGTGCATAAGATAAACCAGCGAGTAACATCAAAATCTCACCTTTACCAAGTTCAAGTAGTTGGCTTACCACCACTAATTAGCCAAATTAATCTAACAAAAGATTAAAAGTTCAATTAACTTGAACTATTTCAAAACAATAACTATTTTTCAGTCATAAAGCGGGTAATGCCGATACTAAATTTCATTTCATCTTAGCGTTCAAAAATTAGGTTTGTAGTTTAGAATATAGCGATAATGGTTATGATTTTTAAATCGTATCTTGTTTTTAAAGCAGGGAAAAAGCTAGTCTCAATATGTTATTTTGAAATAGAAGAATATTAATTATTGGAAAAGGCGTAATTAATACGCCTGTAAAATAAAGAAATGTATAAATAACTATTAAAATGGAATATCGTCATCAAAATCCATTGGCGGTTCTGACATAGCTGGTTGACTTGCAGGGGTATCGTTAGGGGTTGAAGCACGAGGTGCAGCAGGAGTAGCTGGCGCAGAGGAGGTATTATTAGCGCTTTGTCCCCAACTTTTTGAACCATCATTGAAAGAGTCATTACCAGCGCGGTTTCCTAAAATTTGTAATGAACCGCCAATAGGGTTGATAACAACTTCTGTAGTATAACGATCTTGACCTGATTGATCCTGCCATTTACGAGTTTGTAATTGTCCTTCAATATAAACTAGTGTTCCTTTTTTAAGAAATTCACTAGTAATTTCAGCTAATTTACCAAATACGACAATTCGATGCCATTCAGTTTTATCACGGTTTTCACCAGTTTGTTTATCTTTCCAAGTTTCAGATGTCGCAACATTAAAATTTGCAACAGCGTTACCATTTGACATGTAACGTACTTCTGGATCTTGACCTAAATTACCAACTAAAATGACTTTATTAATTCCTCGGTTTGCCATTTATAAACTCCTAACAATTGCATAGATATATAAGTACGGTATTGTAACATGAGACTGAAATAACATCACCGAATTTAATTGAAATTTGGAAGTTTGTATGCAAATTTTAAAAAATTAGAAAGATTGGTTTAAACATAGGAATTTCTGCCTATAACGAGTATAATGCCAGCCATTTGTGGATGTTCCATCTTAAACCATTTTCCTGCTGGAGGCCTTATGATTAATGCGTTTGGATTAAAAAACAAACAATTAGTAAAAATTAATGAAGGCGATATAAAAAATGCGACCTGGATTGACTTGATAGAGCCAGAGGAAGCGGATCGTGAATTCATTCTGACAAACTTAGGTCAGAATTTAGCAACAAGTATTGAATTAGATGATATTGAGGCATCAGCTCGTTTTTTCGAAGATAATGAAGGATTTCATGTTCACTCCTTCTTTTTTTATGAAGATGCTGAAGACCGAGCAGGTAACTCAACTGTTGCTTTTACCGTGCATAATGGGCGTTTATTTACGTTACGTGAACGTGATTTACCTGCGTTTCGTTTATATCGAATGCGTTCCCGATATCAGGAAATGAGTGATGGAAATCCTTATGAAGTTTTATTGGATTTATTTGAAGTTAAAGTCGAACAGTTAGCCGATCAAATCGAAAATATTTATAGTGAGCTTGAAGAATTAAGCTTAATTATCATGGATCGCTCTGCTCAGGAGCATTATGATGAAGCGATTACTTCCTTAGCTGAACTTGAAGATACAGCTTGGAAAGTGCGTCTTTGTTTAATGGATAGTCAGCGTGCAGTTAACTATCTAGTTCGTCGCGCTAAGATGCCTGTTGAACAATTAGAACAGGCTCGAGAAGTTATCCGAGATATTGAATCACTGGTACCACATAATGAGTCATTATTCCAAAAAGTTAACTTTTTAATGCAGGCGGCTACAAGCTTTATTAATATTGAACAAAGTAGAATAATTAAGATATTTTCGGTAGTTTCAGTGGTGTTTTTACCACCTACAGTGGTGGCATCAGCGTATGGTATGAACTTTGAAAACATGCCAGAGTTAAAATGGGAGTATGGTTATCCGTTATCCTTATTATTAATGCTGCTAGCAGGGGTTGCGCCTTACATTTACTTTAAACTCAAAAAATGGTTATAGTTGGTTATTTTCCTGTCAACGACTCAAATTATCGCAATAGTTAGCGGTAATTTGAGTAGTAAATTCTGTTAACGGAATCTAGTTAAATCATTCTAAATAGTCCATAATATTATCAATTTTGTTTTAATATTTATTGAACTATTGTTCATATAGAAAGATTTTATTTTTTAAAGAAGGGAATAACATGAGTCAATATGCACTAGTTACCGACATTGGTGGAACCAATGCCCGTTTTGCACTTTATGATTTAGCAACGAATGAATTATCAGCAATAACTAAAATCCTTATTTCGAAAGATGATATATTACTCGAATTAATTAAAACCTATTTAAAAACTCAGTCTGTAACCGTTGATATGGCCTGCATTGCTATAGCTTGTCCAATCAATGAAGGCGATCTGATCGAAATGACTAATAATAACTTGTCATTTTCTCGCTCAGAACTTATTAATGAACTTAAACTAACTAAGCTCGAAGTAATTAATGACTTTACCGCAGTTTCAACTTCTATTCCTAAATTATCAGCGCAAGATCTGGTTAAAATTGGTGGAGAAGAACCTAATCTCGATTATCCCATAGCAATCTATGGTGCAGGGACTGGTCTTGGAGTTTCTCATCTAGTTAGAGTTAATGAACACTGGATCAGCTTATCTGGTGAGGGTGGCCATACCGAATTACCAATGGTTAATGAAGATGAGGATCGAATTTTAGCGCAATTAAGAAAAAAATTTGGACGAGTTTCTTGCGAACGATTTTTATCGGGTAATGGTATTGTTAATATTTACCAAGCGTTATTACAGATCAATAAAAAACCGATTGAAGATATCACTCCAGATATTATTGTCAATAAAGCATTATCGAATAGTTGTCCGATTTGCTTAGCAACTTTAACGTATTTCTGTACTTTTATGGGAAGGTTCGGTGGCAATTTAGCTTTAACCCTTAACACTCAAGGTGGTGTGTATATTGCTGGCGGTATAGTACCTAGATTTATTGAATTCTTTAAATCATCACCATTTAGAGAAGCGTTTGAATACAAAGGTCGGATGTCATTTTTGGTTAAAAAAATTCCTGTTTATGTGATTACTCATAAAGATCCAGGATTATTTGGTGCTGGTGTTTATTTACAAAATAGTCTGAAATAATTGAGGAGAAGGGTTTTATTTTATGATGTGGTGTTATATTTATCGAAGCACAAAAAAAGAAAATTGTTATCTTTACATGGAGCAAGAAAACGATTTCTCTCATATTCCTGAAAAAATCATGTCGATTTTTGGTACGCCAGCTTTTGTTATGAAAGTATTGCTTGATGGTAAAAGACGTTTTGTTGTTGGTACAGCACAGGAAATTGAGGAAAAGATTAAAACGGATGGATTTTTCTTGCAAATGTTAAATGAAGATGATTTTAAAGTATGATTGAACCTTTTTGGGAACATAAATCTTTGGATCAAATGAGTGATGATGAATGGGAACAACTTTGTGATGGTTGCGGTCAATGTTGTCTAAATAAATTAATGGATGAAGATACCGACGAAATTCTATATACCAATGTTGCTTGTAATTTGCTTGATTCAAATACATGCCAATGCAGACATTACCATAATCGCTTTAATTATGAACCCGATTGTATCAAGTTAACCCGAGAAAATTTGCTGACTATTGAATGGTTACCGCCAACTTGCACTTATCGTTATTTTTCACAAACGGGGCAGTTACCTGAGTGGCATCCATTAATTGTTGGTAATAAAAAGGTAATGCACAAATTAAAAATATCGGTTAAAAATCGAATTGTATATGAAAAAGATGTAATTTGTTGGGAAGATCATATTATTTAAAAGAGAGCATAGGCTCTCTTTTGTTAATTATAGTATTAGCCACCAGTTGCCAAGAAAATCGATAGCCAATAAGTTCAAAAACATTAATATAAAAACGAAAATCATAAATGA
This sequence comes from uncultured Gilliamella sp., assembly GCA_946480175.1. Taxonomy (GTDB): domain Bacteria; phylum Pseudomonadota; class Gammaproteobacteria; order Enterobacterales; family Orbaceae; genus Gilliamella. The sequence goes on from CAMLIK010000013.1 coordinate 11,911, forward strand.
AATATCAATCATACCGATTGGTGGAACGATACGACGAATCGGGGCAATAAGTGGTTCAGTCAATTGAGCAAGCAATTCATCCGTATTAGATTGCCCACGACTAACCCAACTTAAAATTGCTCTAAATAATAATAACAAAAATATTAGATGTCCGACTGCATGTGCCATAGCAGCTAAGGCAAAAAGCAGGTAATAAGGGCTAAAAAGCGGTAAGTTAATTGCTTCAAAACGGCAAATAAACATAATTTTAAGTAGGGCTACCCCATAAAAAAGAATCCAAGTAGCCGTATCAATTCGACCAATAGACGGAATCACTCTTCGCATCGGGCCAATAATAGGTTGAGTAATGCGAACTATAAATTGGGTAAAAGGATTATGAAAATTTACTCTTGCACGCTGCATCCACAAACGTAGAATGAGTACGTATAAGCTAAAAGTGAAAATAGCTCTTCCTAAGAAGATTAACGATATCATTTAAGACTCCTAAAATATAACATGCCTTGCAATATATCACACATATTGCCTTGCACCAAAGATTGCGCTACCAATACGAATCATTGTACTACCTGCAATAATAGCTGCTTTCATATCGCCAGACATACCCATTGATAATGTATCTAACAAAGGATAATCGGTTTTCAATGAAGCTAAAAGCTGAGTCATTTGTTTGAACACTTCAAGTTGTTTGGTAAAGTCATTTTCTATCTCGGGAATAGCCATTAGGCCACGTAGTCTTAAATTAGGTAATGTCATAATCTGTTTTACCAAATTAGCAACTTCATCTGCATGAATCCCTGATTTACTTTCTTCATTACTAATATTTACCTGAATAAGAACATTTAACTTATTCATATTCGCTGGGCGCTGTGCATCTAGACGTTGGGCAATTTTAAAACGGTCAATGGTATGCATCCAATCAAAATTTTCGGCTACTAATTTTGTTTTGTTTGACTGTAATGGACCAATAAAATGCCAAGTAATCGGAATATCTGGCATATTTTTTTTAAAATAAGCAATTTTCTCAACACCTTCTTGAACATAATTTTCACCAAACGATAATTGACCCGCATCAATTGCTTGAGCGATTAATGTTACAGGTTTGGTTTTACTAACGGCAATAAGTTCAACGCTATTGGGATCTCGATCGCAATCTAAAGCAATTGTACGTATTTCATGGTTAATCTTGATTAAATTGTCATGTACTGTATTCATATTAATTTCCAATAAACTAAGGGATAGTTATTGATAATGTTAAATTCAATATTGGCTTTTAGTGTAACGCAAAAAGCGTCTGATTTGCATCTTTCTAGTGGTGAAAAACCTTGCATTCGTGTCAATGGTGAGCTAAAACCTATCTCAGGTGATGAATTATCACCACTGAAACTTAAAATTGAATTATTCAATTTATTAAAAGATACCCAAAAAGCTATTTTACAAAAACATCAGCAGATTGATTTTGCTTATCATCTTGAAGATGTTGGGCGTTTTAGAGTAAATATTTTTTATCAACAACGCGGCATTTCAGCAGTATTTCGGATTATCAAACAACAAATACCAAGCCTAACTGAGATTAAAGCACCGAATGTGATAAATGAATTAGCAAAAACAGAATCTGGCATTATTTTAGTAACCGGCGCAACAGGAAGTGGCAAATCGACAACTTTAGCTGCATTAATTCAACATATAAATCATACTTTAGCTAAGCATATTATCACATTAGAAGATCCTATTGAGTTTATTTATCAAAACAATAAATCACTTATCCAACAACGAGAAATCACAAATTTTAATGACGCAATTGATAGCATATTAAGACAAGATCCAGATATTATTTTATTAGGTGAATTACGCAATAAACACACCATTCAAGCAGCGTTAACGATTGCTGAAACGGGGCATTTAGTTCTTGCTACTTTACATACCCGATCGGCAATACAAACTATTAACCGTATTATTGATGTATTTGAAGATGGAATGCGTGAATTGATTCGTACCCAATTATCCAATAGTTTAAAAGCCATAATATGTCAAAAATTGGTTCCTCATAATGAAAGTCGAAAAGCCATTTTTGAAGTTCTTATCAATACTCCAGCTATCAGTAATCTAATAAGTGAGGGTAAAACAAGGCAAATATTATCGTTAATGCAAACTGGTCAGCAATATGGTATGCAATTAATGACTAATTAAATTATATAGTAAAAAAATGCTGGTTATCGTTTATCGTACATGTTTTAATTCAAAAATTTAATTTATAATCTGTATAGAATTTCATTCACAAAAGGGATAAACAAATGGAACAGCGTATTGGTTTTATCGGTATAGGTAATATGGGCAATGCCATTTTACAAGGTATTTTAGCAAGTAATATTGTGCCTGGAACGCAAATTTACGTTTATGATCCTCAGCTCGAAAAAGGCCAAGCACTTAATCAATCTCACTCGATAAATAATTTAGAATCGGCAAGGGATGTTGCACGAGAATCAGATATTGTTTTTATAGCTGTTAAGCCGAATATTATTGTGGATGTATTAAATGATATTCAAAAAGAGTTAAAAAAGAATACGATTATTATCTCGATTGCAGCCGGTGTAACCATAAAAACTATTGCGAAATGTGTAGGATACGAACAAAAGATAGTTAGAGTCATGCCCAATACCCCTGCATTAGTCAATGCCGCTATGTGTTCTATAACACCAAATACAGAAATTACTGATGAAGAGTTAACAATTGTTCAAAGCCTATTAAATTGCATTGGTGAAACGGAAGTTGTTCCGGAGTACTTAATTGACGCAGTAATCGGGGCGAGCGGTTCTTCTCCGGCATTTGTATTTATGTTTATTGAAGCACTGGCTGATGGCGCGGTCAAAGGTGGTTTAACTCGAAAACAGGCTTACAAATTTGCTACTCAAGCAGTGATGGGGTCAGCTAAATTATTACTTGAAACAGGTAAACATCCGGGTGAATTAAAAGATATGGTTTGTTCACCAGCAGGTACTACAATTGAAGGGGTACAAGTACTTGAGGAAAAGGGTTTTCGAGCTGCTGTTATTGATGCAGTAGAGGCAGCAATTCAAAAATCTAAAGATTTATCAGAAAAATAAAAGTTATTAACATGAACAATAACAATTAGTTATTGTTCATTAGAATTTTATTTGTTAATAATTTAAAAACATTGCTTGTATTCGTCATCTATTTATGAGTTAATAGTCATAAGCATATTACATGCAGATATATTTTGTAACATTTAGATTTATGCAGTTTGTAGTTTACTTTAATCACATTTGTATTAGTTCTCTTCAGTCTTCTCTTCTGTTTGTTAATAAGTAGTCTAGGTTTTATGTTCTAAAGTATCACCCCTTGATGGTTGAGATTAATTTATTTATAGGAAGATTATTATGTCTAAAAAAACAGGCCAAGTTAAATGGTTCAATGAGAGTAAAGGTTTTGGTTTTATTTCACCTGCTGATGGAAGTAAAGATGTGTTCGTACATTTCTCTGCAATCGCTGGCGACGGTTTTAAAACGCTAGGTGAAGGTCAACAGGTAGAATTTTCTATCCAAGATAGTCCTCGTGGCCCTGCTGCTGCTGATGTTACAATTATCTAATTGATTATTAATATCCTATCAGTATTTAATTACTGATAGGATTTTTTTATACTCATTTATTTAACTTTTCTCATCTTTCCAGATATGATTATATTACTTCTACAGTCGCAATAGCGTAAAAATATCATTTATAATGAGTGAAAGATCTTCAATATATTCATTTTGACTGTTTAATACCTTTTCTTTAATTTATATGAAATAATGCGGTCAATGATGACTTTAACCTTTATTTGTACTATGAAATTCCATTTCAACCGCCATGTAACTGACTTGATTTCTATTTATCTAACCGTTTTCATTCTATTTTTGACGTCAAATAAGCAAAACTATGGCTGTTAGGAAATAAAGATAAGGCATTATCGTATTTTTATTTTATTACGCTTTTTTCTTGATTGTATAAATATAACATCTTTTTAGGTTTAAGCTGCAATATTAGCTCTAAAGGTTAATAACATTTGATTAGCTTACTGCGATTTGTTTTCAATATTGTATAAATTGGTATAGGTATACTAATACGTTTTAATTCTCAGTTTAAAAACGTTTAATTATGTGACCAACGCCTATATTCCCACTCTTTTTAGGGGTATAATTATTGCACTTAATTTAATGGTTAATCTGCTTTTATGACTTCTTCATTTTTAAGAAAATCTGGCGTTATTTTTGCCGCTTTTTTATTTACTACATTTATTATTGGGGTGGCGGGTGCGTTGCAATCACCAACCTTAAGTCGTTTTTTATCGTTTGAAGTTGGTGCTGATCCTCGTTTAGTGGGGGCGTTTTATTCAATTAATGCGTTAGCCAGTATTATTGGTAGTTATTTGTTAGCTAAATATTCGGACAATAAAGGCGATAGGCGTAAGATCGTTATTTTTTGTTGTTTGATGGGACTTGCAAATAGTCTGACTTTTGCATATTCACGTAACTATTATGTGTTAATTACCTTAGGGGTATTTTTTGCAGCTTTAGCATCTGCCGCGATGCCACAGGTATTTGCCATGGCGCGTGAGTATGCCGAAAAGAGTGGTCGTAATGCTGTTGCCTTTAATTCCCTGATTCGTGCGCAATTATCATTAGCATGGGTGATTGGTCCACCATTGTCTTTTGCCTTGGCAATCAATTATGGTTTTACTGCGATGTATTTGTGTGCCATGTCGATGTTTATTATTTCGATGATTGTCGTCACTATCTTCTTGCCACCAGTTGAAAAAATGGCAGTCAGTTCGTTTACTGCAACTGAGTTAGCCGCGGCGAACCAATCAATTTTTACCAATCGCAATGTGATGTGTTTGCTAATTTCCACTATTTTTATGTGGACTGCAAATATGATGTATATCATTGATATGCCGATTTATGTGGAAGCTGTATTGCACCTGTCTAATTCATTACCGGGTGGTTTGATGGGATTAGCAGCAGGGATTGAGATCCCTATTATGATTATTGCTGGTTATTTGGTGCCGGTATTAGGTAAGCGTAATCTATTTTTTATTGCTATTGTTTGCGGAATTTTGTTTTATGTAGGAATGATCTTATTTAAAGATGCAATCATGTTATATATATTGCAAATCTTTAATGGGTTGTTTATTGGGATTGTTGCCAACATTGGTATTATCTATTTCCAAGACTTGCTACCAACCCGCATGGGCGTTGCTTCAACTTTATTTAATAATGGTATTATTTGTAGCGTTATTTTGGCGGGTATTATTCAAGGTTTTGCCTCTCAAGCTTGTGGCCATGAAGTGATTTATTGGATTGGTTTAGTGATGGTGACGATTTCGTTACTGTTTTGCGCATTAGTAAAAAAATAATCACTAATTTTTCTAATTTGCGTCTTGCTTTGATTCAGCAAGACGCCTAGCAAAATCTTAATTTTTAAACGCGGTTTGCATTTGTTGATAAAATGCGCAATCGGTACGTTCATAAGTTAATGGTGTAATAGCGACATAACCATTATTGACGGCATCAAGCTCTTTTTCGATATCATCCACCACACTTTGGTTGCGCTTGGCTCTAAACCAAAAATAGTCATGACCTTCTGGATCTTGTGTATTGGCAATCACAAATTGACTGACATCAGGCTCGCCTTGCTTGGTGATTTTTATACCTTTTATTTGCTCATCTTGGCAATTAGGGAAGTTGATATTAAAACAGATGTTTTTTGGGGTGGATAGGGCATAGAGTTGTCTGATTATTGATTGCGTTAAATGCGTGGCGCAGTGCCAATTGGTTGGTGTGTTATCTTCGCTACTAACTTGACTTAACGCCATGGCAGGTATACCGAGTGTCATTGCCATCATTGCCGCTCCTACGGTGCCCGATAATATCGTTTCGAACCCTAAATTAGAACCATTATTGATTCCTGACAGCACAAGATCCGGTAATTGGTTAGCCATTGCTGATTTTATAGCAAATAAAGAACAGTCGGCAGGGGTACCATAGACCGCATATTCTGTGTGACTACGCTTTTGTACGCGAAATGGTGACTTTAAACTCACCGAACAAGAAACACCACTCTGATCGACAATAGGCGCTACTACCCAAACTTGGTTAGCAATATTTTCCGCGACGTTTTTTAAAATTCGGATCCCTAGTGCATCAATTCCGTCGTCATTGACTAACAATACTCGATTTACTAATTTTTTTGACATATTGGTTCCCTTACTTAAATTTCCTTATTGGATAAATGTATTGCACTGATCCATCGACCCACTAACAAAGCCACGTTTAAACCACATATAGCGTTGTTTTGATGTACCATGAGTAAAACTATCAGGAATAACATAACCATTGTTTTGCTGTTGCAGACGATCATCACCAATTGCTTGCACGGTATTGAGAGCTTGCTCAATATCGCCCACTTCTAAAATATGCTGTTTTTGCATAGCATTACCCCATAAACCGGCATAACAATCGGCTTGCAATTCAAGTTTTATGGATAGCTGATTTGATTGATTTTGACCTAATTGCTCGACCTTATCAAAAGTGCCAAGTAAATTTTGTACATGGTGCCCAACTTCATGCGCAATCACATAACCTTGCGCAAAGTTACCTCCGCCACCAAGACGATTTTTCATCTCTTGATAAAATGATAAATCCAGATAAACGGTTTTATCTAAATTACAATAAAATGGCCCCATCATAGCTTGACCAGTACCACATAGCGTTCGGGTTGCACCGCTATACAGTACCAGTTTAGGGGGAATATACGTTTTGCCTAATTGTTGGAATTGTTCTTGCCAAAAATCCTCGGTGCTGGCTAAGATCACTGAAGTAAATTTAGCGGCGTCATTGTCGTTAAGCGGGGCGTCATCAACTTGGCTTGTTGATGTGTTATCGCCCAAATTAATGACATTACTGTCTAGTAAGCCCGTTAAGTCAACACCATAGTAGCTGGCAACTAACACGACAAGAAATAAAATAATTTTACCTTTACCACCAATTGGGATGCGTGTCCCACTATCACTTGCTGATTGTGAGCGGCGATCTTCAATGTTATCACTCTCTCTTTGGTCTCTCCATCGCATAGGGAATACCTCATCAGTTTTGGTATTCTCATTCTAAAGGATAATAGATTAGGTTACTAGTGACCATCAACGTGTTTAAACTAAGGAATAATAGCATGGTGTGATAAATGAGTTTTTTTTGTTGAATTTAGGTATATAATCTTTATCTATATGGCATCAATCGTTGAGTAAAATTGGTGCGTTTTAATCTTAATCTCATATCTTTTTCTTATCATATTTATCACTTTGGCATGGTAGCTGATTGAAGTTAATTATTTGGATCTAAATCTTGATATTAATGAATTTAAAAGGCGGTATTTCATGGCAAAATCCAACCATAAACCCCTGGATATTAACGATATTCCCATCATTAATGACAATCAATTAAAAAAAGCCACTTGGGCATCGGCTTTTAGTAATGCCATTGAGTGGTATGATTTTGGCGTATATAGCTTTTTGGCTTACATTATTGGGCAGGTCTTTTTTCCTCATGTATCACCCAGTGTGCAGATTATTGCAGCGTTATCGACATTTTCCATTCCTTTTTTTATTCGGCCATTAGGTGGGATAATTTTTGGTCTAATTGGTGATAATATCGGTCGGCAAAAAGTACTATCAATCAGTTTGGTGATAATGTCATTAAGCACGTTTTGCATTGGACTGATTCCAACTTATGAAACTATCGGCATTACATCGCCCGTTCTATTATTACTTGTAAAATTAGCTCAAGGTTTTTCGATAGGTGGTGAATATTCTGGTTCAGCAACAGTAGTTGCTGAATATTCACCTGATCGTAAACGTGGATTTATTGGTGGCTGGCTTGATTTTGGTTCAATGGTTGGATTTATTTTAGGGGCAGGTTTAGTGGTGTTCTTATCGATGTTACTTGGTCAATCGGCGCTATATCATTGGGGATGGCGGATCCCATTTTTAATTGCTTTACCACTAGGCATAATTAGTTTTATCTTGCATCATATATCCGAAGAAACACCAACTTTCCAACAACACCTTGAAGCTAGAGAATCAAAAGAAATAGCTGAAACCTCATCAGCGCTAAAAAATATTATTAGCAAATATTGGCGACATATTTTAGTTTGTGCGGGCTTAGTTATGGTGACAAATATATCATTCTATTTGCTGTTAACTTATATGCCAAGTTATTTAGCGCATAACTTAAATTATGACACTGAGCATGGCTTACTTATAATTATAGCGATAATGGTCGGAATGTTAATTATTCAACCGGTAATTGGCTTATTAAGTGACAAAGTAGGTCGTAAACCGTTCATATTAATTGGCAGTATTGGTTTATTGCTGTTATCTTATCCGGCTTTCATGTTAATTAACAGTCAACATATTCCCTTGGTTTTTTTCGGTGTATTTATTTTGGCGCTGTTTATTAACTGTTTTACCGGTATTATCACCTCAATATTACCCGCTCTGTTTCCTACCAATATCCGCTATAGCGCTATTGCAAGCATTTTCAATATTGCAATTATTGTTGCAGGGCTAACGCCAACATTTGTAGCATGGCTAGTTGAATCAACGGGTAACTTATATATGCCAGCCTATTACTTGATGTTGGTGGGATTCATTGGCGTGATTACCGGTTTTGCCATGCATGAAACTGCTAAAAAACCGTTACACGGCACCACACCAACCGCTGCTAATCGCAACGAAGCTGAATCACTTTTGTCTGAACATTTTGATTCAATTGAGGATGAAGTTGAAGATATCGACGAACAGATCGAAGAACTACAAAACAAACGACAGGAACTTGTCGATCAGCATCCTAAGTTGGACTAACTACCCCTTACTAACCAATTATACCAAATAGAATTTTTTCACTGTTTAAAACTATTATCGTGTTTTTCAAAAAATGTGCTATCAAATAGGGGGAGTTTAAAATAGGACCATTTTTTTAATAAACACTAATTTTAATCACTTACTTTTATGATTAACTAAGTGACCTTCCTTACAAATTTTAACAATTATATTAACCAATAAAGATTGTTTTTTTGTAAAATATATCCGGTTTAATATAAAACCACTTAATATAAGCAAGTCAGTTTCTAGTTATCTAATCTTCTATTAATTTAATTGACAGGATTGTCGGAATGAATTACATCTTTAATAGGCTAATTGATGTTCTAAATTTGTTTAGTCTTAACGAAAGTAGTAGTGTTTTGCAATATTTCTCTGCAGTTTTCCGCTTTTTTGGTGTACTGATTCGTGGCTGGTTTCCATTCCGGCAAATTATTTTAGCCTTATTACCTATTTTATTGATGTTGACTTCTTATTGCAGTCAAGCATTAACAGCTAAAACACGTAATGTTATCAACGGTCACGCACCATATTTAACCTTCGACGGTGGTTATACGCGCGCGACTAATACCGATGAATTACTCGGGATAACGCTATCCGATGGAACTATCATCACTCGAGCAACAAATAACTCAAGTGCATCAAATCCTATCGAATTACCTAATGCCGGAGAGACTTTCGCCGATATTGGTACATTTATGCCAACGGATATCAATGCAGATAGAGTCGAGATTGGCACACTGATTAGTCCACCATATAATTATGCAGGTGATGATGATGGCGATGGTGATTTTTCAATAGGAGAAGCGAGTTTTTATTTTACTATTTATGATAGGAATAATAATCGTGTAGCACGTAACGAGACACTAAATATTTGTAATGCACCTTATAGAGTTAAGGTGAGCACGGAAGGTGGTGGAAATCTTAGTACTTATAACGGCGTTCCAAATAGAACTTTTTATGGTATAGGCAGAGCCACTTATTATATCAAACCTAAAGGAGAAGAAGAACCAAGGGTCTGTTTTGCGAGGCCTGATGTGACCTATAGTAAAGGTATATATGCAGGGCCTTCTTCAGAGTGGGATGTTTATAGCGGGTTTATTCCTCAGTCTACCAATTCGTCATCTTATCATCGAAACTTCCCTACTACTGGTGCTAATAATTTGTATTTTGATTTATTGATACAAAATAGCGGTCCTTTAAATTGGGGGGACCCCATCACACAAGGGGGTATCACTGTAACTATGACACCGGATGTTACAGGTGAAACAGTCCGCGTTACCCTAACAGGACCTGTAGCCAAACCCGAACAATTAGTAGTAAATCCTTCTAAGCAGGTAGATAAACCCACATTACCGCAAACGTTTGAGTTAGTTGGACGAGATAATAGTGGTCAGGCGGTCGTGAAGTATGGTTTTGAGTTAAAGCAGTGGTTTGTCAATCGTGGAAATGTGGATGTATGGTACGATAGTGGTAACAACCATACGTTATGGTGTAATAATATAGGTTATCGTCTTTCAAGCATTGCGGATTTAACTAACGCTGTTTATGGAGATTATATAGGTGCTACACCTTCGTCGCCGGGTAATTATTACCAGCGTCGAATTGGTGCAGGGCTATTTACTGAATGGGGCGTTATGTCAAACTATGCTGGCGCCAACTTTAATTACGAATACGCCGGCAGTAAACAAGGATATTACTTTACGAAAGACGGAAGAGGAGTCAACCAAGGCGGCGGGAGCTTAGGTAGTTTGTTCCGCTTCTATGGTGTTTGCGTATCGCCTTAGTTTTTATACCTGGTAGAGATAGGAGTAACAAAGTAACCAATAGTGAATGGTTACTTTGTGATAGGTAAATAAACAGACAGTGTTGGCGGAATTTTAGATTGCACAATGAAGTCTAGCCGACACTATCACAGGGGTGGTATTAGATGTATAAACCTGAGTATTAAAGGAGCAATATAAAATGAAGATTGAAGATATTAGAGTAATAAAACTGTTACTTTTATTGCCGAAGGTAACCATTTAGAGCATTATAATTAGTCATATCAAAATCTAACTTCGTTCTTATCATCAATAAAAAAGTTGAGGAGCGGGGTTTTTTGAACTCAAATTTCCCATCAATTATTGAAGACAATCATAAAAGAATATAAAAGTTACAAAAAGTAAAGAAAGGGATTGAAATTCGAAAACCTACGATTACTCTTCATCAGTAGCTTCTTTTCCTCTTAATCTGCTTAATACGCTAATGGTTATCTTTTATTTTAGATTCGTTTTAGCTTTTTGTGTCAGTTTTAATCTATCTCACTGTAAAGCGTAATGGATTCTTTTCAATAAGTTGAGTTGGCTATAATATAGGCGGTGACGGTTGAATTTTTGTGTAACCATAACCCAAATAAGGAAACATAAAATGGCAGAGAATCGTACATCAGACCTTGTTGCGAAGTTAAAAAATATTGTTGGTGATAAATATACCTTAACTGATGCAAGTCGTACTTTACCATATCGACAAGGTGCGCGTTTTGGGGTGGGGGATGCATTAGCAGTTGTTATTCCGGGTACACTGTTAGAGCAGTGGCAAGTTTTAAAAGCTTGTGTTGAGGCTGATGTGATTGTGATCACGCAGTCTGCTAATACTGGGTTAACTGGCGGTTCAACCCCTGATGGTAATGATTATGATCGGCCAATTGTAATTGTTAGTACCCGTAGGTTAGATGGTATCCAAGTGATAGAAAATGGTGATCAGGTAGTTTGTTTACCGGGTAGTACGTTATTTCATCTAGAAAAAGAACTAAAAAAATATCATCGTGGACCTCATTCCGTGATTGGTTCGTCCTGTATTGGTGCTTCGGTTTTGGGTGGAGTTTGTAATAATTCCGGTGGGGCGTTAATTCAAAGAGGTCCTGCTTATACACAAATGGCGTTATTTGCTCAATTAAATGAGCAAGGTGAGTTACATTTGGTTAATCATTTAGGGATTGAACTAGGCGATACGCCAGATGCGATTTTACAAAATCTGCAAAAACGCGCTTATACCGATAAAGATGTTAATCCTAATGCGGGTTTGGGGCATGATCACCATTATTGTGATCATGTGCGACAAATCGACGCCGATACGCCAGCACGATTTAATGCTGATCCGGCTCGTCATTATGAAGCATCGGGTAGTGCTGGTCGGTTGATGGTGTTTGCGGTGCGATTAGATACGTTTCCTTTAGAGGAAAACACTGCGGTGTTTTATATCGGAACGAATAACACTCGTGAACTTGATGATATTCGTCGTCATATTTTAGGTAATTTTAAAAATCTACCAATTTCTGGTGAGTATATTCATCGTGATGCGTTTGATATTGCGGCGGTATATGGTAAGCATCTTTTCCTAGCAATTAAGAAGTTAGGAACAGATATGATTCCTCGTTTGTATGCGTTTAAGAATTTGGTTGATCGCATTGCGAAAAAAATCCCTTTTTTTTCTGGCAGTTTTTCCGATTGGTTTGCGGTAAATGTCTGTAAGTTGTTACCCAACCATTTACCAAAATCAATGCGTGATTATCGTGACAGTTATGAACACCATTTAATTTTGAAAATGTCTGACGATGGTATTGCCGAAGCTGAGGTATTTTTAAAGGATTATTTTACCAATAATCCAGCAAATAAGCGCAGTGGAAGCTATTTCCGTTGTAATGATAAGGAAGCTCAAGCAGCTATGTTGCACCGTTTTGCAACCGCTGGCGCAGCTACGGTTTATCGTAATGTACATACGAAAACCGTCGAGGATTTAGTGGCATTAGATATTGCTTTGCGGCGTAATGACAAAGAGTGGTTCGAGACTTTACCGGAAGATATTAGTCAGCATTTTATTCATAAATTATATTATGGTCACTTTTTTTGTTCGGTGTTCCATCAAGACTATCTGGCTAAAAAGGGCACTGACTGTGCCAAGGTTGAAGAGGAGATGTTAGTGATACTTGATCAGCGTGGTGCTCAATATCCAGCTGAACATAATGTTGGTCATTTGTATCATGCTAATTCAGATTTGAAAAACTTCTATTATGAGTTAGATCCAACTAATAGTTTTAATCCAGGTATTGGTAAGACGTCTAAGAAGAAATTTTGGAAATAATTTAGATTGCTAAATTCGACATTCATACCACCATTATTGATTTAATGGTGGTTTTTTTGTTTTATTTAGAGTAATTTTTTTAGTTGATAGATGGCTTCTAACGCCTGCTTTGGTGTTAGGGCATCAGGATCGATCTGCTGTAAGGCGAATTCGACTTCTGATGGCTCAGCATTAGTGATTAAAGTGAGCTGTGAGCTTTCAACATGGCTGTTAGCCGATTGTTTGGAGATGACTTCTAGCTCTTTTAGCTTTTGCTTGGCTCGTTTTAAGATGGTTTTTGGTACACCTGCAAGTCCTGCTACTGCTATACCAAAACTCTTGCTGGCTGCACCTTCGGAAACTTCATGAATAAAAGCAACACTGTTGTCGTGTTCTATGGCGTCAAAATGGATATTATAGACGCCTTGCATCTGTTCAGGTAATTGAGTTAACTCAAAATAGTGGGTGGCAAATAGTGTCATCGCTTTGATTTGGTTCGCTAAATTTTCAGCACATGCCCATGCTAATGATAGTCCATCATAAGTTGAGGTGCCACGGCCAATTTCATCCATTAATACTAAGCTATTTGGCGTAGCATTATGCATGATGTTGGCAGTTTCGGTCATTTCGACCATAAAGGTTGAACGACCAGAAGCTAAGTCATCTGATGCCCCTATTCGAGTAAATATACGATCAACAGGGCCAATTGTCGCTTTAGACGCTGGAACAAAGCTGCCAATGTAAGCGAGTAAGACGATCAATGCTGCTTGACGCATATAAGTACTTTTTCCGCCCATATTTGGGCCAGTAATAATCAGCATTCGTCTATCTGATGAGAGAGATAGTGAATTGGCGATAAATGGTTTTTGTAATACTTGTTCTATCACAATGTGTCGACCATCTTTAATTTCAATGCCTGTTTGATTGGTTAACGTTGGGCAATGATAGTTGAGTGTTAGGGCTCGTTCAGCAAGATTAGTCAGTACATCAAGTTCGGCGATAGCATCTGCACTGGTTTGCATATTGGCTAATTCTGGCATAAGTAGATCGAACAGTTGTTCATAAAGCTGTTTTTCAAGCGCCAATGCACGGCCTTTTGAGGTTAAGACCTTATCTTCGTACTCTTTAAGTTCAGGAATGATGTAGCGTTCGACATTTTTAAGTGTTTGTCTTCGCGTGTAGTGTATTGGTGCTAAGTGGCTTTGGCCTCGGCTAATTTGGATGTAATAACCATGTACCGCATTAAAGCCTACTTTCAGAGTATCAATTCCTAAGTTTTCGCGCTCTCGAATCTCAAGTTGTTCTAAGTAGTTGGTTGCGCCATCAGCTAGGTTACGTAGTTCGTCTAATTCGGGATGATAACTGGCAGCAATGACTCCCCCATCACGTATAATGACAGGTGGGGCTTGGACAATCGCCCGATTTAAGAGATCGGCAATTTGATCAAATTGGTTGATTTTGGCACGTAATGCAATGAGTGATGGTGCGTTTAATTGCGATAAGATCTGTTGGAGATGTGGTAATAGGTTGTAGGCATCTCGTAAGCGAGCAAAATCGCGTGGGCGTGCACTGCGTAAAGCTAATCTTGCCAAAATTCGTTCGAGATCACCAATTTGTTTTAATAGCGGTTGTATATCAATGATATGGTCTTGTAGCTCTTTAATTGCATGTTGTCGATTTTGTAAGATTGCTAGATTACGAATTGGCGAATGTAACCAACGTTTTAGCATGCGACTGCCCATTGCGGTCTGGGTTTTGTCTAAGATATCCGCAACGGTGTGTTCTGTGCCACCTGATAGGTTCTCGGTGATCTCTAAATTTCTGCGAGTAGATGCATCTAATACCACAAAGTCAACCGGAGATTCTTTAACTATTGAGCGAATATGTGGCATGGCTGTGCGTTGGGTATCTTTGACATATTGCAGTAAACAGCCTGCTGCACATAAGGCATAATGGCAATCTTCCACCCCATATCCAACTAAGTCATTGGTGCCAAATTGTAAATTAAGTTGTTGTTTAGCGCTTTGAAGATCGAAGTTCCAAATCGGTCGTCTTCTTAATCCGTGTCGATTTTCAATTAAATCCATTGACTGAAAATCTTCAGGGTAGAGTAACTCAACTGGGCTGGTTCGTTGTAATTGAGCTTGTATTGCTTCTGGATTATCACATTCAAATACAAAAAAGCGACCTGAACTCATGTCTAAAGTAGCATAACCAAAATGGTTTTTTTGTTGCCATATGCACGCTAGCAAGTTGTCTTTGCGATCTTCTAATAATGATTCATCACTGACCGTGCCCGGTGTAACAATACGGACAATTTTACGTTCAACGGGACCTTTGCTGGTTGCGGGATCGCCGATTTGTTCACAGATTGCTACTGATTCACCAAGCGAGATAAGTTTGGCTAAGTAACTCTCAACTGCATGATATGGTACTCCAGCCATCGGAATCGGTTGACCGTTTGATGAGCCTCGCTTGGTGAGAGAAATATCCAAGAGTTGCGAACCGCGTTTGGCATCTTCATAGAACATCTCATAAAAATCACCCATACGATAAAATAGTAAAATATCAGGGTTTTGAGCTTTTAACTTGAGATACTGTCGCATCATTGGTGTGTGGTCGGTCAAATCTTGGTTATCTGTCATAGCGTTATTTCTTTATGTTCTAAAAAAATCAATATTTAATATTTAATCGAAATAGTTCATATTTAAGCGCTTTTTTGTATTTATAAATTTGTTGTTATGAAAACTACTTTAAATATGAATAATGCACATAGAATAATATATATTCGGTTTTTGGTCGATATAATCTTGAGCAAGCGATATCTCAGATAACTATTTTTGTTTACTGAAAAAAAACATGCCAACTTAATATATTGATTTTAATTATTATTTAATTTGATTTGGTTGTTCCTTTAAAACAATTTAATTAATTCATATTTAATTGTGCGTATTGATCTTGAATAAGACCCAAAAATTTGATAGTTTACTTTAAGTTATTTTTATCATATACAACAAAAAAGAAGGTAATTGTTATGACAATCAAAGTAGGTATTAATGGTTTTGGCCGTATTGGTCGTATTGTTTTCCGCGCTGCACAAAAACGTTCTGACATTGAAATCGTTGCGATCAATGATTTATTAGACGTTGATTATATGGCTTATATGCTTAAATATGATTCAACTCATGGTCGTTTTGACGGTACTGTTGAAGTTAAAGACGGCAAACTCATCGTTAATGGTAAAACAATCCGCGTTACTGCTGAAAGAGATCCTGCAAACTTAAAATGGAATGAAGTAGGTGTTGATGTTGTAGCTGAAGCAACTGGTTTATTCTTAACCGATGAAACTGCTCGTAAACATATTCAAGCTGGCGCTAAAAAAGTTGTTTTAACTGGCCCATCTAAAGATAGTACTCCTATGTTCGTAATGGGTGTTAATGATAAAGAATATGCAGGTCAAGATATCGTTTCTAACGCATCTTGTACTACTAACTGTTTAGCGCCTTTAGCTAAAGTTGTTAATGATAACTTTGGTATTGTTGAAGCGTTAATGACTACTGTTCACGCAACTACAGCAACTCAAAAAACTGTTGATGGTCCTTCTCACAAAGATTGGCGTGGTGGTCGTGGTGCTGCTCAAAACATCATCCCATCATCTACTGGTGCAGCTAAAGCGGTAGGTAAAGTTATCCCTGAATTAAATGGTAAATTAACTGGTATGGCTTTCCGTGTTCCAACTCCAGACGTTTCTGTTGTTGACTTAACTGCACGTTTAGCAAAACCTGCTAAATACGAAGATATTTGTAAAGCTATCAAAGCTGCTGCTGAAGGTCCAATGAAAGGCGTTCTTGGTTATACTGAAGATGACGTTGTGTCTACAGATTTCTTAGGTGAAGTTTGTACTTCTGTATTTGATGCTAAAGCAGGTATCCAATTAAGCGATAACTTTGTTAAATTAGTATCTTGGTACGATAACGAAGTTGGTTATTCAAATAAAGTATTAGACTTAATCGCAGTTGTTTCTAAAAAATAAGAATCAATTGTAATTAAAAAAAGCGACCTTGGTGTCGCTTTTTTAATTTCTGCTTGAAATTATTGTTTGTACGCATAAAAAAACGCCTATTTCGAGAAATAGGCGTTTTGCTTATATTATTTAATTAAATTTAATTAGATAACAACAACTTCAGCCGCTGCTGGTCCACGAGGGCTATCTTGGATCGCAAATTCGACTTGTTGTCCTTCAGCTAAGGTTTTAAAGCCATCGCCTGAGATAGCAGAGAAGTGAACAAATACGTCTTTGCTACCATCAGCCGGAGTAATAAAACCAAAACCTTTACTTTCATTGAACCATTTTACTTGGCCTGTTTTCTTATTCATTTACTAGACATCCTAACAATAATTAATAATTTGCCTTATCGGCTGTTTAGGCTTAATTAACATTATTATAGCAACTGATAAACTAATATAACCAATTTTTACTTAGATTAAAAAGTTAATCGTTTCCATAAAAATGCTATTATTGTCTGCCCGTTACTATTACCTCATAAATTATAATCGAAAGCAAGAGTTTCATGACATTTTTTTCATCTTATAGTAAAGTTTTTTTTATGATTTTTTTGTGATTGATCGTTTTTTGATCTGTGGTAAATTATTGATTTTATAACTATTTGAAGTTATTTCGAAAGTTAAAAAAAGTCGAAAAAGATGAGCCATAATTATTTTTGTTATGACCCAATAAAACGATTACTTTTTTGTAATATTATGGTTATTATTTTGCACGTTCAAAAGATTCGATAATTTCTTTACGAGCAGCTTCGGCATTGTCCCATCCGTCAACTTTTACCCACTTACCTTTTTCAAGTGCTTTATATTGTTCAAAGAAGTGTTTGATTTGTGATTTTAGTAATTCTGGTAAGTCATCGACATCTTTAATGTGATCATATTCTTTGGTTAGTTTTGTGTGTGGCACTGCCACTAATTTAGCATCAGAGCCTGCTTCGTCAGTCATTTTTAATACGCCAACTGGACGACAACGAATAACTGAACCTGGTTGTAATGGATAAGGTGTTGGAACTAATACGTCAACAGGATCACCATCTAGGGATAATGTGTGGTTAATATAACCATAGTTACATGGGTAGAACATCGCTGTTGCCATGAAACGATCGACGAATACTGCACCAGTATCTTTATCTACTTCATATTTAATTGGATCAGCATTTGCTGGTATTTCGATTATAACATAGATGTCGTCTGGTAATTCTTTACCTGCTGGTACGTTTAATAGTCCCATTTTTGTATCCTCTATCTTTTATGTGTGAATAGTATTTAATGATAAAAATAAAGCCAACATTATAAAAACTTACTGTGTTTTGCTCAAATCTTTTAAATATTGAAAAATCTGTCTGGCTGTTTTAGGTGGTTTGTTAGCAGTGAGTTCTTTTTTTGCTAAACGTGCGAGTGTACGTAATTGCTGTCTATCAGCGGAAGGAAATAGCCCAATAATTGATTCTGCATCGCCAGTTTCAATGAGTTCGTCACGTAATATTTCTAATCGATGAAATAGGGCGACTTGTTGGTTGTGGCGATTTTTAAGTTTATCTAAAGCTAATGTAATTGGTTCTATATCACGACTTCGGAGTAATTTGCCAATATATTGAATTTGTCTTCGATAGCCTTCTTTTTTTATTTTTTGCGCTAATTCAATTGCATAAAGTAAATCTTCATCAAGAGGAATTTGGGCAATTTCATTTTTGCTTAAGTTGACAAGTTCGACACCTAACTTTTTAAGCACCTCAGCATCTCTTTTGATTTCACTTTTACTGACGTAAATAATCTCGTCATCTTCTAGGTCAATATTGAAGTCAGGTTCTAAATTTGGCTCTCGATTGTTATTCATGCTATTTCTTTTGTTAACTAAAATTGAATTCTGGCATATTATAACGTATCACTAGCAGAATTGTAGAAAATAATAAAATGAGTATTGAACAAATTAAAAAAGATGCGATAAGTCAAAAGCAGCATTTGTCCGCTATTGTCGCCGATGCGATTAAGCAGGCGAAAGCTCGAGTCGATGCCGTTGAAGTATCAATTAATCAATCTACTGGTATAAGTGTTAGTACCCGAGAAGGTGAAATTGAAAATGTTGAGTTTAATAGTGATGGTGCATTAGGTATCACTGTTTATCAAAATCAGCGTAAGGGTAGTGCCTCGACCAATGATTTATCACCACAGGCAATTAGTCAAACTGTGGATATGGCGATTAATATTATGCACTATACGTCAGTCGACAGCTGTTCTGGTTTAGGTGATCCCGATTTAATGGCATTTGAAGTACCGGATTTAGATCTGTTTTATCCAAGCGATTTAAATGTTGATAATGCTATCGAACAGGCAAAGCAGGCTGAACGTAGTGCGCTTGCGAAGTCTTCTTTAATAAGCTCTGATGGTGGTTATTTTAATAGCCGTTACGGTGTATATGTTTATGGTAATAGTTTAGGTATGTTGCAAGGTTATTGCGCGAGTTCGCATTCTCTTTCTTGTTCGGTTATTGCTGAGCAAAATGGGCAAATGGAACGTAATTATGAATATACCTCATCGCGCGATGTTAACCAGCTAAAATCACCTAATTGGGTCGGTGAGCATGCCGCTGATAAGGCAGCTGCGCATTTAGGTGCGAAGCAAATTCCAACTATGCAAGTGCCTGTTCTTTTTTGTGCTAATGTTGCTGTTGGTTTGATTCGGCATTTGGTTGGCGCCATTAGCGGTGGTGCTATCTATCGTAAATCTTCTTTTTTATTAGATAGTGTTAGTAAAGCGGTTTTTCCTGCTTGGCTGACAATTTTAGAAGATCCTTATATTTTAAAGGGGGTTGGTTCGTCACCCTTTGATAGTGAAGGAACCAAAACGGTTAAGCGTAATATTATTGAGGAAGGTATTTTACAAACTTATCTGTTAAGTAATTATTCAGCAAGAAAATTAGGGTTAAAATCGACAGGACATGCTGGCGGTATCCATAATTGGTTAGTTTCACCAAGCCAAACTGATGCTGATTTTGATGTAATGCTAAGAAAATTAGATAAAGGTGTTGTCATTACGTCATTAATGGGGCAAGGTGTTAATAATGTCACTGGTGATTATTCGCGCGGTGCTTCTGGATTTTGGGTGGAAAATGGTATAATCCAATACCCAATCAATGAAATTACCGTTGCGGGTAATCTAAAGGATATGTACCGAAATATTGTAGCAATAGGTAATGATATTGAGACGAGAAGTAATATTCAAACCGGATCAATATTAATAGAAAATATGAGTATAGCAGGAAAATAGGCAAACATGGGAAAGTTTACCAATAGCGCGTTATTCCAAAAATTGATTTTTTGGATGCCAGGATTAATGAGTTTATTGCGGTATAAGCGTGAATATCTTAGCTTTGATATCAAAGCCGGATTATCAGTGGCAGCAGTTTCTTTGCCCGTTTCTATCGCTTATGCCGAGCTTACAGGAGTAGGAGCCATTGCGGGATTATATTCGACAATTTTGCCACTTATTGTTTATGCGCTTTTTGGTTCTTCTAAACAACTGATTGTTGGCCCTGATACGGCAACTTGTGCGGTTGTTGCTGCTGTGGTGTTTCCTTTAGCGGCTAATGATCCGGTTTTGCGTTGGCAATTGGTGGTGCTGTTGACCATTATGATCGGTATTTGGTGCTTGATTGCGGGTAAACTTCATTTAGGTGCCTTGGCCGATTTATTAAGTCAGCCGATTTTAATTGGTTTGCTTAATGGGATTTCTATTACTATTATGGTTGATCAGTTAGCTAAGACGTTTGGCTTCAAGTATGATTACTCTTATTTAATTGAGCGTATTGTTTATTTACCCTTTAAGATATCAGAAATTCATATATTGACGACGTTGGTATCGTTGTTTACGTTAGTAATTTTGATGGTTTTGAAAAAATTTAAACCACGTTATCCGGCACCTTTATTTGCTGTAATTATTATGACGTTTCTTTCTTGGTTATTTAACTTTGAACATTATAATGTTCGGATTATTGGTAGTGTAAGCAGTGATTTTATTCCTGCTGAGTCATGGATAGATTTTGATAAAGGTTTGATGCGTGATTTAGTGGTTCCTTCACTTAATATCGCAGTTATCTGTTTTGTTAGTATGATGATAACGGTTCGTAGCTTTGCCTCTAAAAATAATTATGAAACTAATGCCGATGTTGAATTTAAAGCATTGGGGATGGCAAATATCGCCGCTGGCTTATCACAAGGGTTTGTTGTAAGTGGTACCTCATCGCGTACCGCTGTTAATGATGCTAATGGCGGTAAAACGCAATTAGTATCAATTATTGCAGCTGTCTTAATTGGCTTAGTGGTGTTGTTTTTTTTATCACCATTACAATATATTCCAACCTGTGTGTTGGGGGTGATTTTAATTTATTCTTCTTTATCTCTTATTAATTTTCAGACTATCATTCGATTTTTTAAATTCGATCGTGATGCGTTTTATCTAAGTTTAACAACCCTAATTTCAGTGTTAGTTATTGGTATTATTCCAGGTATGGCATTGGCGGTTTTATTAGGTTTGTTTTTGTTTTTGCGTCGGGTGTTTAGACCGAATGACCAGTTACTAGGTGTTGATGAAGGCGGACGAATTCATTCAATTGGTCCTGATGTTAATCCGCTAAGTAATACTATGATCTATCGATTTAATTCTCCTTTAACTTATTTCAATATTGCTTACTTTAAACGTAAGATTATTAGTCATATTGATGAATCAAATGAACCAATTAATTATGTTATTGTCGATGCTATACCTTGCTTTATTTATAAAGATGTGAGTGTTTTGATCGGTATTGATGAATTGGTTAAATCGTTAAAGGTTAGAGACGTGGTACTCATTTTATCTGGTCGACGCAGAACATTGAAGAATTGGTTTAAGCAAATGAATCTTAAATTAGATACCGATTATATTGAGTTTGCTTATGATCTTTATTTTGCGGTGAGATTAGTACAGAGTAAAGAGCATATGGAAAGTAAAACTGACGAGGATATTGATAATTAAATTTTTAATCATCATATTAAATTAGCTAGGGATAATTATGAATCAGATAGAAAACCAGATCAGAATTGAAATGCTTAGTACCGGTGATGAAGTTTTATATGGTCAAATTGTTGATACAAATGCAGCTTGGTTATCTGATTTTTTATTTGAAGCAGGGATCAACCTTACCTCGCGCCATACGGTTGGTGATGATTTGTTAACATTGGTCTATACGTTACAAGAACGTAGCTTACATAATGATATTTTAATTGTGAATGGTGGATTAGGACCAACTAGTGATGATCTTAGTGCACAAGCTGCTGCTCAGGCTAATAATGAGTCGTTGGTTTTACATGAACAATGGCTTAAGGCAGTTGAGCGTTATTTCCTTAATCGCGGTAGAGTGATGCCTTCAAGCAATATTAAACAAGCTATGTTACCTCAAAGTGCGACGTTAATTGATAATCCTATTGGCACAGCATGTGGTTTTAAAATGAGGTTAAATGATTGTCTCTTATTTTTTACGCCGGGTGTACCTTCTGAATTTAAAGAGATGATTAGAAATTCGATTTTGCCAGAAATTAAGGCGATCTATCCAATAACAGAAAGCAATCTTTGTTATCGGCTAACTACGATGGGGCGAACCGAAAGTGATTTAGGGCAGGCGATCGAGACAACATTAGATATTCCTGATACTATCACTGTTGGTTATCGTGCAGCGATGCCTATTATTGAGCTGAAATTAACGGGGCCAGAAAGTAAAAAGCGCGAAATGGATAGCTTATGGCAGAGGATAAAATCAATTGTTGCCGATAATTTACTCTTTGAAGGTTTTAATCGAAGTGAATCAGGATTAGCTCAGGTAGTATCAAGATTATTAAACGAAAATAATCAATCTATTGTTGTTATTGAACAGCAATCAGCTGGGATGATTAGTTACCAATTGTTGGAAGCTAATGCTCCAGTAGTTAAATCAGAAGTAGTCCCCTTTATGATGGAAGAACCCATCGATTATTTTTCACAAGTATTGCAAAATCAGAAAGTGGATATTGCGCTTGGGATCGTTAATTTTCAGGAAAAAAATACTGAATTTACTTTAGTTATAGCTAGCAAAAATCAAGTATTACATTTTAAATTAAAGTACACTGGCCGAGCTCAAAGTAATAAGATTCAGCAACAAATTTTATCAGCGATTGCCTTGGATGGCTTACGTCGTTATCTTTTAAATATGCCTATCATTGGGCCTAATGTTTGGTTAGAGTTAACGCAATAGGTTTATTAATAGTTTTGTAATATGGTTTTTCGTTTTTCAAATAATTTAGCAATGGTTTTTCAATTGTTGGTAAGATTAGTTATGGACAATACCTTACAAAATTAAGTACAATGACAGATCTTTCAATTGAAGCTTATAAGTTAACATATTAGAGGTAAAAATGGCTCGTGTAACTGTCCAAGATGCAGTAGAAAAAATTGGTAATCGCTTTGATCTCGTTTTAGTTGCAGCAAGGCGTGCTCGTCAATTACAAGTTGAAAACAAAACACCACTAATTCCAGAAGAAAACGATAAAGAAACTGTCGTTGCTTTACGCGAAATTGAAAATGGGTTTGTAAATAAACAAATTCTTGATACAGCTGAATTTCAAGCTCGTCAAGATGAAGAATTAGAAGTGCGTAATACTCTTCATGAAACAGTACTTTTAGAAAACACTCCCTCATACGAATAAACATTGCTGAGAATTGTCCATGCAATATTTTCAAAGCTTAAAAGAGGTTGTTGCATCTTATCTTCCAACTAAACAAGTTGAATTAATTCAAGATGCCTATTTCTTTGCAAAGCAAGCGCATGAAGGACAATTCCGTTCTAGCGGTGAACCTTATATCACTCATCCAGTCGCTGTGGCAACTATTTTAGCCGATATGCGGCTGGATTATGAAACCGTTATCGCTGCACTTTTGCATGACACCATCGAAGATACTCCAGTCACCTTTCAAGACATAACCCAAAAATTTGGCAAACATGTTGCAGTGCTCGTTGAAGGCGTTTCAAAACTTGATAAGTTAAAATTTAGAAATAGACAAGAAGCCCAAGCTGAAAATTTTCGCAAAATGGTTTTAGCCATGACCGAAGATGTGCGCGTAATTTTAATTAAGTTAGCTGATAGAACGCATAATATGCGTACTCTTGGTGCTTTAAGACCGGATAAGCGTCGTCGTATTGCCAAAGAAACCTTAGAGATTTATGCGCCTCTGGCTCATCGTTTAGGTATTCATCATATTAAAACTGAGCTTGAAATACTCGGTTTTACTGCGATGTACCCTAATCGTGCTAAAGTTCTTGAAAAAGTGGTTAAAATTGCTCGCGGTACTAGAAGGGAACTTATTCAACAAATTTTATCTGAAATTAATGGGCGTTTAGTTGAAGCAAATATTGATGCCCAAGTGGAAGCACTGGAAAAAAATATCTATGCTATTTACCAAAAGATGCAACTTCGTGAACAACATTTCCACTCAATTATGGATATATATGTTTTCCGAATTGTAGTTGATAATGTTGATACTTGCTATCGTGTACTTGGTTTAGTTCATAATCTATATAAACCTCGACTCAATCGCTTCAAAGATTATATTGCTATTCCTAAAGCAAATGGTTATCAATCGTTACACTCTTCATTAATCGGTCCTCATGGTACACCGGTCGAAGTGCAAATAAGAACCGAAGATATGGATCAAATGGCGGAAATGGGAGTTGCGGCACATTGGATTTATAATGAGAATGATGAGTTAAATAATACGACCGCGCAAATTAAAGCTCAACGTTGGATGCAAAGTTTATTAGAGCTTCAACAAAGTGTGGGTAATTCATTTGAATTTATTGAAAATGTTAAGTCAGATCTCTTTCCCAAAGAGATATATGTTTTTACACCAAAAGGTCGGATCGTTCAATTACCTGAAGGGTCAACAGCAGTTGATTTAGCATATGCCGTCCATTCTGATATTGGTTTCCAATGTATTGGCGCGGTAGTTGATCGTAAACCTTATCCGCTTTCTCAACCGTTGAGTAATGGCCAAACAGTTGAAATTATTACTTCCCCTGAAAGTCGACCTAACGCAAGTTGGCTAAATTTTGTGGTGAGTGCCAAAGCCAGATCGCGTATTCGCCAAGCATTAAAAAATTTGAAACGAGAAGATGCGGTTCTGTTAGGGCGAAAATTACTTAATTTGGCATTAATTAAATCGGGTGGAATTGATTCACTTACCGATAAGCAAAAAGATCGTATCGTTGAGCTGACTAAGCTACCTTCGTTTGATGATGTTTTAGCTGAAATAGGACTTGGCAATATTATGAGCTATTTTATTGTCAAAGGTCTTGAACATAAAGCGCTTTTATCAAATAAATCTGAAACCAATAAAACATTAGTTATAACCGGAATTGAAGGCGTATTAGTCACTTATTCAAAATGTTGCCATCCTATTCCTAATGATCCGATTATCGGTCATGTTAGTCCGGAAAAAGGTTTAACAGTTCACCATGAATCTTGTCGCAATATTAGTGGTTATCAAAATAACCCAGAAAAATATATATCGCTTAAATGGGCGCCTGATATTGAGCAGTTTTTTGTGGCGGAAATCTGGGTAGATATTGTTAATAATCAAGGTTCTTTGGGGCATGTTCTTTCTATCATTAATGATGAGAAAGCCCATATCCAATGGTTGAATACCGAAGAAAAAGATAGACAAATATATACCATTATTTTGCAGATTGAAGTGAAAAATACCCAGCAACTTAATGATTTGATCCGAAAATTATCACTCCAACAAGATGTGGTAAGTGTGATACGTAATATTAATTAGTTATTATGGCCGATCGTTTACTAAATCATATACCGCTTGCAAAATTAGTAGGAATTGGGCCTAGTTTAGAGAGAAAATTCCTTTCACTTGGTATAAAATCTGTTCAAGATCTTCTATTACATTTTCCTCTCCGTTATGAAGATCGTTCGACATCTTTAGCAATTGGTGATGTTGTTATTGGTGAGATGACCACTATTCAAGGTCGAATTATTAAAAGTGAAATCATTTTTACTAAACGTAAAATGTTGTTGTGTCATATCCAAGATGATTCTGGTATCGCAATTTTGCGCTTCCTTAATTTTAATATGGGCATTAAAGCAACGCTGGCACCGGGTAAATGGGTAAGTGCTTATGGCGAAATAAAGAATGGCAGTCAATATCCGGAAATCATTCATCCACAATTTAAAATTCAATCAAAAAAAGAAGAACATTCTAGCTTTTCTGATGTAGATGAAGAACGATTCACGCCGATTTATCCAACGACCTATGGATTAACTCAGAATGTCATTCGTAAAACAATACAATCGGCATTAATATTGTTAAAACGCAACCCACCGGATGAAATTTTACCGGCTACATTGAGTTCCAGATATTTGCCTA
The DNA here is from genome assembly GCA_946480175.1 of uncultured Gilliamella sp. Taxonomy (GTDB): domain Bacteria; phylum Pseudomonadota; class Gammaproteobacteria; order Enterobacterales; family Orbaceae; genus Gilliamella. Next base: position 38,444 of record CAMLIK010000013.1, read on the forward strand.
TCATTGAATCATTAGACATTATTCATAATCCTTCATTAACTACCGATATTGATCGGTTAATTGCTGGAGAGCATCTGGCAATAAAACGATTTATTTTAGAAGAGTTACTTGCTTATCATTTAAGTATGCTACTGATTAAATTCGATAATCAAAGGCAACATTCTTACCCAATGCATGTTACTCAACGTTATACTCGGCCTTTTCTTGCTGCATTACCATTTGAACCGACCAAGGCGCAAAAAAAGGTGGTGCAGGATATTTATCAAGATATGGCAAAATCAGTGCCAATGATGCGATTAGTCCAAGGTGATGTAGGATCGGGTAAAACCTTAGTTGCCGCGTTAGCCGCTTTAAATGCAATTGAAAATAATCAACAGGTTGTTTTAATGGCACCAACCGAAATATTAGCCGAACAACATTTTCACAATTTTTGTCAACGGTTTGAGCCACTAGGGATAAAGGTTGAGCTACTTACTGGTCGCTTAACCGCTAAAAATAAACAACTACGCTATAATGATATCGAATTGGGTGAAATTTCAATGTTAATCGGTACTCATGCGGTGTTTGTTGATAAAGTTAAGTTTAGCCATTTAGGATTAGTCATTATTGATGAACAACATCGGTTCGGGGTAAATCAACGATTAAGTCTTTGGGAAAAAGGAGCCAAAGATGAATTTCATCCGCATCAATTAATCATGACAGCAACGCCAATTCCAAGAACCTTAGCAATGACAGTTTATGCTGATTTAGATGTATCAATTATCGATGAATTACCCCCTGGACGAACCCCTGTCACAACTATTGTTATACCTAATTCACGTCGCGATGAGATTATTGAAAAAGTGAATAATGCTTGTCTTAATAATCGTCAGGTTTATTGGGTTTGTACTTTAGTTGAAGAGTCTGAAACGCTAGATGCGCAAGCTGCTGAAATGTTGGTTGAAGAGTTGCGAATGTTATTGCCTCATCTAAAGATCGCTTTAGTTCATGGCAAAATGAAATCAGACGAAAAACAAGCTGTCATGAAAGCGTTCAAATCAGGTGAAACACAACTTTTGGTGGCAACAACTGTCATTGAGGTTGGTGTTGATGTGCCAAATGCAAGTTTGATGATTATTGAAAATGCTGAACGATTAGGGCTTTCGCAATTACATCAATTACGAGGGCGAGTTGGTCGAGGTAGTGCCATTTCATATTGTGTCTTAATGTATCAAGCGCCACTGAGTAAAATCGCTCAACAGCGCATGAAAGTGATGCGCGAGAGTAGCGATGGTTTTGTTATTGCGCAAAAAGACCTTGAAATCAGAGGAAGCGGTGAAATTTTAGGCACCAGACAAATGGGGGTCGCCAACTTTAAAGTGGTTGATTTAATCCGTGATCAACATTTAATTAGCGATGTCCAACAAGCCTCATATTATATTCAACAAGATTATCCAGAGTCTGCGCAACAACTTATTGAATGTTGGTTGCCAGAAAGACAGAAATATATAAATGCCTAGCTGTATAACTCATTGCTTAGTTTGGCTTAAGATCAAATAACAAATTGCATTACAAGCAAAAAACGGACTTTGAGATTATTCAAAGCCCGCTTGTTTTATCGTTTTACTTTATAAGAATGAACGGTATGGGAGTTCAGGTTCATCGGTAAAGATATCTCTAAATCCACGATAGTGTTGATAGTGCATTTTGTTTTTGTCGGTTGGATAAGTATATTTGCCACCAACTTGCCAGAAGAATGGCGTAAATTTGTATTCAAGACGATCTTTTTTCATTTGCCAAAGGACTTCAATTTCACGAGGATCGCTTTGGAAATTTGCCCATATATCATGATGGAATGGAATCACAACTTTGGTATTTAACGATTCCGCTGCACGTAAAATATCTGATGAAGTCATTTTATCTGTTACCCCGCGTGGGTTTTCTCCATAAGATAACAAAGCAACATCAATTTTATGATCATTACCATGTTTTGCATAATAATTCGAGTAGTGAGAATCGCCAGAATGATAAAGTGATCCGCCCGAGGTTTCGAATAAATAGTTAACGGCACGATCATCCATACCATCTAATATGGATTTATCGGTGGATGAAACACCTTTCGGTAGAGTGACTAATGAAGTTCTATCAAAAGAGTCTAAAACGCGAATAGTAATATCACCAACTTGGATAGTTTCACCTACTTTGGCAACGATACAGCGATCTTCCGGAACCCCCCAACTTTTCCATAATTCAACACAGGCTTTAGGACCAATAAATTTGACTTTTGGTGAGCAGTTTTGCATGACTGCCGCTGCAACATTGACATCAATATGATCAGCATGGTCATGGGTTGCCATTACCGCATCAATCTCTTTGATTGCAAAAGGATCAAGAACAAATGGGCTAGTTCTAAGATTTGGTTGTAATTCACGTACTCCACCCATTCGCATCATTTGATGTTGTTTGTTCATTAATGGATTGGCGTGAGTTTTTTTACCTGTACCACACCAAAAATCGACAGAGATATTAGTATTACCTGCTGATTTCAACCAAATCCCTGTACAAGCAAGCCACCACATGGTAAACGTATTAGGTTTAACTTCTGTTGTTTCTATTTCTTCATTAAGCCAAGTTCCCCATTCAGGAAAGGTGTTTAATATCCAAGATTCTCTGGTAATTTCGTTTACTTTACTCATACTTTGTTCCTTTTACAATTTAATTATTAAACTAAAATCACTTCTGTGCCTTGTTCCTTTATGCTTTCAATTACTTCCTTATTTGCTTGTTTGCCAGTTATTAAAATATCAATTTTAGTAACCGGGCAAAAAAGCATGCCAGAATTTGCTTTGGTATTTATCTTAGAACTATCAACAACAACGACTAATTTCTCTATTTTTTCAAGTATTTGTTGTTCTGCTACCGCACCTAATATTTCATTTTTATATAGTCCATTAGGTGTTAAAGTTTTACCACTGGTAAACATCCATTTACCTGCATAAGAATCAGTTATGTTAGCGATTGGGTTGAGAATAATATTTTGTGTTTTGTTATATAACCCCCCCATAATGATGACGTTTTCATGATCATGTTCAATCAAGTAACACGCTAATGGAAAATAGTTGGTGATGATTGAAACATTCTTGCCACATAATTCACGTCCTAATAAAAATGCTGTAGAACCACAATTAATCACGATATTTTCATCACTTCCACATAATTTAGCTGCTCTAATCGCAATGCGTGCTTTTTCATGATAATGGTCAGTATTATTATTGCCTATCGGCGCCCAAATGGGTTTTGCAACTTCAATTCGCATAATTCCATTACGAACTTTTTTTACTCTTCCATCTTGATCGAGCTTGGTAATATCTCGACGAGCCGTGGCTGGTGATATTGAAAAATAGGAAACTAATTCGGTGACTCTTACCATTCCTCGATCATTAACCATCGCTACAATTTCATTATGTCGTGATATTTCGTTCATTATTGCCTCTTATTAAGTAAATATGATTTTTTATGATTGAAAATGATATTAATTTTCGTTTGTTTATTTGTCAATCGTTTAAATCAATAATCTTAACTTGCCACTACAATTTATTGATAATAATAGTTATATTTTTAAGTTTTACTTGCGGTTTTTTATCAAAATGTGACAGAAGTCACATTTGTTCAGATAATAGTGTAAGAAAAGTGATCTCGGTCAAAATAATCATAAACAATCATTGAGTGATTATTTTTGATTGTGGAATATAGTAGTAGTTATTCATTTCTCCGATTTGGATAACGCTAAATGAGCAAAAGTTCCATCAATTCGTTTTGCGAGATGAGTAATTATACAAATGACATTAAGTGGGGTTAATGTCCCCATGCTATAGCATTAATGCTATCTAAAGTTGTCAACAATCAATGAGAGGGACATATGGAAGTAATTTATAACATATTTTATATCTTTTATAGTCAGGTTATGACGAAGGCACCATTATTACTGGGCTTAGTTACCTTGCTAGGCTATTGTCTTTTAAGAAAAGATATCACCACAGTTTTAAAAGGCACGATTAAAACCATTGTTGGTTTTATGCTGTTACAAGTTGGTTCAGGTGTTTTAGTTTCAACATTTAAACCCGTTATTGCTAAACTCTCCGAATATCATGGTATAACCGGATCGATTATTGATACTTATGCCTCAATGGTAGCTGTCGAAAAGGGGATGGGTGAACAATATTCGTGGGTTGGTTACGCAGTATTGCTTGCATTAGCGATTAATATTTTACTGGTTATCTTTAGACGTTTCACCGGAATTAGAACCATTATGTTGACCGGTCATATTATGTTTCAACAGGTTGGTTTAATTGCACTTTTCTACTTCCTGTTTGGTTATAGCATGTGGGAAACTATTACCTACTCAGCAATAATTACAGCATTATATTGGGGAATTTTCTCAAATATGATGTTTAAACCGACTGAATCGGTAACTGGTGGGGCGGGTTTTTCAATTGGTCACCAACAGCAGCTTGGTTCATGGATTGCGGTGAAATTAGCGCCAAAATTGGGCGATAAAAATGATTCAGTAGATAATTTAAAATTACCAAAATGGTTACATATTTTCCACGATAGTATTGCCGCCACAACGATTGTGATGACGTTCTTTTTTGGTATCATCCTTCTTTCATTTGGTTTGGATAATTTACAAACAATGGCGGGTTCGACGCATTGGACTATCTATATTTTCGAAACCGGACTTAAATTTGCTGTAGCCATCCAAGTTATTGTTGGTGGTGTAAGAATGTTTGTGGCGGAGTTGTCTGAAGCATTTAAGGGAATTTCTGAAAAATTAATACCAAATGCGGTGTTGGCTATCGATTGTGCGGCTATCTATGCTTTTTCACCTAACGCCATGGTATTTGGTTTTATCTGGGGGGCATTAGGTCAATTTTTGGCAATAGCGTTATTACTAGTATTTAAATCGCCAATCATGATTATCCCTGGTTTTATTCCTATGTTTTTCTCTAATGCCACTATTGGCGTATTTGCTAATCATTATGGTGGGTGGAAAGCGGTAATGAAACTCTGTTTCGTTATGGGAATGGTTGAGGTTCTTGGCTCTGCTTGGGTAATTAATATTTTCGCCCAAAATGGTACGCCAATTGATTCTTGGATGGGAATGGCTGATTGGGCAATTTTATTCCCGCCGATTTTACAAGGTTTATCTTTCTCTCATCTGTTTATCTATGTCTTGATTGCGTTATCTCTGGTCTATATGTTCTTTGCGGCTAAATCACTACGAGCTGAAGAAGCCCTACAAAAACAACAACCAACCAATGATATTCATGATGATGTTAATCAAGCAGTAGTTGAAAAAATGGACGAAGTGGCAATTAGTGAAGGCCAACCGATTCGTATTCTTGCTGTTTGTGGTAGTGGTCAAGGATCATCAATGATGATGAAGATGAAAATTGCCAATTATTTAGATAAAAAAGGTATCGCAAATGTCATGGATTCATGCGCAGTCACGGATTACAAATCAAAACTACCTAATGTTGACATTATTGTTGCTTCTAAACATTTGATTCATGAAATCGAGGTCAACGAAGGACAACATGCATTAGGTGTCCAAAACATGTTAAATCCACAAACTTTTGGTGATGAACTTATCAAACTTATCAATAAAGTGAATGGAAAATAGGCAAAACATTTAAAGGAGTCCAACAATGGCTTTCAAAGAATCATTAATTGAAAATAACTCTATTTTACTTAAAGCAGAGGCTGCAAGTTGGCAAGACGCGGTTAAGTTAGGAACCGATATGCTGGTTGCGTCTAAAGCAATTGAGCCTCGTTATTATGATGCCATCATTCAATGCGTTAAAACCATGGGGCCTTATATCATTATTGCCCCTAATTTGGCTATGCCACATGCGCGACCAGAAGATGGCGTGAACCGTACGGCTTTTGCATTAGTAACTTTGAAAAAACCTGTTTATTTTGAGGGGGAAGCAGATCCTGTTGATGTACTAGTTACCCTCGCCGGTAGTACTTCTGATCAGCATATGGAAGGATTAATGGAAGTGACTCAAATTTTAGATGATGAAAATAGTGAGACAGGTGTTGATCTGGATAAATTGAGACGCTGTAACAGCAAAGAAGATGTTTATGCGGTTATCGATCGCGCGCTAAATGGAGGCTAAATAATGTTTCAAGCATTAAAAGAACGCGTACTACAGGCTAATTTATTGCTACCACAATATAATTTAGTCACCTTTACATGGGGCAATGTATCAGAAGTGGATCGTGCAAAGCAGGTCATTGCCATCAAACCATCTGGGGTTGAGTACAGTGATATGACCATAGATGATATTGTTGTGGTTTCATTGACCGGTGAAATTGTCGAAGGCAAACTAAATCCTTCTAGTGATACCGCAACTCATCTCGAACTCTATAAGGCCTTTGCAAATATTGGCGGAATTGTGCATACCCATTCTCGTTATGCAACCGTTTGGGCACAGGCAGAATTGGATATTCCTGCATTAGGTACCACTCATGCTGACTATTTTTATGGTGATGTACCTTGTAGTCGCAGACTAACTGATAGTGAAATCGCCACAGATTACGAAAAAAATACCGGACTCGTTATTATCGAGGAATTTAAACATCGCGGTATTGATCCTATGGCGATGCCTGGCGTTATTGTCTCTGGTCATGCGCCATTTTGTTGGGGTAAAAATGCCTTAAATGCGGTACACAATGCTGTGGTACTTGAAGAAGTCGCAATGATGGCAATTTCAACTCGGCAACTCAATCAAACCATCAAAATTCAACAAACATTATCCGATAAGCACTATTTTCGCAAACATGGTGCTAATGCTTATTATGGTCAAAAATCAAATTAAATAAGGAAACCGACATGACAACACCAAAATTACAAATTGCTTTAGATCAAACAGAACTAACCTCAGCATTGGAGGTGGCAAAAAATGTTTCAGGATTTGTTGATATTATCGAAGTTGGCACTATTCTCGCCTTTGGTGCCGGAATAGAAAGCGTTAAAAATCTAAGAAAATTATATCCTAATCATATATTAGTCTGTGATTTAAAAACCACTGATGGCGGAGCGATATTAGCTAAAATGGCTTTTTCAGCTGGGGCTAACTGGTTAACGGTTTCAGCTGCAGCGCATATAGCTACCATTGAAGCGTGTAAAAAAGTGGCTGACGAATTTAATGGCGAAATTCAGATCGAATTATATGGTCATTGGACACTCGAAGATGCCAAAGCATGGCGGAAATTGGGGATTAAACAGGCTATTTATCATCGTTCTCGTGATGCCGAGCTAGCTGGCGTAGGTTGGGGAGAAGCAGACCTTGTTAAAATGCGTCAACTTTCGGATTTAGGCCTTGAGCTATCTATTACCGGTGGGATTGTACCAGAAGATATTCACTTGTTTGCGGGTATTAAAACTAAGGCTTTTATTGCGGGTCGCGCATTAGCAAATGAAAATGGTAATAAAACGGCGCAAGCATTAAGAGAGCAGATCGCTAAATATTGGTAATTTAACTGATGCAGTCGGTAATACGACTGCATTTTTTATGATTAAACAACTGTTATTAGGTTTTAATTATGTCGAAATTTGCAATCGATCCAACCAAACTGACTAATCATATTGGTATTTATGAAAAAGCCTTACCTAATGATCTTACTTGGCAAGAAAAACTTGACCAAGCAAAATCACTTGGATTTAATTTTATTGAGATTTCAATTGATGAATCCGATGAACGGCGGGCAAGACTTGATTGGTCAGATGACGAAATTTATCAATTAAAACGATTATGTGAACAATCCGGCCTACCATTACATTCAATGTGTTTGAGTGCTCATCGTAAATATCCTTTTGGTTCTGCTGATGAAGCCATTCGTCAACAAGCAAAAATCATTATGAATAAAGCGCTCATTCTTGCCTATAAATTAGGTATCAGAGTTATTCAATTGGCTGGCTATGATGTTTATTATGAACCAGCCAATTTACAAACTCACCAACGCTTTATTTCCGGTATGCAATGGTCTGCAAAACAAGCAGAAAAATTAGGAATAATGCTTGCTGTCGAAATTATGGATACTAATTATCTAAATTCGCTTAGCAAGTTTGAAATTCTCAAAAAAGAGGTGAGTTCACCTTACTTTATGGCTTATCCCGATGTGGGTAATATTTCCGGTTGGAATTATGATGTTTGTACTGAGCTTATGTTAAGTCGTGAACATATAGTGCAAATACATTTAAAAGATACTTATAAAGTTAACGCCAATTATGCAGGTCAATTTAGAGATTTAACAATTGGTGAAGGTGAAGTTGACTTTCTTTCCATTTTTAAAACCCTAAAAAGGATGGATTATACCGCACCATTAGTTATCGAAATGTGGGCTAAAGATGAAAATTGGCAAGAAAATATTATCACCGCCAAAAAACGCTTACAAACAATCGCCAAACAGGCAGATTTTCCTTTATTTTCAATATCTCATTTGCAATGATAATTTAAAACAATGCTCCATAATTTTTTAACTTGGAGCATTAATTGGTTTGTGATGGTTATTACATTTAGCCAAATAGTCCTAAGGCGGTATAGACTCCTCAATATTTTTTACAAAAAATTGTATTAAACCAAATAATCATTACCTAAATAACTTATTAATAATTGGAATATGCGGTTAAAAGTTCAGATAATACTCATCGGTTAATATTGGTAACAAGGGGATACTTCTATAACAGCTTAGTCCGGTCTTATATCCCACTTATTCTTATGTAAGTCGTAAGGCGGTATAGACTCCTCAATATTTTTTACAAAAA
>CAMLIK010000014.1 GCA_946480175.1 uncultured Gilliamella sp.
GTTTGATATTTTTACGTTGCCAATATTTTTGAATGTAATTTGGGTATTTGCCATGCACATGGACATCAGTAAAGAAGTACTTACGTTCCATCACTTTTTGAGCCATTAAAATATCGCTTGGTTTACAAGTTTCAGGATAAATTGGTACTAGAGCAATCATACAACCAATTTCAAAATCAGGATTAATTGCATGCCCAATTTGAACCGCTTTTGCACTGGCTACTAATTCATAATGTGCGGCTTGATACATGATTTCTTCACGATTATCGCCTGGTTTATAGTAAATACCCGAGTTAGTAAATGGAGCAAAATCTTCATTAAAATTAGCTTGGTTATTGATCTCATTAAAGGTCATCCAATATTTCACTTTACTTTTATAACGATCAAAACAGACCGCAGCAAAGCGAACAAAGAAATCAATTAGTTTGCGATTACGGAAGCCACCATATTCGGTAACTAAATAATAAGGTAGCTCAAAGTGTGAAAGGGTAACAACTGGCTCAATATTATATTTTAAACATTCATCAAAAAGATCATCATAAAACTTCAACCCCTCTTCATTTGGTTCAAGTTCATCACCTTTTGGAAAGATTCGCGTCCAAGCAATCGATGTTCGAAAACACTTAAAACCCATTTCAGCGAACAATTTAATATCATCCTTATAGTGGTGATAAAAATCGATTGCCTCGTGATTAGGGTAATACTCACCAGGAATAATACCTTCGGTGATTTTTCGATAACTTTTAGGCGACCCAACAGTCATCACATCAGCAACACTAGGCCCCTTACCACCAGCTTGCCAACCACCTTCCAATTGATGAGCGGCAACTGCGCCTCCCCATAAAAAACCTTTTGGTAAACCTTTATTATTCATAATCAAGTACCTATGTTTATTGACGATTTAAATTTAGTATAAAAGGAAAAATGAATAATTACTAACCTATATTTTCCGTATTGATAAGGAAAAATTAGGCATAATAAGGAAAATTTCATTAGGATAAAAGGATAAAATTCGCTTGTATTACTCCGATAAAAAAATAAGCCAACCATCAATGTTGACTTATTATTTTTGAACCTGATTATTCATAATCGTTCGAAACTGTTATTTTGTCACCCATTTACCATCTTCACCTTTGCGATACACTTTTTCAACTGCCGCCCAAGCCACTCGAAAAGCGACTTGTTCCGGATTACTGTTATCGCGTCGTTTTTTGGGATCTTGATACTCTTTTATGGCGCTATTAAAAGCCTCTTTAAAAATATCTTGAGCATGAGCAGGTAAGACATGTCGCACTGATTCTGGTAGGTCATCTCGTGTTTGATAAGGCATATCACATTCCCCTTTAAATTAATCATTCAATATGGATAATTCTAACGGTCATTGCGAACTTTAATTTAAAAACAACTGAACTTGAATTTAGTCTGATTTTACGGGAAATACAAGAACTATTAGGCAATAATTTGTCATTTAGATATAAAAGTGAATAAAGCGATGATAAATTACATCGCTTTATTGGTGATTTAGTTACTTATTCACATCAACCACAAAACGACCTTTAATTTTACCGGCGATCATTTCAGCGGCAACATCGGTGCATTCATTTAAGGTGATGGTGTTAGCTATATGTGAATATAGCTGTTCGTCCATATTTTGCGCAATTAATTGCCAAGCCGCAATCCGTTTATCATAACTGGCCATCACACTATCAACGCCGGCTAATGTTACTCCGCGTAAAATAAATGGTGCAACCGTGGCCGGTAAATCCATACCCTGAGCAAGACCACAGCAGGCGACAATACCACCATATTGGGTTTGAGCACAAATATTGGCTAAAGTGTAAGAACCTACCACATCGATCGCTGCTGACCATAACTCTTTTTGTAATGGTCGATTAGGCTCTTTCAAAGATTGACCATTAATGATTTCAACAGCACCGAGTTTATGCAGATAATCTTCATCAGTCACTTTACCGGTAGAAGCGGTTACCTGATAGCCTAACTTACTCAGTAGCGCAACCGCAACCGAACCAACACCACCTGTTGCACCAGTAACTAAAACCTTGCCATCATCTACTTTAACACCAAAATCAACAATACGCTTAACACATAAAGCTGCCGTATATCCCGCAGTACCGATAATCATCGATTGATAAGGGGTAAGATTTTTGGGTAAAGGGATTAACCAATCCGATTTTAAATAGGCATATTGAGCATAACATCCCCAATGCGTTTCACCACATCCCCAACCATTCAAGATAACTAAATCACCGGCTTGATAACGACCATTTTGACATTCAATAACGGTGCCTACTCCGTCAATTCCGGGAACCATTGGCCATTGTCTAATAATAGGACTTTTATTGGTCAATGCTAACGCATCTTTGTAATTGATACTTGAATATTGAATTTGAACTAAAGTATCACCTTGTTGTTGTAATAATTGTTGTTTGGTTAAGGTTTTTAATGAATGTGAAACCCCATTAACCTCATCTTTTTCTAAAATAAGAGCTTTGAATGACATAATGAATCCTTAATGCAGCTAGTAATAAAATCATAATAAATAGTCGAACTATCAAATGCAATAATTTGCCATTAATCACTTTATTCAATTAATAAAAAGCCTGATAGTTATCAGGCTTAATAGTAAAGGTTCGCCAGTTTTGGCATAAAACAGAATTATTTTGTTTTTCGGCGTTTTACTTTTTCGGAAACTGCACCAATAAAAACAACATCACTTGATGAATTAAGAGCAGTTTCAACTGAGTCTTGAATGACGCCAATCGCAATACCGATACCAATAACTTTTGCTGAAATTTCGTTAGGTATACCAAACATACTACAAGCTACTGGAATAAGTAGTAACGAACCACCCGCAATACCCGATGCACCACAAGCACAAACACTGGCGACAATACAAAGTAACACCGCAGAAAAAATATCAATATCCATACCCATTGAGTATACAGTTGCTAAGGTCAAAACGGTAATAGTAACGGCAGCGCCAGACATATTAATAGTCGCCCCTAGCGGTACGGCAACCGAATAGGTATCTTCATCCATTTTTAATTTTCGACAAATTTCCATATTAACTGGAATATTTGCTGCCGAACTACGAGTAAAAAAGGCTGGAATAGCACTTTCTTTTAATGAGGTAAACACTAATGGATATGGATTTTTACGCATCACCAAAAATGCCAATAGTGGATTAATAATTAACGCAACTATCAACATACATGAAACTAACACGATCAATAAATGTGCATACTTAGTAAGCTCACCAAAACCTGTTTCAGCCAAGGTAGAAGCAACTAAACCAAATACACCAATTGGCGCAAATCGAATAATAATTTTAACAATAAACGAAATAGCTAAGGAGAGATCGTTCATCATTGTTTTGGTGGTTTCGCTTGAGTGTCTTAATGCAACTCCAATACCTACCCCCCAAATAATAAGGCCGATATAGTTAGCATTAACTAGTGCATTGATTGGATTGTCTATCATCCTATCTAATAACGTTTTTAATACTTCAATTACACTTCCCGGCGGGGTTAATTTACTTTTATCAATTGAATCCCCCAACGAAATTTGTGAAGGAAAAATAAAACTGGCTACTGTTGCCAATAATGCTGCCAACATCATACCAGCAAAATAAAGTGCAAGTAATTCACCCATATTGGCACGTTTGCCATGTTGATGATTCGAAATTGAAGCAATAACTAAAATGATAACCAAAATTGGCGCCACTGATTTCAACGCATTAATAAATAATGATCCAATAAAGGACATATCTAATGCAACTTTTGTAGAAACCGCTGCTAACGCGATACCTAAAAGCAAACCTAAAACAATTTGTGGAATTAGCCCTACTTTAAAATAAAAACGAACCAAAGGATTGGTTGAATGAGTCATGGTTTTTCCTTATATAACAATATAACGCCAAAACATTACCATAAATAAATCTTAAAACTATAAAAAAATTATTATGATAACTATTTTTTATATAGCATTATTCAATTATTAAGATTAGTTATTCCTTAGTATAAATAAGGAGATTTAATAATAAAAAAATGGTCACAATTATATAAAAAAATTGAGGAAAGGGGTTTTTGAAGGTAAAAATAAGTAACTAAAAAGGGAATATAAATTGGCTTGATGCCATAGTATATAAAATAAATCCTTCTAACTTTACTAAATAGAATTATTGATAAATAATCCTAAAAAAAATAATAACACCAGTTATTTTCAATTAACTTTTATGCTAGAGGTGCTGATGATGAAAAGGATAAAATTAAATAATGGTATTGAAATGCCTATTGTTGGATTTGGAGTATATCAAATTGATGAAAAGCAGTGTCAGCAAGCAGTGTTGGATGCAATTGATGTTGGTTATCGTCTGATTGATACCGCAACGGCCTATCAAAATGAACGCCAAGTGGGTGATGCGATTAGAGTTAGTGGAATTAACCGAGATGAGCTGTTTATCACCACCAAACTTTGGTTAAATCGTGCTAGTTATGAAGGTGCAAAAATCCAATTTGAGCAGTCCTTAAATTTATTACAAGTAGACTATATTGATCTGTATTTAATCCACCAACCTTTTGGTGATATTTTTGGCGCTTGGCATGCGATGGAAGAACTTTATGAGCAAGGTAAAATCAGAGCAATAGGTGTTAGTAATTTTAGGCCGGATCGTTTAGCCGATTTAATGGCATTTAATAAAATAAAACCGGCCGTAAATCAAATTGAAGTTAACCCTTTTAATCAACAATTACAAGCAGCACCTTGGATGCAAAGTAAGACTATTCAGCCGGAAGCGTGGGCGCCATTTGCTGAAGGAAAGAATGATATCTTCAATCATCCAATTTTAACTGCAATTGGAAAAAAATATAATAAGTCGGTTGGGCAAATTATTTTACGTTGGTTAATTCAACGGCAAATTGTCTGTTTGGCTAAATCAGTTAGAAAAGAACGTATGATGGAAAACTTTAATCTATTTGATTTTCAACTATCAGATAAGGATATGATCGATATTACCGCAATTGATACTGCAACCAGTGCGTTTTTTTCACATAGCGATCCGTCCATTGTAGAGTGGTTGACTCAACGCCGACCAAATATTTAGTTTTAAAATAGTTATTATATGTAGAAAAGTTATAAAAAAAGCCGATATTTAACATACAATATCGGCTTTGTAAATTTATTGTGATTTTTTTCACACTTACCATTTAGCTCGTATGCCAACAGAAGCACTAACAGGAGCTTTCACTCTGGCATCACCACCATGAGTCCAGGTATGCCCTATTTCGCTATATACATTGATTTGATTATTGATTTCATAACTGCCACCAATTGCTAATTCCGAACTTAAATATTTACCCCCATTACTAAATTCGCTACTAGCATTTTTACAATCAAATTTAATATGATCCGCACCATTTGGAGAATAGAAAAGGTTTACTCGTGCGTAAGGGCGCAATATAGTGTCTTGAGTTTTATAATTACCTTCTAACCTTGTACCTAAACGGAATAACCAACTATTATTATCACTATGTTTTACGGTAGTTTTACCACTGATATGACTATCTTTTAAATCAAGCCATTGATGGATTATTTGTGCTTGAGGCTCTAGTTTCCAATTACTCTCCATTAAAACAAAGGGTTTGCCTATTTCAATCGATGCGCTCAAACCTTTACCTTTTTGTTTACTATTTTTATTTCCATTTGGATTGAGATCAACTCGATGACGAACTCCTTGTAAAACCATATCAAAATAACTACCATCATTCTGCATATAGGTACTATATGCAGCTAAAAAGTAAGAATTTATCTCATTTTTACCCACTCGTTTATATTTACCACTAGAGAAACCATCAACACTTAAATCACCATTTAAGTAACCAAAATAAGCCCCAATTCGCCAATCATCATTCTGCCAAATATCACTGCCTAATTGGAACCCGCTATAGTTTCCTTTGCTATGCGCATTAGCGGTGCCATTTTGTTTTAAATTCACTCGTTTGGTAATAATTCGCCCCCAACTTATTGGCGAATTCAATAATGGCACATTACCGATGCGTTGGTGCAGATTGCTCTGCATAAGATTATCCGCAAGACGAAGCTGTGCCGCAACAGCCCCAAACAATGGAACCTCTTTACGATAGGTTATCTGAGGTACCGGTTTGCCTGGTTCAGGGTCAATAGTTGGGTTGGTTGGATTGGTTGGATTGGTTGGATTGGTTGGATTGGTTGGATTGGTCGGATCCGTCGGGTTAGTTGGATTCGTTGGATTGGTCGGATCCGTCGGGTTAGTTGGATTAGTCGGATTCGTTGGATTGGTCGGATCCGTCGGATCCGTTGGATCCGTTGGGTTCGTTGGATTAGTCGGATCCGTTGGATTCGTTGGATTGGTCGGATCCGTTGGGTTCGTTGGATTCGTTGGATTGGTCGGATCCGTCGGGTTAGTTGGATTCGTTGGGTTCGTTGGATTAGTCGGATCCGTTGGATTCGTTGGATTCGTTGGGTTCGTTGGATTAGTCGGATCCGTTGGGTTCGTTGGGTTCGTTGGATTCGTTGGATTGGTCGGATCCGTTGGGTTAGTTGGATTCGTTGGATTGGTCGGATCCGTCGGGTTAGTTGGATTCGTTGGGTTCGTTGGATTAGTCGGATCCGTTGGATTCGTTGGGTTCGTTGGATTAGTCGGATCTGTTGGGTTAGTTGGATTCGTTGGATTGGTCGGATCTGTTGGGTTAGTTGGATTCGTTGGATTGGTCGGATCCGTCGGGTTAGTTGGATTCGTTGGGTTATGCGGTAAGTAAGAACGCAAATACCAGTTATTATTTTGGTTATTAATATCACCTTTATGTAAATAATATTCATAAGCACCGACATCTAAATGTTCTGTTTGCATTCTAAATGCATCATTACTACTGGTACCGCCAACATGGATTAATTCAATACCATTGGTATTACCTGTATCAGCACCTAAACCATTAATATCATTGATTTGTATCCATGTGTTGCCTGAAACATTACCATTTACTAGTAAGCGATCGGTAGCACTATCACTATCTTGAAGGACTGTATCAAAAATTATTTTACCGCCATTGCCTATATAATCGCCTGTAACCGTTAAACGGTCACCTGTAAAAGCATTATTAAGATTAATTGAACCAGCGTTATTGACGCTACCAGTAATTATAGATTGGTGCAGACCTGATTGCAGTTCAACTATTGAGCCAGAATCAAGCGTCAAATTATCTGTATTTAAATTACCGCTTAACGTTAGTTTACCGCTACCGCTCAAATTAATATTTTCCCAACCCAAAATAGCCACATTATTTAGCGAACCATCAGAGGTGGATGATCCAATAAGATGCGTATTCAAATTTAGCGTATCAATATCAGAAGAGCCTGCAACACGAGTAAATTTATTACCGCCATCAACCATAATCAGTTGCGATATATCTGCACCTTCATTAATAAACAGGGTATCATTACCAGTTCCAAGTACAATTTTACCACTGATTTTTGCACCATCATTTAAAGAGACTATAGAATCTGTTTTATCATTTTTAATCGCAATACCGCTAGCCGATGAAACATCAGCACCTTGATTCAGATTTATATAGGTTTTAATCCCTTCGCCACCATTGCTATTTATGGCTATTCCGGATGTACTATTGTTGGCGATTACTTTACTTGATATATCGATTTTGGTGTTACCACTAGCATTATTAAATACAGAAATCCCCTTATCAAAGCCACTAATAACCCCATTTGTTTGTTGCAATAATAGATCCTGTGCGCTACCATAATTAGCGGCAACAATTCCAGAACCACCTATACCAGAGACATCGCCATCAATAAAAATCTCGGTCGAGCGCTGACCTCGATTTACCAAATTTACACCATTATTTCCACCTTGAATAACACTATTAGTGGTTTGCTTAAATATTAACTCACTAGTGTTAAACTCATTACCCGCCATAACGGCATCTACATTTCTGCTCGTAACTTTACCCGCAATTTTAATAGTAGTTAACCCATGGCCACTATTAGTAAGATTAAAGCCACTAGTTTGCCCAATAATCTCACTATCTTCAGTTTGATTGACAATTAAATCGGAGCTAGATGAGCCATTATTCACCCAAACACTGTCATTATTACTTACGACTTTACCCGCTAAACTGATTAGTGTTGAACGTTGCCCATCATTAGATAGATTGATTCCATAATTATTGGCATTGATTTCACCTCCTGCTTGAATAATATTAATCTCCTTACCATTACCTCTAATTTCCGCAGTAATCCCATCTTTCTCCTCAGCGACTATTTTACTTTTTGTAGTGATATTCGTTGCACCTTGACCTGTACTGATTATATTTATTCCATTTTGCTTTCCTTGAATATTACCAATTATTTGATCAATTTTGATATCATTTGTATTTTCATAATTTACTACAGTTATTCCATCATTCTGTGAGCCAATAACGTTACCAGAAACACTTACCGACGTAGTACCTTTACCACTATTAAACAAAATAATTCCATAAGCGTTACCTTTAATATTCCCACTGTTTTGAGAAACCGTAATACCTTGACTATTTTCACCATTAACTACTAAAATACCATTACTTTGAGTACCTATAATGTCGCCATCTGCTGTTATTGTCGTGGTATTAACTCCATTATTATCAATATTTATTCCGTCTAATTTACCTTGAATACTTCCTCCAGACTGAGTAACACTTGCTTCTTGGCTATGTCTATAGTTGTTAATATAGATACCATAATGCTGACCACCAATAACATCACCATTGGTATCAACAGTGGTTGACCCTGTGCCATAATTTGTTAAAGAAATTCCATTTTGACCACCTTGGATACGCCCTGATTCTTGTTTAACTATAATATTTTGGGTATTTGTTTGAATCGTGGCATTGATACCATTGCCATTTTCACCAATCACTTTGCCTGTGGTAGAGATAATTGTTGAACCTGTTCCATTATGGTTAACATTAATACCATCTGTATTACCATGAATTTCACCTGATGCTTGAGAAATAGTAATATCCTTGGTATTAGTGTCAGTAGCAGCTATAATGCCAGAATTAATATTGCCAGTAACATTGCCTTTGATAGTTACATTAGAAGAACCAGTACCTCTATGGGTAATATTGATACCAGCGTTTTGACCATAAATCGCGCCACCATTTTGATTGACAATGAGATCACGAGTATTAGTTTCATTGATTATACGAAGCCCATCATCCCCAGAACCTGTCACTGTACCATTAGTGTTAATTTCGCTTGAACCATTACCTTGATTAGTTAGAATCATGCCATAACTTAACCCTCTGATATTACCATTTGACTGTTCAACCTTTAAACCAGTCGTGTTTACCCCACTAAATACAGACATACCTTTTTGTTGTTGGCCTTCAATATCACCCATAATAGAAATGGACGTTGTTTCATTGCCATTATTAATAATATCAACACCAGATCCTTTTCCTATAATGGAACCTGCTACCTGATTAAAGGTTAATTTGTGTGTATTCGCAAAATTAGTAATAGATACCCCAGAACTTTGATTAGCCACTATCTTACCGGACGTTGTGACTATCGTTGAACCATTGCCACTATTAACAGCATTGATGCCGTTTGCCAAACCATTGATCTCGCCTGATTTCTGACTAATGGTTAAATCATGAGTGTTGGAATTGTTATTGGCGAAAAGACCGTCATTTTGTTTACCGACAACTTTTCCAGCCACCGTGATAGTAGTTGAACCATTACCAAAATTATTTGCTTTGATTCCATTAAACGCGCCTGAAATTAAACCACGATCTTGCGAAATAGTTAAATCGCCTGCATTTTGTTCGTTAGTTGCATTAATCCCTTCTTTCTCATCACCAATGACATTGTCATTAGTATCAATATTTAATTTGCCTTTTCCTTTATTATCAGCATTAATACCATTTTTTTTGCCATGAATATCACCCGATGATTGAATTATATTTAATCCCTGAGTATCTCCATCATTCACAGCCAAAATACCATCAAGATCATCACCAACCACAGAGCCAATGGTCGATATCGTTGTGGTACCATGACCATAATTAACCGCATTAATTCCATTTGATTTTCCATGGATACTGGCATCAATAAGCTCCATGATATCTAAATCATGTGTATTATTTGAATTTACTACATGTAAACCATCATTTTGCTTACCCGTGACATCACCCGAAATATTAATCGTTGTAGAGCCAGAACCATTATGGACAAGATTGATTCCATTTTTACCACCAATAACCTCACCAGCATACTGAGTTAAACTAAGGTTATCAATATTATTATCACTCATGTATCTATAACCATCATCATTAGACTCAACATGATCAGGAATATTTAACTCTATGGAATGACTAAAAGTAGATATATTAAAAAAAGGGTTAATAGAATTACTAACGAAATCATTATTCGTTAGTTGATAAGTAACATTTTGGGTAAATAGGTTATTGAAAGGTGAGTTCTCATATTGGGCATAGCTAGCTGGAGTTATGGCTAAAGTTAAACCAGCAACTGATAATAAATTAATCAGAAATAATCGTCCTTTAGATTGCGATTTTTCTGATGCCACTACATAAGCTTGACGACGTGCATTCCAAACTAACTTATATATTTTATTCATTATTTCCTCTCCCAGAATAAGTCGATATTGGTCAAACCACATCATTATTTGAAAAATTAAATAGCGAATTAATAAGCAATAAGGATAAGTGCTTTTCTATTTGTTAATTATTGCAAAGAGATCAATGCTAATGATGGAACTTGCAAAAAATCTTAAAATAAAAGGCTTAATTTATGAAAACATGGAAAAATTAATAAATAATTTAAAGTAGAAAAAGAAAAGTTATATTGTTGATGAATTGGTCACATAAAAGAAACTAATCCAGTTTCGTATTTTTACCATATCGAAGAAAAATAGGCAATAAAAAGAATAAAATTGGTTAATATTAATAAACTAAAAATTCGTCTTGTCTTTAAGTATTTTAAATAATTATTCTAAAAAAATAGATAACTGCACATATCCAAAAAGAGATATAAATATATTGATATATAATATCGGACACAAAAAAAGGGCCAAAAGCCCTTTAAATATAATAGTGAAATCACATTAATTAATATGCATACCACCTGTCACGCCATACACTTCAGCAGTAGTATAGCTAGACTCTTCTGATGCTAAATGCACGTACACACCAGCAAGCTCAACTGGTTGACCGGCACGTTTTAATGGTGTTTGTTTTCCAAACTCTGGTATTACCTCACTTGGTTGACCACCACAAATTTGTAACGGTGTCCAAACTGGGCCAGGTGCCACACAGTTAACACGAATACCTTTACTACCTAATTGCGCCGCTAAACCACGAGTAAACGCGATAATCGCTGTTTTAGTTGAAGCATAATCCAACAAATTACCACTTGGTTGATAAGCTTGCACAGAAGAAGTGGTAATAATTGTTGAACCCGGTTTTAAATAACCCAATGCTGCTTTGGTTACCCAAAATAGTGAAAACACATTGATTTCGAAGGTTTTGATGATCTGCTCAGTAGACAATTGCATAATATCCTCTACAGCAGTTTGTTTACCAGCTACTAATGTTAAGTTATCCAGTCCACCTAATTTTTTATGGGCTTCCTCGATTAATTTTTTACAAAATGACTCATCGCTTAAATCACCTGGAATTAATACTGCTTTTCGACCCACTGATTCAATCACTTTAGCCACATCTTCAGCATCTTTTTGTTCGGCAGGTAAATAATTGATTGCCACATCTGCGCCTTCTTTTGCATACGCAATTGCTGCAGCACGACCGATACCAGAATCACCGCCAGTAACCAACATTTTAAGCCCTTCTAAACGTTGATGACCTTGATAACTCTTTTCGCCACAATCTGGCACTGGTTTCATCTCACATTGCAAACCAGGAGGATTTTGTTTTTGTTTAGGAAACTTGTCATGGTGATATTTGGTTAATGGATTATGCTTACTCATAATTTTCTCCTAAGTTAAACATGTATTTGAATTCAAATTCAATATAACTTAAATAAAATCAATTAATAATCACAAAATCCTATTGTCGAGTATATTTTACATCTTTAAAATATTTAATTAATTCAATTAATTATATTATTCGATACTGTAAAAAATAAAAATCATTGATAGAAAAAACAACTTCCTTGAATGGTTTAGCGAGGACAGAAAACGAATGCTGAAACCATGATGGGTGAAATAGAAACACCAAAAGTAGTTTAGCAAAGAAATAATTATTAATCTAGCAATGCTAGCTTAATAATAACTATCTCTGAATTTTACAATCAGTTGCAGCAATCATCGCTAAAACCCTTTGACCCTCGATGTAAAACATGAATTCAACACCGTCACTAAAATATTTCTTCAATTTTTTCATTTGAGCATTATCTTGGCAATAAATTTCAGTAATAGCTTTACCAATTTTTTTTATATTTTCACTTGTCAATAAATCCTCTTTAGTTATTCCTTTAACTTCCGTTTTATAAACGAGGGCATTACCATCCGCCTCAATATCAAACCAAATTAGGTTATCATTAAATTTAATAGGTAATATTTGCTTAAGTATACTGATGGCAGCTTTTTTTTCATCACCTAAATCAGAAGGTTTATTATTCTTGGAAGTATTAAATTTTTCATCATCAGCTTGATCGATAATTTGAAGTAACTTTTCTGTTTTTTCAGCTCCAATATTCTCCACAAGCCTATCAATTTTATTTTTTTCTAGCGGTGAATTATCACAACCAAATTGGAGCATGACCAACACAATAAAACAAATAATCTTGCGCATTCCTAATCCTTAGTTAGCCTATATTTTATAACTATTGTGATAAGTGATCATTTTATCAATTATATAATTGTCAATCACAGATAGTTATTTAACACGACAATCCGCTGGTGTTAATTCAACCACAACAATCTCTTTATTATTAATAAAATAATGGTAATTTGCTCCATCTGGGAACGCCGTTTTCAACTGTTGCATCTCCTCAGTATTTTGGCAATAAGCATTAAAAAGTGCTTGGCGAATTGTATCGAGGGTACTTGGTAACAACAATGTATGCTCTGGCGTATTTTTAACATCATATTGATAATTGATAATATTTCGATCTTTATCCTTCTCAACACCAACCAAAGTAGTTAACTCATCAACATCAATCGGTAAAACCTTTTTCATTGGTTCAATCATCGAATTTTGTACCGCGTTGAGTGAATCATCTTCAACTGCGGTATTTTTTTTGGCATTATCACAGCTTAATACGAAAAAACTCACCACAAAAAAAGCAAATAGTTTAATTATTTTCATAATGATATCTCTTATTAGGTAATAAATAATAATTATCAATAGGCTATTAAATAATGTTGATTTATTTTCAGGGTTGATGAGTGATATTTATACACTAACCTTCTTCAAAAAGCCAAAATAATCATTTTTAATCCCTCAAAAACCCCGTTCCTCAACTTTTTTACAGAGATAAAAATAAGATGCTTAAAAAAAACCACAAAAAATAGTTGCACTTTTTTTTAAAACGAGTATTTTGGATAAATATTTTTCGAAATTGACAAAAAAATTACAAAAACATTATGAATTTTTCACTCATCGTCGTCCTCATTAACATTATTGTCAGCGTGGTCATTATTCCTGCGCGGGGGCGTCTTTTGAGTTAAATATATGGTCATCATATTTCAAAACCCCCGCCCCAAAAAGCGGGGGTTTTTTTATGAATAATTTTGACATTAACAATGCATGAGCAAAAGTAAAAAGAGAGGAATGAATGTTAGGAACACAGTGGATAGTAAAAACCTTAAAAGAAAAAGGCATTACCACCGTTTTTGGATATCCTGGTGGTCAAATTATGCCTCTATACGATGCCCTTTATGATGGCGGGATTGAACACGTACTTTGTCGTCACGAACAAGGCGCTGCCATGGCGGCGATTGGTTATGCCCGTGCCACTGGCAAAATCGGCGTTTGTATTGCCACATCAGGCCCCGGCGCAACCAATATTATTACTGGTCTTGCTGATGCATTAATTGACTCAGTACCCGTTATCGCGCTTACCGGACAAGTTCCAACTACACTTATCGGTACCGATGCCTTTCAAGAAGTTGATGTTTTAGGATTATCCTTAGCATGCACCAAACATAGCTATTTAATTGATGATGCCACCCAGTTGCCAAATACCTTACAAGAGGCTTTTAATTTAGCTAATTCGGGCAGGCCGGGACCAATATTAATTGACATCCCAAAAGATATCCAACTTGCCGACCATGATTACCAAACTTATTTAACACCATCAACTATAAAAACGCCTTCTGATAACGCTCAATTATATCCAATCTCACCTAAGGAGATAAAACAAGCCAAACAAATGATAAACCAAGCTAAAAAACCAGTACTTTATATTGGTGGTGGTGTTGGACTTTCTGGAGCGATCAACGAACTACGCGAGTTTATGAAACTAACTCAAATTCCTAGCGTATCAACATTAAAAGGGCTTGGTGTAGCAGATCTTAACAACCCCTACTACTTAGGTCTTATTGGCATGCACGGCGCCAAAGCCGCTAACTTAGCGGTACAAGAGTGTGACTTACTTATTGCCTTAGGAGTAAGATTTGACGATCGTGTAACAGGTAAGCTTAACGAATTTGCTAAACATGCAAAAGTTATCCATGTTGATATAGATCAGTCTGAAATCAACAAATTACGCCAAACCCATTTAGGTTTACAAGGCGACATCAAACACGTTTTACCTATGCTAAATCAAACCATATCGATTGATGACTGGCATAACAAAATAAAACAACTCAAATCTCTGCACCCAACGCCATACGATCATCCTGGTGACGCCATTTATGCACCAGCATTACTAAAGCGTATTTCTGAACGTAAACCAGCTAACACTGTCATCACCACCGATGTGGGTCAACACCAAATGTGGACAGCACAGCACATGTCATTTACCCATCCACAGAACTTTATTACTTCAAGTGGGCTTGGAACTATGGGCTTTGGTTTACCAGCCGCAGTTGGCGCCCAAATGTCTAGACCCAATGACTTGGTAATTTGCGTATCAGGTGATGGTTCGTTCATGATGAATGTACAAGAACTAACTACCATCAAACGTAAAAAACTACCGATCAAAATTGTCCTTATCGACAACCAACGCCTTGGTATGGTAAGACAATGGCAAGAGCTATTTTTTAATGAAAGATATAGTGAAACCAACTTATCGGATAACCCAGACTTTTTAATGCTAGCCAAAGCGTTTGATATCCCAGGACAAACCATCAGCAAAAAGTCGGAAATAGAGCCAGCACTTGATAATCTATTTAATTCAGCTGGCGCTTATCTACTGCACGTTTGTATTGATGAGCTTGAAAACGTATGGCCGCTTGTTCCACCGGGTGCCGCCAACGAAAACATGTTAGATAAAAGTAACAAGGAATAAGTGATGAATCAAAAAGCGACACATCAATTTACCATAACCGCCCATGATAAATTAGGTTCACTTGAACGCATTTTACGCGTTGTTCGCCATCGCGGTGGTCATATAGAGCAGATGCAGATGCAATCAATTGATAATCGGCTATTTAGCTTAATACTTACATTAACTACCGAACGGACGCTATCGTCCTTACAAAACCAAATAATCAAATTGGAAGATGTAATAAAGGTAGAATAAAGTGTAACTATATTCTTTGGTGAAACAACAAGTTAAATTAAAAAAGTAACAATATTAACAGTTAAACAAACAGTAAAGTAATGTATAATGCTTAACATTAAATTAACATAAGCAAAATACTGGCTTAACAAAGGTAAAATTTAAGAGGAAAACAAAAAATGGGTACTACAGCAAAATCTGATTATATTTGGTTAAATGGTGAAATGATTCCATGGGCAGATGCAAAAATTCACGTTATGTCACATGCACTACATTATGGTACTTCAGTATTTGAAGGTGTTCGTTGCTACGAAACGCATAAAGGCCCAGCTATTTTTCGTCATAAAGAACATGCCCAACGCCTATTAAACTCAGCCAAAATATATCGTTTTCCTGTCCCTTATTCTCTTGAAGCGATCATGGAAGCAACTCGCCAAGTAATCAAAAAAAATAACCTAAAAAGCGCCTACATCCGTCCATTAGTCTTTATTGGTGATGTTGGCATGGGCGTTATTCCACCTGCCGGTTACCAAACCGATGTCATGATTGCCGCATTTCCTTGGGGTGCTTATCTTGGTGAAGATGCCTTAGAACAGGGTATTGACGCAATGGTATCATCATGGAACCGTTTTGCACCAAATACCATCCCTGCAGCAGCTAAAGCCGGCGGTAACTATCTATCATCACTACTCATTGGATCAGAAGCCCGCGCAAATGGCTTCCAAGAAGGGATTGCGTTAGACGTTAATGGTCAGTTATCTGAAGGTTCTGGAGAAAATCTATTTATCGTTAAAGATGGCATATTATTTACCCCATTACTATCATCATCAGCACTACCAGGCATTACTCGTGATGCCATCATCACCCTTGCACATGATCTAGGCATTGAAGTACGTGAACAAACACTCTCTCGTGAATCACTATACCTTGCTGATGAAGTGTTTATGACTGGTACAGCTGCGGAAATCACGCCAGTACGTAGTGTTGACCGTATTCAAGTTGGTATTGGTCGTTGTGGGCCAATCACCAAACAAATCCAACAAACATTCTTCGGATTGTTTAATGGCAAAACTCAAGACAAATACGGTTGGTTAGACCCTATTAAATAAATAAGCAAAACACCGCCGAACAAATCGGCGGTGTCACAATTATTTAACGATTTATTATTCATCAAAACACAAATATGTACCGAAAGAAATCGGTCGCTTGCATTATAAACTTGGGAGCAACAAATGCCTAGATATCGTTCAGCAACCTCGGTTGAAGGTCGCAACATGGCAGGCGCCCGCGCCTTATGGCGTGCAACAGGCGTAAAAAATGAAGACTTTGGTAAACCCATCATTGCAGTGGTTAACTCATTTACCCAATTTGTACCGGGTCACGTTCACTTAAAAGATATCGGTCAACTGGTAGCAAAAGAAATTGAGGCATGCGGTGGCATTGCCAAAGAATTTAACACCATTGCTGTCGATGATGGTATCGCTATGGGGCATGGTGGTATGCTTTACTCATTACCCTCACGAGAGCTTATCGCCGACTCAGTAGAATACATGGTTAATGCCCACTGTGCCGACGCTATGATCTGCATCTCAAACTGTGACAAAATCACGCCCGGCATGTTAATGGCCTCACTGCGTTTAAACATTCCAACCGTATTTGTATCAGGCGGGCCGATGGAAGCTGGCAAAACCAAACTATCTGATCAAATCATCAAACTTGACCTAGTCGATGCCATGATCCAAAGTGCCAACCCAAATGTCAGCGATGCCGATAGTGAGGCAATCGAACAATCTGCTTGCCCAACTTGTGGATCATGCTCTGGCATGTTTACCGCTAATTCAATGAACTGTTTAACCGAAGCATTAGGTTTATCCTTACCAGGTAACGGTTCACTCATTGCGACGCATAAACAGCGCGAACAACTCTTTTTAAATGCTGCTAAACGTATTGTTGAAATTACCAAACGCTATTACGAACATGGTGATGAATCCTACTTACCGCGCTCTATCGCAACCAAAGCAGCTTATGAAAATGCCATGTCGCTTGATATCGCTATGGGAGGTTCAACCAACACGGTATTACACTTACTTGCCACCGCACAAGAAGGTGAAATCGACTTTACCATGTCAGATATTGACCGATTATCTCGTAAAGTCCCTCACCTATGTAAAGTGGCACCTAGTACTGCCATTTACCATATGGAAGATGTGCACCGCGCAGGTGGTGTAGTCTCAATTTTGTCAGAGTTAGACAAAGCAGGATTACTCAATCGCAACGTCCACAACGTGATTGGTTTAAGCTTACAAGAAACCTTTGCCAAATATGACATCACCCAAACCACTGATGAAACCGTCAAAAAAATGTATCGCAGTGGTCCAGCAGGTATTCGCACCACTAAAGCCTTCTCACAAGATTGCTATTGGGATACGCTAGATGATGATCGGCAAAACGGCTGTATCCGTGACAAAGCTCATGCTTATAGCCAAGATGGTGGATTAGCAACCTTATACGGTAACGTAGCTGAGGATGGCGCTATTGTAAAAACCGCTGGCGTTGCTGCAGAAAACCTCGTTTTTCGCGGTCCGGCTAAAGTCTATGAAAGCCAAGAAGATGCCGTTGATGCAATTCTAGGCGGTAAAGTGGTTGAAGGTGATGTAGTGGTTATCATCTATGAAGGACCAAAAGGTGGCCCAGGCATGCAAGAAATGCTCTACCCAACAAGCTACCTAAAATCAATGGGGCTTGGCAAAGCTTGTGCATTAATTACCGATGGTCGATTCTCTGGAGGCTCATCAGGCTTATCCATTGGTCACATCTCCCCAGAAGCTGCTAACGGTGGCGTAATTGGTTTAGTTCGTGATGGTGATATTGTGGATATCGACATCCCGAATCGAAAATTAAACATCATTGTACCAGAAGATGAATTAGAGCGTCGCCGCGTGGCAGAACTAACTCGCGGCGATAAAGCCTTTACACCGCATAACCGAGACCGTTATGTCTCATATGCCCTAAAAGCTTACGCAAGCTTAGCAACTAGTGCCGACAAAGGTGCGGTACGTGATAAAAGTAAATTAGGTGGTTAATGTGAATAATAACAAACTAACCGGCGCTGATTATTTAAAAGCTACCCTATGCAGCGCTGTATACGATGTCGCTCAAGTGACACCACTTGAACATATGGAAAAAATCTCATCTCGCTTAAAAAACCAAGTGTTTGTTAAGCGAGAAGATCGCCAGCTCGTTCACAGTTTCAAAATTCGTGGCGCACAAGCCATGATTGCCAGCCTTACCCCGGAAGAACGCCAATGCGGTGTCATTGCCGCATCAGCTGGCAACCATGCCCAAGGCGTCGCATTTTCAGCAACAAAATTAGGCATTAAATCGCTAATTGTTATGCCATTAAATACCGCCGATATCAAAGTCGAAGCGGTAAAAGGCTTTGGTGGTGAAGTCCTGCTTTACGGCGCCAACTTCGACGAAGCCAAAGCCAAAGCAATGGAGCTGGCCAAACAGCAAAACCGCATCTTTATTCCCCCTTTCGATCACCCACTAGTCATTGCGGGGCAAGGCAGTATCGCTATGGAACTGCTACAACAAAATGCCAAACTTGACCGCATATTTGTACCTGTGGGTGGTGGAGGACTTGCCGCGGGCGTTGCCGTATTAATCAAACAAATCATGCCATCAATCAAAGTGATTGCAGTTGAACCAGAAGATGCCGCCTGCTTAAAAGCAGCATTAGTTGCTGGTCACCCGATTGATCTCGAGCGAGTCGGCTTATTTGCCGAAGGCGTAGCAGTAAAACGTATTGGTGATGAAACATTTAGACTCTGTCAGCAATATATCGACGACATTATCACTGTGGATAGTGACGAAATCTGCGCTGCCGTTAAAGATCTGTTTGACGACGTACGAGCCATTGCCGAACCGTCAGGCGCAGTCGCCTTAGCAGGAATGAAAAAATATGTTGCACAACACAACATTTGTGGGGAAAACTTAGCTCATATTCTATCTGGGGCTAACTTAAACTTCCACAATTTACGTTATGTATCAGAACGTTGTGAATTGGGCGAAAAACGCGAGGTTCTATTAGCTGTCACCATTCCAGAACAAAAAGGCAGCTTCCTCAAATTCTGCCAATTGCTCGGTGGTCGCGCTGTAACCGAATTTAACTACCGCTATCACGACGACAAATCAGCTTGCGTGTTTGTTGGGGTTAAAATTGCCAAGAGCAATGAAAAAGAGGAAATCATGCAAGAACTCACTGCTGCCAGTTACCAAGTTGTCGACTTAACAGACGACGAAATGGCTAAACTGCACGTGCGTTATATGATTGGCGGCAAACCATGCAAACCTATTCAAGAACAAGTCTACAGCTTTGAATTCCCTGAATCACAAGGTGCACTTCTCAAGTTCTTAGAAACATTAGGTACTAACTGGAATATCTCAATGTTCCACTATCGTAGTCACGGCACCGATTATGGTCGCGTGCTAGCTGCCTTTGAAATTGACAAAGCCAGTCATAGCACCTTTACTAAACACCTAACCGAGTTAGATTACGGTTTTCATAACGAAACGCAGAATCCTTCGCTTAAGTTGTTTTTAACCGCTTGATGATTCAACTGCCCCTAAAATAAATCAGGGGCATTTTTTTCCTCAAAACTCGCTTAATTTACTGATTAATTATGATGATTTTAATCTGTTTTTTAACTAAGATATGAGTTCTAAAAAAACACCTTGATTTTTTAAGGCTTAAAAATAGCTATCCTCAATTGAATTCGTCAATCTCTAAAACGCACGCTGCTAAACGATAAAACCATTTAGATTTCACTACTTCGCTAATTTAGTAAATATAAAAAGTTAAGGTGAAGGTGAATAAGTACAAACTGCATAAGCGCTGTTAGTAGTAGGTGCTCGTCTAACGTCTCCTGTAAACGCGTCCGCAGCGAAATATTTCTCATCATTGTCACTGCTGACCGGAGTACTCGTCCAGTAGTCGAAGCCGAAACCATAAACGTGCATATTTCCCCATTCTGTAAACAATCCTGCACCAATTTTACGCGTATAATATTTACTAGAAGGGGGATTTGCATTTGTTAATTCTTCAACTTTAGCAAGACGATAACCTATCTTCTCACACCATAATTTCTGATTATCAAAATTTTTGTAAACAGTTGTTCCACGGTTGATAAACCACTGTTTTAATTCAAAACCATACTTGACAACGACATTGCCATTAGGACTATCACGACCAACTAACTCAAATACCTGAGGCAAAGATGGCTTCTCGATAATTCCCGGATCATCTGAACTCAATTGTGATTCAGTAAGGAAATTACTAGTTAATGTGACTCGAACGCTTTTTTTTGTTGGATTAGTCATCGTCGCCGTAATACCACTATGAGAAACTGGCGCCCAATGTAAAACCTGATCATTACCGCTAATATCCAAATCAAAATATAAATTATGAGCACCAGTAGTTGGGAAATTTAAACCATAAGACGATGGTTTAGCTGTCTGTGTCAGGAATCCCTTTTTAGGGTCCCATATGGAAGCAGGGCCACGAAAGTCAACATTTGGATGATCCAATTCGTCATTTGAACCATATTTTAAATTTGGTTTAGCAAAACAAATTGCTGGTGATGCCTTAGGATTAATATAATAAGTAACATTATTGGCACTAAAATGACTTTCATTAGGCACGCCATAAAGTGTTTTCAATGTACCATTAGTATTTGATAAGGTTAATTTATAAGGCGCTTTACAGATGGTAAGCACATCATTACGCTCAACAACCTGATTATTTTTATCAACGATAGATAACCTTAAACTACCTGTAGCCGTTATACCATTAGAGCCTTGACCGTCCCCATCATCATCCCTCCAATAATAATAAGGTGCACCAATAAATGAACTTAATTCGATTGAATTAATATCAGTTGGCACTAACATATTAATATCAGCAAAACTCTCACCAGTTTCCGGCAATTCAATTGGTTGGGTTGACGAATTATTTGTTGCTGGCGTAAATTTAGTTCCATTGGATAAAGTTATCCAAAGTAAATCTTCAGAGTTAGTTACATGCGTATAACCATTATCGAAGGTTAAATATGGCGCATTACCATTAATAATATCTGAAGTTGTAGCCGTTAATGCATGACTTGAATAGGAAGTTATTAGTGACACTCCGAGCGTTATCGTTAAAAGGGTCTGCCAGATTAAATCAGATTTACAAGATGTTCGTTGGGAGGATTTTCGAAGTGATATTAAATTATCACTGATTAATAAACTAGAATGTAAACCTAAACAATTAGAGTTTATACTAAAAGAATCTAAATTGTAGGTTGGGCATGTTTGTTGTTTGTTGTTTGTTGTTTGTTGTTCAATATTATAACTCATAAATAGAGACCTTGTCAATTACTTTATTATTTTATTTCAACTTTCTACATTATAAATTAATTTCTTAATTGATAACTTAGTTTAAAAGTATGAAGAAAGATAAATCCCTTCATAGCTTATTTTTATATCTTAATTAGTTACTTTTGTAAAGTGTAGTGCTAAATTTCATTTTTATAACGTACATTATCACGATAACAACAATTACTTTTTTATTTCAAAAACTTCACTTTTGAAATCTAAGGCATATTGATCAAATAAAAGCATTTCGGATCTTAATAATATTAAAACCCCGTTCCTCAACTTTTTTTGAGGAACGGGGTTTTTGAATTTTTGCATGCGAACAGGGTAGTATTTTCGAAAAAACGGACTTTTACAGTGCGTTTCCTTGTCTGAAGAATAATCTTTCCATCCCTTTTACGACGTTTTTCGAGAGTTTTTCGGATAATTTTTGTTTACGTTGATAGCTAACCGCAATGATTTTATAAGTGTCTAAATGCGATAAGATAAAGTCATCACTAGTACTAATTTCGTCAACCAGTCCCTTTTCTTTGGCTTGGGTGGCAAACCAATGTTCGCCAGTAGCCACTTGCTCTATATCGACATTTGGTCGATATTCCTTTACAAAATCTTTAAATAATAGATGTGTTTCTTCAAGTTCTTGTTTGAATTTTTGGCGGCCTTCGTCGGTGTTTTCACCAAACATAGTTAACGTTCGTTTATACTCTCCCGCTGTTTGTAATTCAATATCGACATCATGCTTTTTAAGTAATCGGTTGAAATTAGGAATTTGTGCAACCACACCAATTGACCCGACAATCGCAAACGGCGCTGCAACAATTTTGCTGGCAGTACAAGCCATCATATAACCGCCACTAGCTGCAACTTTGTCAACCACAGCAATAAATGGAATATTGCGCGTTCTAAAACGTAATAGTTGTGAAGCCGCAAGCCCATAACCATGCACTACCCCACCAGGGCTTTCAAGTTTTACAACCACTTGATCTTCCGGCTTGATTATGGCGAGTACCGCCGTGATTTCTTGACGTAATTCTTCGACTTCGTGTGCATCCATACTGCCATTAAACGATAATACAAATAATTTAGGTTTGGCATCTGGCAATTTAGCATTATCATCGGTGCTGCCTTTCTTTTTAGCTGCTTGTTTAGCCTGTTTCTTTTCGAGTTTTTTTTGTTTTTTAAGTTCTTTATTAAACTGTTTAGCTTCGACTTCATCCAGACTCGACATTAACATATCATCTTTGACTTGTTCATATTCATGACTAATATCTTTGACCGATAAACGCCCAGCAGTCAATGATTTTCGGCGTTGACTTAAAATAAAAATTAATACCGCTAAAATAGCAATAACAACTGTTGCTGTTTCAGCCAAGAAGAGAGAATACTGCGAAAACCAGTTCATTTAATAATTATCCTTAAGTTGAGAATTTTTGTTATTATAACAAGATAATTAACGCTTGTGCCGAAAATCAATAAAGATAAAATTGTCGCTTTATTCGGCATTTTAAATTCTTTATACTGACAGCCTAATTTATTGCTATACGAGAATAAAAATGCCACTACGCCCGATAACTGAAATTGCTAAGCAATGTAATATTCCTCAAAAGTATATACTTCCTTACGGTAAACACGTTGCCAAAATCGATTTATCTATTCTTAACACTAAACAAAATAAAGCTGCTGGTAAATTAATTTTAGTTACCGCTATTACGCCAACACCGTTAGGTGAAGGTAAGACGGTTAATACCATTGGCCTGAGTGAAGGTCTTAACTATTTAGGTAAATCTGCTATCGCCTGTATTCGTCAACCTAGCTTGGGGCCTGTTTTTGGAGTTAAAGGCGGTGCTGCAGGTGGCGGGCAAGCCGAAGTTTTGCCAATGGAAACTTTAAACCTCCATCTTACTGGTGATATTCATGCGATAACCGCCGCACATGATTTAGCGTCTGCGGCATTGGATTCTCGTCTTTATCATGAAGAGCGCCTTGGTGATGAATTTACCGCACAAACTGGTTTACCTCGTCTAAACATCGATGTGAACCGCATTGTTTGGAAACGCGTTATCGATCACAATGATCGCGCTCTGCGTAATATCACTGTCGGTGTAGGCGGTGGCGTCAATGGTATTGAACGCCGTGATGGATTTGAGATCACCGCCGCATCTGAATTGATGGCAATTTTAGCCTTAGCTTCCGATTTACATGACATGCGAACACGCATTGGTCGTATTATTTTAGCCTATAATACGCAAGGTGACCCAATCACCGCTGAACAACTCGAAGTAGCTGGTGCCATGACTGTGCTGCTTAAAAATGCGATTAACCCAAACTTAATGCAGACGGTTGAAAATACTCCAGTATTAATTCATGCTGGACCATTTGCTAATATTGCCCATGGTAACTCATCAGTTATCGCTGACCGCATTGCAATGCAATTAGCTGATTATGTGATAACCGAAGCTGGATTTGGATCTGACATGGGCATGGAGAAATTCTTTAATATTAAATATCGTCAAGCTGGTATTAAGGCGTCTTGTGTGGTTTTAGTCGCAACTGTGCGTAGCTTAAAATCCAATAGCGGTAAATATAATATCAAACCAGGACAAGCCATTCCAAAAGAGATTTCACAGTCTAATGTAGAATTATTGGAAATTGGCGCTGCCAATTTAGCATGGCATATTAGCAATGCCAAAAGCTATGGTTTACAAGTGATTGTAGCCATTAACCGATTCCCACATGATAGTGAAGAAGAACTCGCATTTTTACAAAAATATGCCGTTGATCATGGCGCATTTGCCTGTGAAGTGAGTGAAGTGTTCACTCAAGGTGGTAAAGGTGCTGAAAAACTGGCTAAACATGTGATTAAAGCGTGTGATATGCCAAGTGAAATCAAATTACCTTATCCTGACAGTATGCCTTTAATGGATAAGATCCAAACTATGGTTAAAAAGTACGGCGCCAATAAAGCGAATTTGTCTGAAACTGCACTCAAAAACGTTAAAGAAATTGAGGCGTTAAAACTCGATCATTTACCACTTTGTATCGCTAAGACCCCGATGTCAATTAGCGCCGATGCAAATTTAAAAAATGTACCGACCGACTTTGATGTCGATATCAGCCATTTAGCAATTTCGGCAGGTGCTGGTTTTATTCGTGTTTATGCTGGTAATGTGATGACAATGCCCGGCCTCGGTACCAATCCAGCCTATCGTCATATTGATATTGACAAAGATGGTAATATTGTCGGTTTAAGTTAATTGAAAATTTATTATGCAATATAAAGCCTTTATTGATGAAGAAAATTGTATTGGTTGTGGCAAATGTGTTCGCGTTTGCCCGACTGATGCTATTATTGGTAGCAAACAGGTGCTACATACGATATTACCGCAATTTTGTACCGCTTGTAGTAGTTGTATTAATACCTGTCCAACTGACTGTATTACCTTAAGTACCCTTGGCGTTGCCCTAAGTGAGCAAGAGGAATTAGAGCTAACCGAAAAGAAACAACAACGTATAAATTGTAATCAGTTGATTCCACCCACTATCTTATTTCCTAGGTCGATGTCGACAAGTAGTGCGGCTACACAGAAAGATCGCAAACAATCGATTGCCGACGCCATCGCCCGAGTTAAAGCCAGAAAAAAACTCGCTAATTAGCGAGGTTCAATTTTCTTTATTTCAGACCATTAGAAGTATTAAAGTATTACTCTTTATTACTTCTAAATGCACGTTTACGGTCGTTTTCGGTTAAATGAAGTTTACATAGACGACATAGACGACATAGGCGAACAGATAATGGCGTAACTTCAACTAAATCATCATCAATAAACGCTAATGCTTGTGCTAATGACATTTTTACTGGTGGTGATAACGTAGTTGCTTCATCACTACCCGATGCATGATCGCAAACAACCGATTGCCGACGCCATCGTCCGAGTTAAAGCCAAAAAAACCTCGCTAATTAGCGAGGTTTTATTTTCTTTATTTCAGACCATTAGAAGTATTACTCTTTATTACTTCTAAATGCACGTTTACGGTCGTTTTCAGTTAAATGACGTTTACGTAGACGAACAGATAATGGCGTAACTTCAACTAACTCATCATCATCAATAAACTCTAATGCTTGTTCTAATGACATTTTTACCGGTGGTGATAAGGTAGTGGCTTCATCAGTACCCGATGCTCGCATGTTAGTTAATTTCTTACCAGTTAAACAGTTAACAGTTAAATCATTTGAGCGAGTATGGATACCAATAATTTGCCCTTCATATACTTCAGCACCATGACCAAGGAATAATTTACCACGATCTTGTAAGCTATAAAGTGCATAAGCTAACGCTTTACCTGTACCGTTTGAAATCATTACGCCATTAATACGTTGACCGATTTCACCTGGGCGAACATCATCGTAATGGCTAAATGTTGAGTAAAGTAAACCAGTACCAGATGTCATCGTCATAAATTCAGTTCTAAAACCGATAAGACCACGGCTTGGGATCACATAATCTAAACGTACACGACCTTTACCATCAGGTAACATATTGGTTAAATCACCTTTACGTAAACCTAAGGCTTCCATCACAGAACCTTGGTGCTGTTCTTCAATATCTAAAGTCACTTGTTCGAAAGGTTCTTGCTTTTTACCATCGATTTCTCTATAGATAACTTTAGGACGAGATACACCAAGCTCATAACCTTCACGACGCATATTTTCGATAAGAACAGATAGGTGCAACTCACCACGACCTGAAACTTTAAATGCATCTGGATCTGGAGTTTCTTCAACGCGTAATGCCACGTTATGCACCAGTTCTTTATTTAAACGTTCAAGGATTTGCCGAGAAGTGACATATTTACCCTCTTTACCAGCAAATGGTGAACTATTAACATTAAAGAACATGGTTACCGTTGGTTCATCAACGCTTAATGCTGGTAATGCTTCAACACAGCTGTTATCACAAATCGTATCTGAGATACCAAGTTCACCTAAACCAGTGATAGCAATAATATCGCCAGCTTCGGCAACCTCTGCTTCATAACGTTGTAAACCTAAATGACCTAATACTTGCCCAACTTTACCGGTACGTTTGTTACCTTCGCTATCAACAATAGTGACTTGTTGATTTGGTTTAACGCGACCACGTTTAATGCGCCCAATCCCAATAACACCAACATAATTGTTATAATCAAGTTGCGAAATTTGCATTTGGAATGGACCATCTAAATCCACTTTTGGTGGCTCTACATGTTCAACAATCGCTTCAAATAATGGCGTCATATCTTGCGCCATGTCTTGATGATCAAGACCAGCAATCCCCATTAAAGCTGAAGCATAAACAATTGGGAAGTCAAGTTGTTCATCAGTCGCGCCAAGATTAACGAATAGGTCGAATACTTGATCGACAACCCAATCAGGACGTGCACCCGGACGGTCAACTTTGTTAATAACAACAATTGGTTTTAAACCATAAGCAAACGCTTTTTGCGTAACAAAACGTGTTTGTGGCATTGGTCCGTCCATTGCGTCAACAAGCAATAGTACTGAATCAACCATCGACATTACACGTTCAACTTCACCACCAAAATCGGCATGGCCCGGAGTATCTACGATATTAATTCGGTAACCATTCCAATCAATAGCAGTATTTTTTGCTAAAATAGTAATACCACGCTCTTTTTCAAGCGCATTAGAGTCCATTATTCTCTCGTTATCATCGCCACGCAAATTATCAAGCGTACCAGACTGTTTTAAAAGTTTATCAACCAAGGTTGTTTTACCATGGTCAACGTGAGCAATAATGGCTATATTTCTTAAATTTTCAATCACAATTAAAATCCCAATTAGGAGACAGATTCTTTAGGCGCAATATTGTACACCTTTTTAGTAAAAAAGTTGATCTATATCACAAAGTTTCTGCAAAATGAAGTTTAAGATTTGATATTTAACGAAAATAATGACTTATTTTAACAAAACAACTAAGGTTGCTTATTAATAAGTGCCACAAATTGCTCAGCAAATTCATCTACTTTTGCCCAATTCGTGTACTCAATCACCTCTTTAGTCACATCGGTATCGCCTTTACCTAGCCACATAATAAATCGGATCATATTACGATCAAACCAATTATATTTTGGATAATAAAGCGCGCCAGCAAATACCGCTTTGATAGTCGGTTGCCATGCAATTTTAGCGAGGAATTTTTTAGTATACAAATTGGTCTCAGGTGTATTTTTATGCGGTTTTCTTGCCACCACATTCACACCGAAGAACCCCGATTTAAGCGTATTTAATTGCGCAAAATTAGCATCAATAAATTTCTTCATGGTTTTACTGTAAAAACCATATCGAATTGAACAACCAATTAATACCGCTTGGTAGCTGCCAAGATCAATCTTACTTTCTGGCAATAACTCAATCAAATCACAATCACATTTACCCACAAGATGTGTTTTTATTCGTTGCATAATTTTAAGGGTTTGCTTTTCGTGAGTGGTGTAAAGCAGTAAAACCTTCATTTTACGTTTCCTATTAGCGTTTATAAATGTACCCGAGGACAACGAATTGTCACCTAAAATTTGTCTTAGAAACTATTGCCAAGTTGATTTCACATAAACCTATGCTTTGCAATAGACAAATTAAGAAATAGAAATAACAACATATTATATACCAATATTAAAACAGAAAAACGAATGCGTTAATTTTACTTTTTTATTGTATTAAACCGAAATGACGACATTTTTAGTTAAATCAAGAGTAATCGAGATGGAATTGGTTGATAGAATTTTGTGATATAGCTAGCAATTTACAGAAAAAAAGTTTGAAATACCAAATTAATATCTTTATTATAAAAAATAAATCTGTGTTTTAATCTTTTTATTATTAATTTATTGTCTGTTATAGACATTAAGCACAACAAAAAACTATTTATACATCTGGAGATATCTTATGAAAAATACTGTCGCAATATTGGAAAAACCGGGAAAAATGGTTATCAAAGAGACGCAAATGCCTACCCCTAAAGATGATGAAGTTTTAATTGAAGTAAAATATGTTGGTATCTGCGGTTCAGATGTTCATGGATTCGAACACGGCCCCTATATTCCACCTAAAGACCCAAATCAAATTATTGGTTTGGGTCATGAATGTTCCGGAATTATTAAAAAAATCGGTAAAAATGTTAGAAAATTCAAGGTCGGACAACGAGTATGTATAGAACCTGGAGTACCTTGTTATACCTGTGAGTTTTGTTTATCTGGTCATTACAATGTCTGTCCTAATGTTGACTTTATGGCTACTCAGCCCAATTATCGTGGTGCACTTACTAACTATTTAACCCATCCTGAAGCAATGACCTTTCATCTTCCTGAAAACATGTCCCTAATAGAAGGTGCACTTGTTGAACCTGCGGCAGTAGGTATTCATGCTGCTAAAATGGCCGGAGATTTATTAGGTAAAACCGTTGTGATTTTAGGTGCTGGCTGTATTGGTCTGATGACACTACAAGCATGCAAATTGAAAGGCGCAGCAAAAATTGTAATGATCGATATCTTAGACAATCGGTTAAATAAAGCCATTGAACTAGGTGCGACGGCAACCCTCAAAGGTAACGATCCACAATTAACGGAGAAAGTTAAATGTATTGTTGGTGAATTCGGTGCTGATGTGGTGCTAGAAACTGCTGGTTCAATTTTCACTGCGGAAAAAGCTTTAGAAATTGTTAAACGTCGAGGAAAAATGCTAATCGTTGGTTCTATTGCGGGTGGTGTTCCTGTTGAATTTTTGAAAATTAACCGTGAAGTCACTATTCAAACTGTTTTCAGATATGCCAATGATTTCCCGGCAACCATAGATTCTATCGCGAATGGAGACTTTGACGTAGATTCAATTGCCGATCGTTTTTTCAATTACCAAGATACTCAGAAGGCCTTTGAATTTTCAGTTAACAACAAAAAAGAGTTAATTAAAGGCGTAATCAAAGTAGCTGATTAAAAAGGAGTTCGGAAATGAGCAGTGTTGAAGTGATTTGTATTGGTGCAGCAATTGTTGATTTACCTTTATATCCGGTAGGTGAACATATCTTTAAAAATGTTTCTTATCCAGTTGATAATATATCAATGACGATAGGCGGAGATGCAATAAATGAAGCAACAATTATTACAAGACTTGGTCACAAAGTATCATTATTTGCGATGGTTGGTAATGATGTTGCAGGTAAATTTATTAAAGATTTTGCCCAACAAAATAATATTATTACAGACAATTTAATAACCCGAGAAGATATCACCACATCTATAAATGTAGGTTTGGTTCAGGAAGATGGTGAGCGAACTTTTGTCACCAATAGAAATGGTAGTCTTTGGAAGATGTCCTTACAAGATATTGAACTGGCTAATATCAAAAATGCAAAAATCTTATCTTTAGCAAGTATTTTCAATAATCCTAAATTGGATAACCACGCATTAGTTTCAATTTTCAAAAAAGCAAAATCTGAACATATGATTATTTGCGCTGATATGGTTAAGAGTCGGTTAGGTGAAGGTTTAACTGATATAGCTGAAGCATTAAGTTATATTGATTACTTCTTCCCCAATTATGATGAAGCATCTGAGCTCACAGGAAAAACAGAACTGAGTGAGATTGCGGATACTTTCATTGCATTAGGGGTAAAGAACGTGCTTATCAAAATTGGAAAAAAAGGTTGTTACATTAAAAACCAACATCTAAGCAAAATTGCCCCCGCGTTCAAAAAACCTAAAGGCGTCAAAATTGATACTATCGGCGCAGGCGATAATTTTGCATCAGGATTTATTTCTGCCTTATTAAAAGGACAATCAATTGAAGAGTGTGCGGTATTTGGTAATGCAGTAGCTTCAGTATCAATTGAGTCACTAGGAGCAACAACCGGCGTGAAAAGTCGTAAACAAGTAGAAGAGATGATCGCAATTTATGAAAAAAGTAATGGGAGAGTGAGTTGTGAATAAAATGAAATTAGGTAAAACTGGACTTGATATATCAAGAATTGGCTTAGGAACATGGGCAATTGGTGGCGGACCCGCTTTTGGCAATCAAGATAATAAACAAGCTTCAATAGAAACTATTAGATATGCACTTGAAAAAAATATAAATTTTTTAGATACCGCCCCAGCTTATAATTTTGGCAATAGTGAGGCAATTGTTGGTGAAGCAATTAAAGGAATACGCGACAAATACATCATTATTACCAAATGTGGTATTACATGGGAACGAGAAGGAAGTTTTTTTAATAAAGTTGGCGAACGCTCTCTATTTAAAAATTTATCAAAAGAATCAATTAGATTAGAAGTTGAGAGCAGTTTAAAACGATTACAAACTGATTATATTGATGTTTATATGACTCATTGGCAATCAGTTGAACCTTTTTTTACACCAATTTCAGAAACCGTTGCAGTGTTAAATGAATTGAAAGCAGAAGGCAAAATAAAGGCAATCGGTGCAGCCAATGTAGATATCAACCATGTCAAAGAATACCTAAAATATGGTCAATTAGATATTGTCCAAGCAAAATACAGTGTATTAGATAGGCAAGTTGAGAAAGAGCTGTTACCTTTGTGTAAGGAACATGATATTACTCTACAAGCTTATTCCCCTTTAGAAATGGGCATTTTAACTGGTGCCATTGAAAAAGATTATATTGCCCCTAAAGATACAGCAAGATTTGGAAAAAAATGGTTTGAACCTAAAAATTTATCTAATGCTATTGATATGATGAATAAATGGAAACCATTATGTGAAAAATATCACTGTAGTATCGCCAATCTTGCTATCGCTTGGATACTTGCGCAAGGTGATAATATTAATGTGCTTAGTGGTTCCACCACTAAAGCTGAATTAGATGAAAACAGCAAAGCGACAGAGATAAACTTATCGGAACAAGATAAAAATTATATTAGAAAACTAGCCGAAGATATCTCATAAAAACAAGGCTCATTCAGCTGACGAATAAACCTACTAAGTTAAGATAATCAAATTAATTTAGTAGGTTATATGGATAGTTATTTACCATAAGTTAAAACAGAAATAACGCTATTTGCTCTCTAACTTATCAAGCTCAATAATTAATATATTAACTCTATCTGGTTAGTTTTGAGATAGGTAATCCACTCTTTACTCGGCTCTTTATCCGTAATAATGGTGGTAATATTAGATAGATTGGTTAAATGAACAAATGCTTTTTTGTTAAATTTTGATGAATCTGCAAGTAGTATCACTTCAGTAGCTTGTGAGATCATGCGCATTTTTAATTTAGCTTCATCTTCGTTGGAATCGGTAATACCTGTAGCTATGTCTAATCCTTTACAACTAATAACGGCGGTATCTACATTATAGTTGCAAATCGATTGCTCAGCTAATGTGCCTTGTAGTGAAAGTGATTGCTTATTAAACATACCGCCAGTAGACAAAATATTCACCGATGACAGCATAAGTTCGCGTAATGCTTCAGTCGAATTAGTAACAATAGTCAAATCATTGCGATCTTTTAATAATTTTAAGGTTTCCATTACGGTCGAACTGGAATCAGCCGATATGGTCGACCGGTTTTTAAGCAGTTGTACAGTTTTAATTGCGATATTCTGTTTTTGCTCAAAATTCTTTTCAGCTCTTTTATAGAACGGGATATTGGATACAATCTCTTCCCCATTAAATACTGCACCGCCATAAGTTCTAGTCGCAAAATTTTCAGCTTCAAGTTTTTCTAAATCTCTTCTTATTGTCTCTTCGGTGACTGAAAACTTTTGGCTTAAATCAGACACTAATACTTTTTTATCATTTAGTAATAATTGTCTAATAGTTGCTAATCGATTTGTTCCTTTCATAGTATTTAGCTCTGAATTTTGGATTTCATTGCATAATATCATATTTTTTTGCAGAAAAAAAAGTTACTTCTACAACGTTATTCTGTGAAAAAAATAAATAAATTCATTTTTTAAATCAAAAACTATAGAAACTAAAACTTCTATAGTTTTTGGGTGGTTAGCCATTATTGCGGGCTTTTGTCTTCAGCACCAAACAGTGTGATTTTTTCAATCGCTCTATTTTTTACTGCGGCTCGAACACTTCTTTCAAGCTCAAGGAAGGATGCATTAACATTTTTTCGAATCGCGTCCATCGCAGCCAAACAAAGTTCCGTATGAATATTGATTTTCGAAACACCTAAAGATATTGAAGTTTTGATATCATGATCGGCAATCCCTGATGCGCCATGAAGAACAATTGGAATATCAACAGCATTTCTTACTTTTTCAAGAACATTAAAAGCAATTTTAGGTTCTGAAGAATAAACACCATGCACATTACCAATAGCTACCGCCAAAGAATCACACTGTGTTCTATCAACAAATTCTGCCGCTTGTGAAGGTTCAGTATAATGATAGCCCGATAACGCTTCTTCATAAATAGTTTCATTCCCCACATGCCCTAATTCAGCTTCAACAGGTACACCTAACGGATGAAAATAATCAACGACTTCTTTGGTTAGTTTTATGTTCTCTTCAAATGGACAAGCAGAAGCATCTCGCATAACCGAATTCATACCATAATTATAGGCATTTTGAACAATCTCCATACTTCGTCCATGATCCCAATGAGTGATAACTGGAACAGAGGCATTTTTAGCCATCGAAACCATCATTGGTGCGAACTCTTCAAATATAGTATTACCGATAAAACCGGTACCAAAAGAGATAATAATTGGTGCTTTAGTTTCTTCAGCGGCATCAATAACGCCCATTAGCATTTCGGCATTCCATACATTAAAATGTGGAATAGCAAAACCGTTCTTTTGTGCAAATTCTTCCCAATATTTTATATTTGCTAACATGTTATCTCCTATTCGTTTTAGTCACTAAAGTCATAAGTCAAAATGACTTTAATCGCTTCTTTGTTTGCCATTAACTCAAAACCTTTTTCCCATTCAGATAGTCCAAATCTGTGGGTTATCATTGGTTTAACTTTAATTTTTCCATCTGCTAATAATCTAATAGCGTTACGCCAAGTGGTTGAGTCATAAGCCATATGTCCAATAATACTTATTGCCCATGACGTAATATCATTAATTGGATAATTAAAAGGTTTGAAACCCATACCGATTCGAACTACTTCACCATTCGGTCTAAGCATATCTATTGACTGTTTAAGTGCGATATTGGCGCCTGAACACTCCAACACTAGACCTAAATTATCTACGCCACATATTTCCTGACATCGTTTTACAACATCTTCTTTAGAACCATTGACTAAATGCGTTGCACCAAGTTGTTTAGCTACTGCAAAACGTTTCTTGGTATCTTCTTCAAGCCCGACCATGACAATATTTACCGCGCCCATTAGCTTTGCCATCTGCACAGAAAACAATCCCAAAGGACCAGTACCAATAACCACCACATCGTTGCCCGGTAAAAAACTTGAACGTTGAGCAATTGCTTTATAAGCATTGCAGATTGGGTCAAGAACACAGGCTTCTTCATAATCTAAATTTTCAGGGATTTCCCAAATTGCATGTTTATGAATTCTTAGAATTTCACCGGGGATTAAACAATATTTTGAAAACCCACCTCCCCAACGGTTATTATCAAGACCAAGATTTACTTTTTCTTTGTAGGTTAAAAAATCGCCCTTATCACAAGCCGGACATTTACCACAAACATGTCCAGAGTTATCTGAGACAATCCTCTGCCCAACATGCCAATCAGTCACTTTGCTACCAACTTTGACGATTTTTCCAGCAAATTCATGACCTCTGATGGAATTAAATTCATCAGAACCATTTTCAACACGAAAATGTTTCATATCAGCACCACAAATAGCTGCGGCTTTAACTTCAATGACAATATCTTCATCACCACAAACCGGTTCAGGAACATCAATTAAACGATATCCACCAAACTCTTTTCCATATCTTGCTAACGCTTTCATAGTTCACTCTCCAAATTAAATTAACTCTCTTTTTTAATAATATTACCAATATCCTCAACTGATGCGCTTCTAGTCTCAATACCAACAATGGCAATGATTAACGCGGTAGCAATAGCCACGCCACCAAGTAGTAAGAACACGCCAACAACACCTGAAGTATTTAAAAAATAGGCCACACCATATGGTGCAATGATGCCACTCACTCGCCCGACAGCATTGGCAAGTCCTGCACCACGCATTTTTGCAGCTGTTGGCCATATTTCTGGCACATAAACTGCTGATGCATAACACACATACATATAAACGAAGGTAATTAAGAAAAATCCCAAGATAGAAATTGTTGTCATATCGCTTTGTAATGAATATATATAGCCTAAGACAGCAATAATAATTAATAGACCAATACCCATTATTTTTCTTGGAATTTTGTCAATAATAAACATCGCAATAAATATGCCGATTGGTGCACCAAACATACTCATCGTATTTAATAAAACTGAATCTTTTAAATTGATACCTTGTTTTAAAAAGATGGTTGGTA
Source organism: uncultured Gilliamella sp. (assembly GCA_946480175.1). Lineage (GTDB taxonomy): Bacteria > Pseudomonadota > Gammaproteobacteria > Enterobacterales > Orbaceae > Gilliamella. Next base: position 35,673 of record CAMLIK010000014.1, read on the forward strand.
GCCAATTAATTAGGGTGTACTGCACGACATTCATTGCGATAAGAACAAATGATCCTAAAATGACACGTTTTAACAATTCCCCTTGAAACAGTTGTGAATAGGAGATATTGGTTTCTTTAGCATTATCCAGTTTCTCATATGGTGGTAATGGTTTACCTGTTTCGGCAACAACACATTTTTCAATATCTGAAACTATTTTTTCAGCTTCGGCATATCTACCTTGAGATTCAAGCCATCTGGGCGATTCAGGAAAATGACGATAGGTAACCCAAAAGAGTATAGTCGATAAAAAAGCGGGAACTAAAAGCTGTATACGCCAATTCATTTCTGGGGCGATAACCGGAGTAATAGCCATGGCAATCAATGAACAAACTGGATAAGACCAATTTCCTATAAACGAGGCACGAGCAGACCATGTTCCCCTTGTTTTACTAGGAACATATTCAGTAAAACCGGCAAATAATGTTACTAGTAAGGCACCGAGGGCAAATCCCATAACAAATCGACAGGCAATTAAAAACGTCATATTAGGTGACATAGCACCAATAACCATCGAAATAATATGGATAAAGACAAAAAGCAGGTAGCTTTTTCTTCTGCCAATCCTATCGCCAATAATCCCGCCGATAAAAGCACCAAAAAACATACCAGCAGTAGTTAGCGACGAAAAGATCGCGGTAATGTTATTGTTTGTCCAACCGATTTCCTGCAATTGGGCGAGCATTAAACCACCAATTGCATTACTCCAACTAACCAACAAACCAAACGCCACTAAACCAAAAATTTTCCATTGATTTTTGCTTGTTGGTAACCTATCTAATCTTGCCCCACAATAGGGTTTTGTTATCTCATTCATTGCTTCCAACCTTATTCAATTAAGCCAAACAACCAAGCGATTAATTATTAATTAACAATCACCTTTTTTGAAAACAGACAAAATATGACACCATTATTTTTTAAAGTCAACATAAATTCTTTTATTTAAAGATTTTATGTTTGGTTGTAATATTGTTGTTTTGGAATAAATGAATTGAATAAAAATTAATTATAATCATATAATTATGCAAATAATCAAAAATTAAAAAGTCATATATGTTGATATATCACACCAATAACATTCTGCAAATTTTGTGAAATAGCGCACATAAAAAAGATTTTTTGTTTGAATTAATCATTTTTTCTTGGAATATTACATTATTATTTTGATTAATCATTAGGGATATGAATGATTACTTAATATTTATTGCTATGAGTGAAGCGAATTAGCAAAAGCATAGAAAAATTGACAGTTGCAATAGTATTTTATCTTTTTAAAAATTAAATAATTAGGAGCAATAATGAGTAACTTAGCAGCACGACTTGATCGACTCCCGATCAGTTCTTTTCATCGAAATTTACTGATTATTATTGGTGGAGGAATGTTTTTTGACGGTTTTGATAATTATCTGGCTAATTCAGTTTTAAGTATTTTAATTGAAGAAAACTGGTCTACATTACATTTAAATGCCTGTTTTTTATCTGGAACATCATTAGGCATGTTACTTGGCTCAATTATGGCTGGATACCTTGGTGATAAGCATGGACGAAAATCTACCTATCAAATTAATTTGCTGATATTTGGTTTTGCATCAATTGCCTGTGCTTTGACACCTGATATGTACTGGTTAATTTTCTTTAGATTTTTAACCGGCATTGGATTAGGCGCTGAAATTGTTGTCGGTTATGGTTTACTGAGTGAATTTATCCCGCCTTCTCACCGTGGCCGTTGGGGAGCTCTCATGTCATTTATTGGTCAATTTGGTCTATTTTTTGTTACCTTTTCTAGTTGGCTAATCATTCCATTAGCTGGCTGGCGAACAATGTTTGTGATTGCTGGTCTTGGTGGATTATTAGTATATATAGCTCGCAAGCAACTACCTGAATCACCTCGATGGTTAAGTAGAAAAGGACGAAAACAAGAAGCGGAAATCATTGTCAGCAATATTGAAAATAAGTATTACCAAGGTAATTTACCGACACCCAACTCTGATAACCACTCAAGTTTATATATCAAACCCAAAATTAGTGTTTTTGAGCCACGTTTTCGCAAACGAATATTTTTAGGGTCACTAATGATGGTAGTACAGAGTATTTCTATTTATGGTTTTGTCGCTTGGCTACCGTCCTTAATGGTAAGTCAAGGAATATCGGCTAATCTATCACTAACTATCACTGTACTTATGACCTTAGGGGGACCAACCGGAGCAGTTTTTGCCTATTGTTTAACTGACAAAATAGGACGAAAACCGGCAATAATCTTCGGTTCATTACTTGCAGCATTATCAGGGATTTTATACGCACTTAGTTCATCACAATTATATGCTACACTTTGTGGTTTTGTTACCTTTTCGTTAATCTATTATTTGGTTTCGGTAATCCAAGCCGGTTATATCCCTGAACTTTTTCCAACCGATGTTAGAATGCGGTTATCGGCAATTTGCGTCATCTTTGGTCGTATATCCTCAATTATCATGCCATTCTTTGTCGTCTTGTTATATAACTATGGCGGTATATTAATGGTAACCTCGATGATCGCTATTTTGTTATGCATACAGGCTATAGCCGTCTATATTTTAGGTATTGAGACCTATAACAAAAGTCTAGAGTCAATTTAATAATGAAGTTACGGTACAAAGATTAGCTGATTAGATAATCGTAAAACTTTTTTTGGGATAAAAATTAACAATTTCGTGATGATTTCGTGGAAAACTTTGATTATAGTATTAGCCTTATTTAACCAGACCGGAACTGATTATGGCAATTTCACCTCCAAAGCGCAGTGCTATTATTTTGGCGGCAGGAAAAGGCACACGGATGTATTCCAACCTACCTAAAGTTTTACATAAAATCGGTGGTAAACCGATGTTACAACATGTTATTGATACCGTTCAACAACTTAATACCGATCGCATCAATATTGTTTATGGTCATGGCAAAAGCGAGCTGGAACAATCGCTACAAAATCAACCTGTACAACTGGTTTATCAAGCAGAGCAGTTAGGTACAGGGCATGCTGTTCAACAAGCTATTCCATTTATTCAAGATGATGAAGATATCTTAATTTTATATGGTGACACGCCTCTTATCTCAATTGAAACGTTACAAAATCTTATCGCCAGTAAACCACAAGAAGGCATTGCCTTATTGACCGTGATTTTAGATGATCCAACTGGTTATGGTCGAATCGAACGCCAAGACGGTAAAGTGGTCGCTATTGTTGAACAAAAAGATGCCAATGCTGAGCAGCAAAAAATCACTGAAATTAATACTGGCATCATGCTAGTGACAGGTAAATTACTTAAACAATGGCTATCACGCTTAAACAATAACAATGCGCAAAAAGAGTACTATTTAACTGATATTATCGCTTTTGCTCACCAAGATGGTTACCAGATTTTAACATCCCATCCAGTTAAAAAATTCGAAGTTGAAGGCGTTAACAATCGTTTGCAGTTAGCAACCTTAGAGCGCCATTATCAACAACATCAAGCCGAGCAACTTTTACTTGCTGGCGTTACGTTACTTGACCCTGCACGCTTTGATTTACGCGGTAAGTTAACCCATGGCAAGGATGTCACAATTGATACTAACGTGATTATTCAAGGTGAGGTTAAATTAGGAAACAGTGTCTTTATCGGTGCCGGCTCTATTTTGAAAAACTGCACCATTGCTGATAACAGCCAAATTAGTCCTTACACAGTTATTGAAGATTCAGTCATTGCCGAGCATTGTACTATCGGCCCTTTTGCCCGAATACGACCGGGCAGCAAACTTGATGATCATGCGCATGTGGGTAACTTTGTCGAATTGAAGAAAGCCCATCTTGGTAAAGCCACCAAAGCAGGACATCTAAGTTATTTAGGTGATAGTGAAATTGGTAGCAACGTCAACATTGGCGCTGGCACAATTACCTGTAACTATGATGGTGCGAACAAATTTAAAACCATAATTGAAGACGATGTATTTGTCGGTTCAGACACTCAACTCATTGCACCTGTCAAAATTGGTAAAGGCGCAACAATTGCCGCGGGGACAACAGTAACCAATGATGTAAACGACAATGAACTTGTAGTTAGTCGTGTAAAACAGAGACAACTTGCCGGCTGGAAAAGACCAACTAAATTGAAAGAGGAATAAACAATGTGTGGTATTGTGGGCGCTATCGCCAAACGTGATGTGGCAGAAATATTGTTAGAGGGGTTAAAGCGATTAGAATACCGTGGTTATGATTCTGCTGGACTTGCTATAATTTCGCCTATTGGTGAATTACAGCGTGTAAGACGTGTCGGAAAAGTAAAGGCGCTTAAAGATGCACTAGACGAACATCCGATCAAAGGGTCAACAGGGATTGCACATACTCGCTGGGCAACGCACGGCGAACCGGTCGAACATAATGCCCACCCACATGTATCAGGCTTTATTGTCGTTGTACATAATGGCATTATCGAAAATTTTGAGCCGCTACGTGAAACACTCATCGCAAAAGGCTACCAATTTCGTTCAGAAACCGATACTGAAGTTATTGCTCACTTAATTCACAATATTATTGCAACCGAAGATTGCTCACTTTTTGAAGCAGTACAAAAAGCGATACCACAATTACGCGGTGCTTATGGCACCGTGGTAATGGATACTCGCAACCCAGACATTTTGATTGCTGCGCGCTCAGGTAGTCCATTAGTAATTGGTTGTGGTGTTGGCGAAAACTTTATTGCCTCAGATCAGCTAGCGTTATTACCGGTTACTCGCCAATTTATCTTTTTAGAAGAAGGCGATATTGCACTGGTCACTCATCGCACTGTAACCATTTTTGACAAAAATTACCAAGAAGTAAATCGCTCTTGCGTAGAATCTGATGCGAAATATGATGCGGGTAGTAAAGCAGGCTTCAATCACTATATGCAAAAAGAGATTTACGAACAACCTAATGCCATCAAAAATACCCTTGAAGGCCGTATGGCGCATGGTAAAGTAGATTTGTCTGAACTTGGCGTCGATGCTGAAAATATTCTAAAACAGGTTGAGCATGTGCAAATTGTAGCTTGTGGCACCGCTTATAATGCTGGGATGGTAGCTCGCTATTGGTTTGAAGCCTTGGCCGGTATTCCTTGTGACGTTGAAATCGCTTCAGAATTCCGCTATCGAAACCCCGCGCGTCGTAAAAACAGTTTATTTATCACCCTTTCACAATCAGGTGAAACGGCAGATACCCTTGCGGCATTACGCTTAGCAAAAGAGAATAATTACCTAACTACCCTTGCCGTCTGTAATGTGGCGGCCTCCACTCTGGTACGTGAAGCGGATTTGGTGTTATTGACCAAAGCTGGCGTTGAAATTGGCGTTGCTTCAACCAAAGCTTTTACCACCCAATTGACAGTATTATTACTTTTAGTGGCCAAATTAGGGCGACTTAATAACATGTCCGAAATCACCGAACAAGCGATCGTCCATGCTCTGCAAACCTTACCAAACCGCATTGAACAAGTGTTAATGGCCGAACCAATAATCAAAAAACTTGCAGGTCACTTTGTCAATAAACACCATGCACTATTTTTAGGCCGTGGCGACGAGTACCCAATCGCCATGGAAGCGTCATTAAAATTAAAAGAGATCTCCTACATTCATGCCGAAGCTTACGCCGCTGGTGAATTAAAACATGGTCCATTAGCGTTAATTGATGCCGATATGCCAGTGATTGTAATGGCACCGACCAATGACTTACTTGAAAAACTTAAAGCCAATATTGAAGAAGTGCGTGCCCGTGGTGGTCAACTTTATGTGTTTGCCGAGCAAGATGCAGGTTTTGTCAGTGACGATACTATGCATATTATCAACTTACCCCATATTGAAGAATTTACTGCGCCAATCTACTACACAGTTCCGACGCAATTACTTGCTTATCATGTCGCCCTAATTAAAGGTACCGATGTCGACCAACCACGTAACCTAGCAAAATCGGTGACAGTGGAGTAATTTATTAGATTAAATGTGAGGACTTAATATATATAGTTATGATATCATCATCAAAATTAGAGTTCTCACATTAAATCAATTGGATAAAGAAAAAGAATATCGCAACGATATGAATATTTATTTCTTGCGAATTAATCGATTTAGAATGATGAGACGCTTCTGGCATATAAAAATTATCTAATTATTAAACAATTCCCCATCTACTTCAACATACATATATTGACTAATAAGACTTAGCACAATCACTATTAATTGTTTACTTTATGCATACTAATATTCTAACTTTCGTGTTATCGACATATCTAATTCACTATCACCGTTAAAACATTGGCTAACAGTCCAATCACCGTGTTCATTATATTGACTATAGTAACAAGTAGATATTCGATACTTAGACTCATTGATATCTTTGGGTAACGATGCAGTGTTTCCGTTTAGTAATGGATCCTCCTGTTTTGAAATGGAAGAAATCAGTCTATTTTCATCATCATAATAATATAAATTTGTTGACAGAAAAGTAAGTATTTTTTTGGGCCTAATGGTTTCAATTTCTCGTTCGTTATGCTGAATAAGATTATTGTTTTTATCATATAAATAAGTTCCTATATAATTTTTCCCATCTACATTTTCATTTGAAGAAATCAATTTTCCTTGTTCATCATATTTATAATAAGAAGTTATTTTTTGGTTAGAATCTTTAATTTCTGTAACGTTTTTTTGATCATCAAATTGCACTGAATAATTAACGAAAGTTCCTTTTTCATTTCGTGTTAAAACTTGCATCTTATAATCCATAATCAGACCTTTTTTATCAGGAGCAGATTCTTCTATAATAAGACCATTATCATCTGAATATACTTCTAAATTACTGACAGAAGATGTTGGTTGGATATTTTCAATAAGTAATTCTTGTTTTTTTATAGGAACAGAATGCGGAATATACTCAGGAAAAAGAAGAAAGAGATAATTATTAGTAACACGAATATGGTTACGTTCATCATCAACAGATGCGAAGGCATAAAAATTAAAAAAACAGCATACTACTAATAAAAGCTTTTTCATCTATATTCTCTTTTTATTATTAATATCTTAACTATTTTTATCATAAAGAAATTTTTAATTAAATATAGTAAAGGATAATATTCATTTTAATATAATTACCAATATTCTATTTCTCTCTTAAAATCGCCTAGATTTTTTTTGTTTGCGGAACAATAACCTTTTGTCCAATCACCATGCTTATTATGGTTGATGAAAAAACAATCCATATTAATTCTGTTTTTGGTCTCAGCTAAATACATCGATTGTTTTGTTTGAATTATTCTATTTTCATCATCATATATATATTCTATTATTTCATTGCTGGTTTCATCTGATGAAAAAAGTTCTGGGTCTTCAACATTTTCACTCTTAATTAATTTAGCTAAATTTTGATTTGTATAATCAATTTTATTCATTACAAAAAAAGCATTAACTTTTTCTAAAAAATTGATTAATCTTTTCTTCTCATCATAAATATAGTTGGTATTAATATCAAAAAAGTCATTTTTAGATAACGACTCTTTTTGGATATCATTATTTTCATTGAAAGTAATATCATACTTAGAAATCTGAGTTGACTTTGCTTCAGAACTCGAATTAACAAAAGAGTTACTAATCAATCTAAATTTTTTCTCATAATCAATTAGCCACAAACCTAGATTTTTTTTATGAATGAAAGTAATAAAACCATTTTTTTGGCATTCTATAATTGTATTTTTCCCAGCAACTTTAGTAAATGGAAGGTTGAAAGGTAACGTTGAGGAAATTTCTTGTCTCTTTATCGTAGTTGAATGAGGTGATAATTCAGGATAAGAGTATATTAAATAATTGTTATATACTTTTATATTTACTTCGGAATAAGAATAATAACTAAAAGTAAATAACACGATAAATATTAATTTTTTCATACCTAGTACTTTCCTATATCCATTATTTTTACGTTACAAATGTTATACAATCTTTACAGATTATACACGCAATTAATTATACGCATTGTTAAATTGGATTAATAAAAGCATAGTGAGTATGAATATTTACTAATCTATTACTTAAGCAACTTTATAAAGTCTCAAAATTATTTAGCAAATTGATTTTTTAGTCTAAATTGGTGGATTATGCTGCAGTGTTTTTTTTGCCGAAAATTAAAAATAAAATAACCGCAATGAATAGTAATATTATATGGAAGAAAACAAACATTTGATAACTGCTAAAACCAGTACTACTTGCTATAGCAGCTAACAGCGGAGAAAAAAATGCAGTACTAATAATATTAATGCCGAATATAGTAGTAGAAATAGTCGGTTGTTTAACAAAAGTAATTAACGCCAATAAACTACATAACATAGCTAAAAGTAAACCGAAAAATGGAATAAAAACAGATATTATAGCTAAAATTAATCCAAAAATTGAGAGCGCTTTCATCTTACCTCTAATTAAAATAATGATTCTTCATCGAATCTACTAAATAAAATATGACAAAACTGGTTTACACCTATAACAAGCGCATACTAACAAATTTTAATCTGAGATAAAACTATTCTCAATAATTCAATAAAATATTGATAACGTATCAATAAATTATCATGTTTACCTTTACTTTACTCTGATAGCCGCCAATTCTATTCACTCATCCAACGTCCAATTGACCATTCTTGTGGTAATCAAAGGCAAAAGTGTGATCTAAATCACAAAATCAGAAAATACCCCGCTTTTAACAGTGTGACATTCGTCACATTTTTTGATTATTTTTGATGAATCTACTAACTAAATACTTCTACAATAGTTGCATAATGATTATATCAATCAAAAAGGAAAGATTTATATGACAACATCAAACATTAAACTAAAAGTCCAAAATTTTGGGCGGTTCCTAAGTAATATGGTGATGCCAAATATCGGCGCATTTATTGCTTGGGGTTTTATAACCGCAATTTTTTTATATAACGCTAATGACCCTAACGCTGGGGGATGGTTTCCAAATGAAGGGGTATCAACTGCTTTTATCGGACCAATGATCACTTACCTACTTCCCCTACTAATTGGTTATACAGGAGGTAAATTAGTTTATGGAGAACGAGGGGGGGTAGTTGGTGCGGTTACCACAATTGGCGTAATTGTCGGTGTATCTATCCCAATGTTTTTAGGTGCAATGATTTCCGGTCCTTTAGGTGGATGGTGTATTAAACAGTTCGATAAGTTAATTGATGGCAAAATCAAAAGTGGCTTTGAAATGTTAGTTAATAACTTTTCAGCTGGCATTATTGGTATGATTCTTGCGCTTATCGCTTACTTCGGGATTGGTCCTGCTGTTGCTTCATTAACTAATGTACTTATTGTTGCTGTACAATTCATGGTAGATCATGGTTTATTACCATTGACTTCAATCCTTGTTGAACCAGCAAAAATACTATTTCTCAACAATGCAATTAATCACGGCGTATTTACATCTCTAGGTGTAACACAAGTAGCAGAAACAGGTAAATCTATATTCTTCTTGATTGAAGCAAACCCAGGACCAGGCTTAGGTTTATTACTTGCTTATATGTTCTTTGGTAAAGGTGCAGCAAAAGGGTCGGCTAGTGGTGCGGCAATTATTCACTTCTTTGGTGGTATCCATGAAATTTACTTCCCTTATGTCTTAATGAATCCAAGACTCATTATCTCTGTGATTTTAGGCGGCATGACTGGTGTATTCACTTTAACATTATTTAACGCTGGTTTAGCTGCACCAGCATCACCAGGTTCTATCTTCGCAGTAATGAGTATGGCAAAGGGTTCATATTTAGGAGTAACAGTATCTGTACTTGCAGCAACTACAGTCTCATTTATTGTGTCAGCAATTTTATTAAAAACCACAAAAGATAATGGTAAAAGTTTAGATGAAGCAAAATCTGATGTCACTGCAATGAAAAGCGAAGCCAAAGGAGAAAGTGGTAAACTTGACCTTGCTAACGTGAAAAAAATCATCGTCGCTTGTGATGCAGGTATGGGCTCAAGTGCCATGGGCGCAGGTGTGTTACGTAAAAAAATAGAAGATGCTCATTTAGGTATCAATGTGACAAACTTAGCAATAAATAACTTACCAACTGATGCTGATATCGTCATCACCCATAAAGACTTAACTGCACGTGCAAAACAATATGCACCAAACGCATACCATATTTCATTAACTAACTTTTTAGACAGTAATTTATATGCTAATTTAGTAAATGATTTAGTGAAAGCTCAAGGCCAAAAAGTTGCGCCTACAAAAGAATCACAGAACCAACAACCTCTGTTTAAGTTAAGTGAAAAAAATATCTTTTTAGGCTTAACTGCACAAACTAAAGAAGAAGCTATTCGCTTTGCAGGACAAAAATTGGTCGAAAACGGTTACGTTAAACCAACTTATATCGAAGCCATGTTAGAACGTGAACGTTTAACATCCACCTATTTAGGCGAATCTATAGCTGTTCCGCACGGCACTATTGAAGCGAAAGAAGATGTTATTAATACCGGTATCGTATTTTGCCAATACCCAGCGGGTGTACAATTTGGTGAAGAAGAGCAAGACAAAGCTAAAATTGTGATTGGCATTGCCGCTCGCAACAATGAACATCTTGAGGTTATCGCAAAATTAACTAATGCACTTGACGACGATAAGATTATTGCAAAACTAGCTACAACTAGCGATATTCAAGAAGTCTTAGCAATATTAAGCTAACTTAACCACTTCCTACTAAGGTAGGAAGTGTTCATAAAAACGATTCAAGATTAAGGGTTATTATTATGCAAGCATTACATTTTGGCGCCGGCAATATTGGGCGTGGTTTTATTGGTAAACTATTATCCGATGCGGGTGTCCATGTCACCTTTGCAGATGTTAATCAACAAGTTATTGATGAACTTGCAAACCGTCATCAATATCCTGTCAATGTGGTGGGTGAACAATCGATCACCGAAACAGTTAAGAATGTTGATGCAATCAACAGCACCTCACCAAAAGTCAGTGATTACATCGCCAAAGCCGATCTGGTTACAACTGCAGTGGGTCCT
>CAMLIK010000015.1 GCA_946480175.1 uncultured Gilliamella sp.
ACTGCTGTTTTATCGTTAAACATCAATAATAAATAAAATACCGCCGCAAGGCGGTAAATTCTTCCATCTTCAAAAATAATTGAATCAAATTTATCTTAGCAATTAGCTATTCTGTTTGTTTTAATTCATTTAAATGGTAAAATAGTTAAATAACTAATGAACTATTAAACTATAAACTCAAATAAATTAGATACCATATAGCCTAATAGATTAAAAAATCCAAATTAAGGAAATTATTTTGCCCAATATAGCCAAGCAGGAAGTTGACAATATGCAAGAAAGAAAGGTTAATTCATCAGCTATCATTATTTTAACTTCTTTAGGATTTTTCATGTCAATGATCGATTCAATGATAGTTACCACAGCCACTACCGCCATAAGAAATGATTTTCAAATATCGGTAAATTTATTACAGTGGTTGTTGAACATTTATAATATAACCATAGCGGCATTACTACTGGTTGGTGTAACACTGGGCGAAAAAATAGGCAGAAAAAAAGTCTATATGATGGGTATTGCGATTTTCACTATTGCTTCTATATTTTGTGCTTTATCGAATAGTATTACCGAATTAATTATATCTCGAATGATACAGGCTGTTGGTGCTTGTGTTATGACACCAATGTCCATGGCAATTCTAACGCATTCATTGCCCGTTGATATACGCGGAAAAGCTTTAGGAATATGGAGTGGCATTGGTGGTTTAGCACTAATTGTCGGGCCAGTTTTAGGCGGATTTATTGTCGCAACTTTATCATGGCAATGGATATTTTGGATTAATTTGCCTGTTGGAATAATAACAATCTATTTTGCTCATAATTTATTACCTGAAAGTAAAGGTAAGGATGATAAGTTGAACTTTACTGATATTCTGCTTATTGCCATCTCTTCCGCCGGGATAATATGGTCATTATCCACCATAACCACAAATACCACACACGTTATAACCATTATTACCGGATTATCTAGCCTCGCACTAGCTATTTTATTTACTGTTAGGCAAAAAATAAGTTCTACCCCTATGATTCCATTAAGACTATTTCGCAACAAGGTATTCAATAATGGTAACATTGCAACTTTTTTATTATATGCCTCGATGTTTGGTGTGTTATTCTTTTTGCCACAATTTTTTTTAGTATTAGAAAACGTTAATCCACTCGTGGCGGGATTACAATTATTACCTTGGACAGCAACATTAATCGTTATCGCACCTTTTGCAGGTAGCGCTGTAGATAGATTTGGCGAAAGGATTATTGCAACATTAGGATTATTCTTACAGGGGATCGGTTATCTATTAATTATTTTTTTATTTAATACAACTGATTCATATATAGCAATGGCAATACCTTTAATGATCGCTGGTATGGGACTTTCGATGGCAGGACCAGCGCTGCAAAAAGCGGTGTTAAGCGCTGTCGAACCAATATATTTAGGGAAAGCATCTGGAATATACAATATATTTCGCTTATTTGGTGGAGCAATAGGTACCACAATATGCGTAATTGTATTTAATATTTTCGGCGGAACCACTAATTCAACAGCTTTTGCCGAAGGATTTGATGCAGTTATTATTACATCTGGTCTGATATCATTATTAGGAATAGTTTTTTCAATAAGGTTAACAGCAAAGGATAAAAAATAATATTTGATAAAATCAAAGCGATAAATTCAACAATAAATCAATATTTGAGTATTTTAAAGATTATCAAAAAAACCGGTGACATATTTATCAAATGTTGATTTATTAAGCCATACATATTTTTCCCTAGCACTCTTTCTTACATTAATTAATTCTGCTTGTTGTAACAACCTAAAATGATAAGTTCCTGAGGGTTTACTAATACCAACTGCTTGACCAATTTCACCACAGATAACCTCTGTTTCTATACTTTTTAAATATTTAATTATTTCTATTCTAACCGGATCAGATAATGCTTTGAAAATAAGCACCATTTTTTCATTTAATTGGTTATCAATCGTACTATTATTCATCATATTTATAGAGTTTAATTATAATTATAAATTATATAATATGTGAAGGATTTGTTCACCTTAAAAAAACCTACTTCAACTTTAATATTGAACGTTTTATGTGTCACAAAAATAAACTCAATCTATTGGAAATATAAATGTTTATGTTTCCAATTAAGCTAGAAGAGCGTTAGTTACTGGTTTGGTAAAATTAGTAACGACTTAGAAACAGGCCTGATATTTGATAAGCTCAAACAGATCGTTACATTAATACCAAACGATGGGGTAAGGTGAGCATGCAGTCATTGCGCTAACGGAGAGCACAATGCGGATAAATTTACTGGCATAAATTTGATATTTTCTCAAACAAGCCTTAATAACATAAAAATTGAAATAATTATAATTTACTGAATTTACGAACAAAAAAATATTCTGCAACTTTTTACTGTGAAAACACCATTAAACAAAATAAATCCGCCGCTATTGGGGCGGATTGTTCACGCATTACTACGTCATAAAATCACTTTAGTTCACCTACTTCGTCAGTTTGGTTGACTTTGCGAAGCGCTATTATATAACAAATTAACTCTATTTTTCCTGACTATATCATGCCAATCCAAAAATTAAGAAATAAGATTTAAGGATAGACGCAAAGCCCATTGCGCGGAGACACAAGGCCCATTGTAACCGCGCTACCAACGAACGAGCCTACGATAAATTCTTCACTTGTCCAGTAATATTGACCTCGTGCACCGATACCATTAAAGTTGTAGAAATACATGTCGCCCCACTCTGCAAAGAACCCGGTTCCTATGTGACGCTAGTATAAAATATTTGGTGATGAAGGTGTAGCACCGACAGTACCTTGACAGTTATCAGAAATAGCTCCCAGACAAGATGCATTACCATGAATAATATTCGAAGTTTTGGACGTTAACGCGTAGCTAGTATAGGAAGTTATTAGCAACGAGCTAAACGATAATCCTAAAAAAGATCTGCCGAAATAAAAAGGATTGAAGGAAGGATCGCGCAAAATTTCGCGAATTTATGTATAACTTCGATAAAAATAAACTATGGTTAAAAATGAACGTTGAGAACTTAACTTTGACGAAATTAAATTATAGGTTGTGCGTGTTGAAAATTATAATGCATTTCGACGTTCCTATTAATTATACCTTTGATTTATTTTAAATTTAATGCTAATTATTTAGATATTTATCGTTTGCATTAAACGATACGAAAAGTATCGTGACTGAAAAAATACGATGCAATATTTTTTTACGTTTAATTGTTAACTTTCGTAAAGAGAAGTAAAAAAGAGTATAAAAAATAGATGGCCTAATCCTTATTCCAACAGGAAATAGCTTCTTTGCTTACATATCATTGGCTATAGCGTATTGACGAGGTAAATTTTGTTTTAGTGGTTGAAATTAGTAGTTATTATTGAGAACAAGATTTTGATTTTTTAAGCACGTTATTAACAACAAAAAGTGCATTACTTAACTTATTAGCAGTATAGTGCAATTAGTTAGTTTCAATAAAATTTTAATAGTTTAACCAATAGAATAATTATAAACTTTAATAAATTGATGCCCACCAAAAGACCTTTTCTCAATTTTTCCTAACTTTAAGTGGGCAAATATTAACTTAATCACAATAATTGGCTAGTTCGACAAGGTTTCCATCCGGGTCTCTCAGATAAAGACTTTTGATATTACCTTTAGCGCCATGTCGATCAACGATCCCTTCTACAATCGGATAACCTTTTTTTATAATCTCTTTTTTTACGCTCTCAATATCGTCTTCAACTATTAAACAAAAATCTTGGCTGCCATATTCTGGATGTAATGCTGCTGGCTGAAATTCGCCTTTTTTGGCATGAATGTTAATCTTTTGATTACCAAAGACAAAAGCATGGCGCCCGTTGCGTTCGACATGTTTTAATCCTAAAATATCTTGATAAAATGCAATACTTTTAGTGAGATCATGACTAGTAATGACAAAATGATCGATATTTTTAATTTTCATCAGTATCTATCCTCTCTATCTAATCTAAAAAAGAGTATATATTGAAACTATATTGATTATTTGACTTGCAATAGTTTTATCGATTAAATAATTATTATTCAACTTAATATATAAATTAACAAATTGATCAAACAAGGCAAAATTTTTGAATGTTGTCTAGAGCTGTTTCTGATAAAAGAATATTAGTATCAATCCTGATATAAACTCTGAATAATTGTTAAGCATTTTCTTCAGATAATGTATACAGAAATGAGGTCTACTCTGTTTATTATCCCTGATAGTTAAATCAAAATATTTCTTTATTATCTGGCTGTGGCAATTTTTCAAAACAATTTCAGTAATACCATCTCTATCAAACTTCATTATTATAATATTATTACGAGTAGGTATACCCAATTTTATTGGCATACTAAAAAGGGGCAAAAAATACTTAATTTTTTTTATTTATTCTATTTATCCATCATAATAGGCTCAAATTGATATTCACTTTTACCCGCTAAAAGTTGATCGATTTTATCCAAAAATTCTGCGACATCTTTATCTTTGCGATCTGGCGTGTTAGAGCTAAATAAACGACAACCGTAAATTGGACCATCACAAATGGCAATCTTATAGCCCGAACCATCGTACTCTAGCATATTATAATATTCATCATCTCTATCTATTAAATATCTTTCAGGGATTAATTGAAAAAAATCATGATGACCTGTATATTTACTGTAAGGCACATTAACTGTACAATTTCGAACATTCTCGTTTGGGACACAAGTTAATGTTGCGTATTTAACAATATAGTTTTTAGCGATTTCAAAGCGCATTCTTCCAATCGGTGCTTCTGGTGTTGAATCATAGATAATCATTCTTACATAACGAGTATCAAATATTTTTGCATTAACTGCAAAACTTAAAATAAAGAATAACCACCCCAAAAATATCTTTGTTTTCATCATTATTCCTATTATTCTTTTGTTTTCTTAATATTAGTTTTAATATTCACTTTATCGTAATAAAGTTGTGTTATTTTGCTTTGAAATTCTTTTGCTTCATCATCATTACAACGATTAAAAAAGTTATCAAACTCACGATTCCCAATATACAAATCCCATATATTGCAATGACCATCAGTAAAACAACTTTCTATTTTGAATAATGGATGCTCATTACTAATATTTCCTCCACCATATTTCCTGAAATCAATAAAATTAGAGCCTGATAAAAACAAAGTTGGAAAAGCCTTAAAAATATTATATTTATCTTGGTACTGAATACTTTTACTTTTTACCTCACATTAAAGTTCACCAAAGTATAAATGCATATTTTCGAAGAATATTCAGTTATGGAATCCGCAGTAATGGTATAGGACTGTATTTTTCATATAACTCACAACGGTATCACTTTATCTCTTCACTAGCTAATATTTTTTTAATTTCCAAAATCTTCCATATTTACTTAAAGTTAAGAAAGTTAAGAAAGTTAATTTAAATCTTAATTTATCCACCATAATGACATGTAAAACAGATAGTTATCTTTATTTTCCATAATAAAAAAACTCGCTATAACAAATATTAAATTTTTTTATTTATTCATTACGACGGGCTCAAATTTATACTGCGTTTTTTCTGTTACCAATTCATCAAGTTTTTCTGTAAATAGTCTAATTTCATTACCTTTATAATCGGGATAATGGTCATTCCAGATAACGCAATCATTTTGTTTAAAACAGCTTTCTATTTTATAGCCATCTTTGCCATTTTCTCTCGGATCTGAAAAATCAGAGCCTTTTAAAAACAAAGTTGGAAATAGTTTGAAATAATCATGTTTACCTTTGTATTTGGTTTCATTATTTTGTGTTAAACATTGAATTTCGCCATTAGTTAGCTGGCATATTTTGTTTGCATATTTAATTATTGCATTTTTGGTAATTTTGTATAATAACGTTTCATTAAAAGGATAAGCGCTCAATTTATAGATATTAACTTCAGTTAAATCCTTTTTATCAAAAATCGCCTTAGTTTGTAGTTGACGAAATCGATGATAAGGTAAATCATCACTACCCATTAAAATCATTTGCATGTCATGATATAAAGTATGAAATTCCTGTGGGTAAGATTCTCTATTCCATCTATTACAGCTTCCATCCGTAAAACAGATTTCCAATTCCGATTTATAATTATCAGCATTCTCGGGAGTGACATAATAAGATTTCGTTAAAAAAACATCTGGCACAAAATCATTAATATAATTATGCACTAAATGTAAGCTTTCTTTAGGACAATAAAATGAATTACAATTTGCGTTTTTATTTAATAGTATTATTAAACTAGCTCTAATTTTATAATCAAATAACGACAAACGCCGGGTATCACAAACAATTGGATTACAAATGCCAAAATTATACAAAGTAACCGACATAATATCTTTACGATTATGCATGTCGGCATTAGCCATAAAATTAATGAAGAACAGTAATAATAATATTTTATAAAAAAAAAATTTTAACTTCATAAGGTATTCCTTATTTTTTTTCAATACTTCGATCTTCACGCATCAAATCCCATTGCCATTTATAAAATGAATACATTTTACCTTTGTAACGATTATCTTTTTGGTATAGGACGGTGTTACCTTCACTATCAGTATAAATATTTTTTTTATCGACTAAATTATTAAAAGTAGGAGAAAAAACATAATCCATATAGTTTTCGGTGTAACCATGATGAAAGACATATTTGCTATTCTCATCTTCAAATATATGGCTTAAAGAAAACGTATGTGCAGCTTCGTGAACAAGCGTATGATCATCATTAAGACCTTTTGCAAATATACTAAAAATATTTCCAAACTCTAATTTTGACCTAGATTTGAAATTATTTTTCTTTTCAACTGTAGCTAGACCATAAAATTCACCATTAAAAGGCGATAATGTTGTAAATAAAAGATAAGTATAAAAATGCCCCCCCCATCGACTTCCCCTCCTTCTGGTCGATTTTTCCCGTAATTCTCATATAATCTGCATAAGCGTTTAGTTATAGTAGTAGCATAATAGTAATTATCCATAAAGGTTTTATCTTTTATATCATCTAAAAAATTTTTAACATCATAATTACTCTCAACGTTAGATAATTTAACCAGATCTAACTCTTCACCTAAAATAACTTCCGTTCGAATCATAGCTTGATTAAAGGATTGATATTTATAAAGATACTCAAATGATTTATGCACCTGAGGATATATTTTATTACCTTTTTCATCATATTTAGTAATCACATTTACCACTACAATCTTGGCTTTACCAATATTATCATTTTTATATACCATTAGTTTACCAACTTCAACTTCCGTTGGTCCTAGTTTTGCAAACACCCTTATCTCTTCATGATCCTTAAGAGTATCACCAAAACATTTAATATTTATGGTGTTATCGAGTTGATAATAATTTATTGTTGGTGTACCCGTATCGATATCCAGTATGCGCGTTTTTTTTGGTGTTTTTAGAAAATGTGAAATAGAAATTTTATTAGGGGTAATTTTTAAACATGGCTTACCGGGTTTGAAAATAATTTCAGTGCCATCGTCAATAATCTCATCAATTTCATCAAGTTGCAGGGTTAGATTGACCCCTTTTTTATGCATTGTCGATCCTGCATTACCTTTAACATTATAAGCAAAAATTGACAACCATGCTGGATAATAATCTTTTCCATAAGGTGTAATTGAATTTTTTATATCTCTCTTATATTCTTCTCGCAAATCGTCTGGATTTCTGCATAAGGGTACCGCTTTATTTAAGTAAACAAAATCATCAATCGACTTATAATCAACATCTACCTTTTCTATTGGATAAATATATTCATCACGTAACCAATCAAAACCATATTCACCTCGATAAATATAATTACTTTTTTCTTTAAGTGTATCAGGTCGTCTAAAATGAATAGTAAATTTTCGCAAACAAGAAGTTGAAGTTTGACCTATTGGTGGACTAGTTTTAGGAAAATCACATATTGCCATATCTATATTCCTTTTTTATTACTATTAAAATCAGAGTGATATAAAAATGAGTTAAACTCGATTTAGTCATCAAAATAGTGAAATATTATTTCATTAAAAATCATATTGATTCTCCGGTTTATTTATATTCATTTCAATCAAACTAGGTAACCAAGGGAACTGCTGGCAAAAACGATGATAAATTGAATTACAGTTAGTACTTTCATAGTATATTGTTTTTGGTGCTATTTGAGTATTGTCCATCAATTCGCCTGACAAAAATGGATCTTGATCAAAATGACTTCCAAATATAAACATCAAGATGATTACTGTGGCAATTTCTGTAGGATGATTCATAAAAAGATGATTTTGAGCTCGATCAATACCAAATAAAAATAGATTATCAAAATCTTCAGATTCAGTAATTTGGAATTTTGATTGAACTATTTCATTCAAAGCTGTAATTACTTGTTTTTTTATGGCTGATTTATCTAACAAGCTCTTCACTTTTGAAAAGACATAATTTGTGGATTGTGATTTTAAATAATCATCTAGTTTTTTTAATATTTCATTCTTTTTAGATAAGTTTTTACCATAAGCTACTTCTAAAAAAGGTATAGCTTTAAAGTAAAGTTCTTCTGCTTGAGTAACTTCAGTAAAATCTTGATTGTTATCTAAAATTTTTTTTGCCCAACGATATTGGGGATCATGGATAAACTCAATACCAAACAATATAATCAAATCGATATAAAATCGAGTGGTATCTTCTTGATTAAATCCGATCTCTTTTGTGATAGTTAAACATGAATTTAATATTTTTTTTAGTTGATGATGATCGGTTTTTTCTTTTAAATACGGATAACGATCATGGCAATGTTTGACTAATTTATCCAAATAGAGATCTGTTGCCTGCTGTTTTAAAATGCTGTCGATTTTATCATCAATTTTCAAAACTATATCAACTATCCTTATTAATATAATGATATTGACCATCTAAATAATATGCCCAACACTCTATTTTTTGGAGATATAAGTCAATGTTATTATCAGCTTTGAATATTTCCAACATGTTAATAAAACATCGTGGGTCATAGAATCTTAAAAAATATTTTTTTCCATCTTGATTTTCAGCAAAGAGTAGTTCTTTCAAATATTTTTTCAAAAACAAAAAATGGACTTTACTCCAAAACCAAAGTACGGACGGTTTCTCTTCTTGAGCAAATAAAATCTCCTTAATAATATCTTGATTCTCTTCTCTATCTGGTTCTATTTTTACTAATAGTGGCCCTGCCTCAGATGATTTAGAATAAGGTGTATCAGCAAGTAATGGATAACACGTTATCTTAGGATTTTTAATAAACATTTTATAAAAGCACGCATCAAAATGCCCGCAATCAACAATGGCATAGCAATAAACAGGTTCAGATTCATTTTCATTTTCATGTTTATATGAAAATTCTTCATTTATTGGTTCAAGTATATTTTCAGTTATTGAAAACTGTGGTAGTAATGTTTTAGGTGTTGTCATCAGCTTATCTCCAACATCGAGTTGGCATTACGAGCGGCACGTTTTAAACACTCTACGCACAAAGACATCGGAGGCATATTCATAAAATGAACTTCCTGAGTATTTACATTCATACTCGCTGGACCCATTTTTTGTAACGCATTAGATTTTATGATTACATTTCCTGACGTACCGAGTTCTATTCCTTGACCATTTATCTTAATATAAGAGCCACCACTGATTAACGTAATATCACGAGGAGCGGTCAAAGTTACCGAATTATCAATACTATTAATTTGTATTTCATCTTTAGCCATAAGCGAAAGTTCATCATTTTGAGCTTGTATTTCAACCTTTCCCTTAGATGCAAGAAGTTTTATTCCCATTTTATGAGCGAAAAAGCTTAATGCTTCACCAGCGGCCAATGTGATCTTTTTAATTACATTAATCTCAGTGTTATTCTTAGCAATGATTGAAATATTTTTGCCTGTCGATAATTGAATATTTTTGGGGCTGGTCAAACCAATGCCTTCTTGAGCATACCCCACTATTCCACTTTCTTTAAGTTGTGTAAGAGTATTTTTAAGTTCTGTTTGACTTTCGATATCGGCAGAATGACCATTTGAATGTTTTACCACTTTTTGCAATGATTGAACAATAGAAAGCGCATTACTAAGCTGGATCTTTGCGCCTTCCATATCCAATTGTTTACCTTTTGCTTTTGATTCAGTTTCGGTGGTAATATAAATTCCTTTTTCTGCCGATATTGCTCCCCACTCATCGGTTCGCAGTTCGAAACCTTCTCCTCGTTTCGTTTTTTCACTGTCCACCAAATGTCCCAAATTGAGTTGGGTTTTACCATATTCTGTTGCCAGTTTAATGTGCTCCCGACCGCGTTTATCATCCATTCGCAGTTTATTATTCGCTGGGGTACGTATTACATTACGATGTTTATTGATTGTCGTAATATGGTCAGGGTGACTGCTGTCGTGCATGGCATGAGCTATATACGGGCGGTCTGGATTACCATTAGTGAATGCAACTGCAACTTCTGTTGAATCTATCAAAGGAAAATGAAAACCATACGTATCGCCGGCATATGGTTTTGCCAGTCTGACCCATAAACTTTCCTCACCTTTTTGCCAATTTTTCAAATCAAAATTGAATTTAATTCGATAACGACCCTGCGTATCAATATAACCATATGTATCATTATCTTTACTGGTTACTCGGGCTGGCAAGGTGCCACTTACTTGTGGCCAAGGTAATGGTGCTGGTCGATACGGTTTAAGGGCATCATAAGGGATAGCAGTAAAACGTGTTTGATAAGATTCGGTTCTGTCACCATAACATTCGGTTGCAACAATCACCACACCGTCTTTAATCTCGGCTATTGGGCAATCTGCTATAGTCAGTAACTGTCCCGGTGTGAGTTCATAAGCATTACAGTGTCCTGTTAAAATAAATTGCTCGCTTACATAGTATTGATGCCGAATATGCGCATACCAATTGCCACTTTCGACTATCTGTATATCACCCTGGATTTTGTGGTGCTCTTCATACCGATAGTCTTCGCCTCGCATTGTCATATCTTTTGGCTGACTGTTGTCACTGCTGTAAAGATTGCTGTCAGACATCCGATAGTTATAATCGTTAACACTGACCTGACTTGGCTTAGTTTTACTGCTGAATTGTAAATCCCAGACACTGTAGCGAAGACGGTCATTGAGGCCACTCGGTTGCTTTATGGTCACGCTACCACCATCAGCATATCCTTTCTCATAATCACTTATTACCATCACATCACAATGGTGCTCCGGATGCGTTTCAAAGTAAAAGTAGAGACCCACATCTGCTAACAAACGCTGTATAAAATTTAAATCACTCTCTTGCCATTGCGTAATAAATTCTCGTACAGGATAGGTTTCTTTTAATTCAAAACGAAAATCAATGCCGATAAAATTGTGGTTTCGCAATACTTCATCGACCACATCGATGACATTCTTATTTTGAAAAATGGCACTTTGATGGTGGTTTGCAAGCAATGCCATTCGAGATTCAAGGCTCACCCGATAACGCGCTTCATCTTCGCTGATTGAGACTAAACTAAATTCTGTGATTATTCCGTAAAGCTTCCTTGTTTTAGCAACACGATCAAATGAGCTGATTTTTGTCATTTGTAGCGGCGATTGGTTAGGATGAAAAGTCAGTGAGGCGGTTTGGCTGAGCATGGATGCAATTGAAATTTGCTTATCTTCGCTGGTGAAATCTATCTGATATTGCCAAGGTTCATTTAACCGCTCTTGACCTTTAATTGATACTACAGAAATGCTTGATAATGCGTCGGCTCCATCAACTAACAACGAATAGTTATTGTGTGATAATTGCCCAGAAAGCGAAGTTAAGCTATCGCTGAGCTGTTCCATTATACCCATACTTCAATCCTTAGTTTATAATATCAGAATTGATATTTTTCCAAAGAACAGATAATTTCAAATTATAATATTTATTATAGAATATAAGTATTTTTTTTAATCAGGTCAATTTTTTTATTTATTCCAGATAATAACTAAAAATAACTAAACCAACTAATGAATGCGGATTTTCAATTTTCATGATAATTATATTAATAATTTATTAATCAATTAGTTATAAAATATAATGATTTATAAACACATATAAAATTAATTGTTAATAATAAACACAACTTATAATAGATCGTATTGATATGAATTTTAGGTTATTTATTAAGAGTATTAAACGACGAATTATTTACGAGGAGTTATTCGCTCCTCGTTATAGTTTAGAGAATAAATTTAGAAACTAGCGAACGACTAACACTGATGTTTTTGCACCTCGTACCACACCAGAGGCATTTGATCCTAGTAGATGCGTTGAGATATTCGGCCGTCTTGAACCTATGATGATCAGATCGGGCTTTATCTCTTCAACTAAACGTAAGATCTCATCTCTAGGGTTACCAAACGCGATAGAATAAGATACATTGTCTTTTGGCAAATCAATTGAATCGATCAAGCGAAGTAACGACTGCTGTGTTTGTACTGTTGCTTGATCTTTAAACTCATCAAAACCAAATGAGTAGGCATTTACAATAGCAGATGAAACCGGTAAGCTATGAAAGAAGATAACTTGCGCATTAGATAATTTTGCTAAGCACTCAATATGTGGGATCATTTTTTGAGTAAGTTCATCTTCAAGCACATCAATTGGAACTAATATTTTTTTGTACATAATACTTCCTCACAATAATTAAATTTGGCTTTATCATTTTAACTAGTAAAGGCCAATGGCATAGGTTTAGTATGATACTAATTTGACATTAAATCCAACATTATTATCCTAACGCGAATTTAAAAGATTGAAATAATTTTTTTGCAAAATCATGATGGAGATTAATAATGGCAAACATTATTGATCACAATGATATGACGCTAGAACAAGTAACGCTGTTATACGGTCATTGTTTATTAGGAGAACGTCAACCAATAAATAACAAATCTTGTTTTCAAAAAATACCAGATAATGTCAATTTAGTAATTACAGCATGAGATGGAGCAAAACTAATCGGTATTGCTCGCTGTTTAACTAACTTTGTTTACATATTTAGCTAATTTGGTTGTTAACGAAGTTCATTAAAAATAGGGTATTAGTAATCAATGACTAAAGCGATCCAAAATCATGCAGATAATCGCTGTGCGATTACCTTAATTACAGTGCCACAGGCAGTTGATTATTAAAGTCATATCGGTTTTAATGTTCATCCTTCAGTATCGATTTTAAGAGAAGCGTTAAATGAGAATTATCCTAGCATCGACATCATTATCACGTAAAAAAGTGCTGGAAAAATTAGCCATTCCTTTTGAATGTGTGCCTCCGATTTGTGATGAAACACCCCAAGCAAACGAGAGTGCACAGCAGTTGGTAGTGCGATTAGCTTACGCTAAAGCGCAGTCATTAGTTCCAAGCTATCGTGATTGTTTGATTATTGGTTCCGACCAAGTGGGCGTTTTAGATGGGCAGATTGTTTGTAAACCACATACCGTTGAAAACGCCCAGCAACAATTAAGAAACAGCAGTGGCAAAGCGTTTTACTTTTATACGGGGATGACTGTGATTAATAGTCACACAGGTCAATCGCAAACAATTTGTGAACCATTTAAGGTCACTTTTCGCCAATTAACGGATGCAGAAATTGATGCTTATATCACTAAAGAGATGCCACTACAATGTGCTGGCAGTTTCAAATGTGACGAGTTAGGTATTACGCTGTTTGATAAACTCGAAGGCGATGATATCAATTCATTAGTTGGATTACCGCTGATAAAGTTAAATAAAATCATGATTAATATGGGCTGTAATCCGTTATTGTTATAATCGTTAATAATACCATTAGTGTAAATTAATCTATTAACCGACCGGACGACATTTTTAGCGTTCTTTGGCTATAATTTGCTACGTCATTATCATGGGTAACAATCAATAGCCCTGTGCCTTGTTGGTGAATATCGGTTAATAACGTCATGATTTGTGTTGAGCTTTCCTCATCAAGATCGCTGGTTGGTTCGTCGGCAATCACGATTTGTGGTTGGCAAATTAGCGCGCGTAAAATAGCAATTCGACGCATTTCACCACCCGACATATTGGCCGGGTAGGTATCTTTTAGATAACTAATTTTTGCTTTTTCAAGTAGTTGCAGAGCATAATCTAGGCTCGATTGGTTTTCACGTTTGGTTAAAGAAAACGGTAATCGAATATTCTCTAGTGCAGTCAAGTTTGGTAACAAACTACTACCTTGTGGAATATAACCGATGTTTTGATTACGAAACGCCGATACCTGTTTATCATCAAGTTCAAATAAGTTGGTACCATTAATGGTAATTTTACCTTGAGTCGGGGTCAATAACCCAGCAATCATATTAAGTAACGTCGTTTTACCACTGCCTGATTTGCCCATAATACTGATAAAATCGGTTTGTGCCATTGAAAAACTAACATTATTTACCGCTGAGAAATGTTGCGAACCACGTTGATAATCTTTGCGAAGGTTTTTGACATCCAATAACATTATTCACCCTCTCTTAATGTTTGATAAGTATCAAATTTAGTCAGCGATAATGCCGAATAAATACTAGACAGTGGACCAATAATCAACGTCAACATAAATACCATTAATGCATAAATTAAACCATCCGTAATTGAAATATTCATACATGGCAAACCTATCGACTGGCAAATCAATAAGCTAAAGGCATAAATTAATACACTAGCAATCACAATACCTGCAATACCACCTAAAGCGCTAATTATAAGCGATTCTCGCAGTAACATTTTGACCAGATCACCACGTGATGCACCTAAAATGCGTAATAAGCTAATTTCGCGTTTACGTTCATTAAGCGATGAAGAAAATATCACAAAGATCACAATAATTGCCAGTACCCAAAATATCGCCGATAAGCTATAGACAATGGTTGAAAAGCCATTTAGCCATTTGGAGATATTACTCAATATGCCTTTAGTCATCACAAAATCAATATTGTAATCGATGGCATATTTCGGCATGATTTGATTAACAACGTCTTTAGGTTGATAATCAGGATCGACTTTAATAAAAATTGATGACACATAATTAGCAAAGTGATCAATATCGCCTTCAATTAAATTAGCTTCTTTCATCAGCGATTGCGCAGTTGGGATGGTCATAAAAACCGAGGTGTCAAAGCCCATACCGGTACTATCCATTTTTGCGGCGATTTTAAAAGGGTGATTGAAAAACATGATTTCCTCACCCACATTTGAAGTAATTTTGCTCCCCACCACTACCTGATCGTCGGCCAATGGTTGGTTTAATTGTGTTTGTAACCAAGGTTTGATCACAAAATCACTTTGCTGATCAAATCCTATTAGTTGCACTTTAGACGTACAGCAAGCAGCACTTAATGAAGCGATAAACAGTTGTGGTGAGGCAGCTTCGATCTCTTTGATATCTTTGATTTTATCAATCAAGTCAGCTTTTAGATAAAAACTACTTGGTTCGCCTCGTAATAAGGCAACTTCAAGATTTTTTTCATAACCATAAGGCACCACCAAAATGTCCGCCCCTAACCGACTAGCCATGCCAGAAATCCCTAGGCTTAGGTTTTTCATTAACACACTACCACCAAATAGCGTAGCGGAAAAAAGCATAATGATGATAATCAAACAGCAACTTCGAAATGGTCGTCGTTGAATGTTTCGCCATGCTAAATTCGCGATAGTTATTTCTTGCATGTTTTGCTTCTCGTTATTGTCTAGTGAATGTTAACGCTAGTTAATGCTATTTACTAAATGCTATTTACTAATAGTTACCAACGTTTAGTTTGTTTATTTAAATACCATACATTGATGATAGCAACAATCGCCAAAACCAAGGACAATAAAACCAATGCCGGTTTAGCACCCATATTGCAACGCATCATTTCATTACCACATACACCGATTAAAATGGTTGGAATCGCAGCAGCCAATACAGCAGTGCAAGCAATAGCCATGCTTAATCCTATACGCACAAATAGCGAACGGCTAACTAGTACTAATAATCCAATAGCTATAACTAGACTACCAATTCCAATTTCCGCTCTAGATGTCCAAAAACATTTCATGATTTTGCCGGGTGTATTGTGCATATGTCCATCCATTGGCGCTGCATGCATAGCATCGGCTGGCATTGCGGTAGTAGCCGGCATCGCTTGCACATCCGGTAGTGGACAAACCGGTAAAATATAGAGTGGAAATAAAATAAGTAGCGCCCCAAATAACATAAACAATACAGATGAAACAATACGATTTTTCATAAATATAGACCCTTTAATCATTAATTATTGATAATATTTGCTATTTTACCATGTTCAAGAACCACCGTGGTTTGCGCATGTTTAGATACTTCAGGTGAATGCGTAACTACGATGATTGTGCTTCCTTCTTCATGAAGCTGATGTAGTAAGTTCATGACCATTGCTTCATTGCTTTCATCTAAATTACCGGTTGGCTCATCAGCTAAAATCAGTTTAGGATAATTAATTAACGCTCTGGCAATACAGACGCGTTGCTGTTCACCACCCGATAATTGACGCGGTAGATGTTTAGCGCGCGCGGCAAGCCCAACGCGTTCTAATGCTTGTAGGGCTTCTTTTTCGTCTACCATACTGTGATAATATTGTGCGACCATCACGTTTTCTAATGCGGTTAAATAAGAGACAAGGTGGAACTGCTGGAAGATTAAGCCAATCTTGTCGCGCCGAATTTCCGTTAACTGTGGTAATGAAAGTTGGGTGATATCTTGTCCATCTAAAATTACCGTTCCTAGTGATGGTTTATCCATACAGCCAATAATATTCATTAACGTGGTTTTACCACTGCCTGATGGTCCCATGATGGATATCCACTTGCCCTCTTCAACGGTTAAGTTAACTTCTGACAAGGCATGTAATGAGCCATAGATTTTAGAAACATTATTCACTTCGAGCATATTCATACTTTACTATCCTATTCACCTCGTAAAACTAAGGCTGGTTCAACTTCAAGCGCACGTTTTACCGGAATCAAACACGCTATAATGGTAACCACAGCGGAAATAACAATCGTTGTGGGTATCAAATAAAATTCAATTACAATTGAGCGCCCAAAGACATTGGTGCTGATCACTTGAGCAAAAATCAGACCACAAATAACGCCAATAACCCCCCCTATAATACCTAGAATTAATCCTTCGGCTAAAAACTCTTTGGCAATACTCTTATTGGTGGCGCCGATGGCTTTTTTCAGACCGATCTCCTTACGCCGTTCCATGACGACGGTCATCATAGTTGTGGCAACACAGATCATCGTCAAAATTAACACCACTAAGGTTACTAAATAGAGTAAAGATGAGAGCTTGCCGAGCACCGATGCTTCGGACTGCGTTACCCATTTTATAAGATGCGGTTCGACGGTAGTGGAGTGCTCTTTAATGGTTTGAATATAATGCTGTAATTCATCTTGCGTTGCGGTGATACTAATTTCGACCACTTCGGCTTGATTGCTTTCCTCAAGTAATGTTTCCAGATCGTTGAGATCGATAAAAATAAAGTTATCCTCAGCCCTGCCGGTTTTTACGATGCCGGTAATGGTTAACTCTTCATCAAAGCGCGAATCTTGTTTAGATTTTCCTGAAATCAGCATTGTGCTGCCAATGCTAAGTTTAGCAAACTGGGCAATATCAGTACCGATCATAATTTCATTTGGATTTTTGGGCAGTTCGCCATCTATTTTCCAATACGGGCTAGTTTTACTGACTTGATCAAACTGCGTGCCAACAAGGGTATACGGCTGTTGATTACTACGGATGGCATCATAACGAAACGGCGTAACCCCTAATAGTTTATCTTGTGGTAATAAACCTACTGCTTTTTTTACCTCAACCATTGATATGGTGGGGTGATTATTGGCTGGCATCAACAATAAGTTAGCGCCATAAGAGCGAAATTCCTGTCCCATTTGCCTTGGAATATCATAACAAAGCGTTATCATACCCAGTAATACCGTTGCCCCTATCGCAACACCAAGTAAAGCAATCGCAATCCGAGAACGTCGGCGAATTAGCGAGCTAAATAGCGTTTTTAAAATAAAGCGTTGGTTTTTATTCATCATCAGCCTCACTTACCGACCATGTAGCACATCGGTAGGGCGTAAGAACATCATAATACGCAATGCTGGCAAGCTACCTAACAAAGTAATCAAACCTACCATAATTAATACCAGTGGAACAATAATCATCTTCGGTTCAACAAACGAACTAAATACCGTCTGACCAATGATTTGCGCAAAGCCCAATCCAATAAAATACCCAACTATACCACCCAATAATGCAATGATCACTATTTCGGTAAGAATCAACATCGCCACTGAGGTATTCGTTGCACCCAGCGCTTTTAATAAACCGATTTCTGTACTGCGTTCAATCACATTGGCGGTTACTAAGTTAGATATTGCAAGTGCCGAACAGATTAACGATAAGATCGTCAGCAATAACATTAATAATTGGGTTTTTTGTAAGATAGAGCCTTCTGATTCGGCCACTTGCATTATCGCTTTTACCCGCACATCTGGCATTAGCTCCTCTAATTGATAGGCAATTGAACTGATATAAGCGGTGCAATACCAAGTATCCCACTCGGTTCGCGATAAGCTATTAGGATCTTGCGCTGCTTTGCGGGCTAAATCGTTTTCAGGTGTGGTGAGCGCACTCACTTCAACTCGTTCAACTAAGCCTTCTTTATTAGCCAAATTTTGAGCAACTGGCAGTGATACATAAAGCTCTCTATCTTCAACCCCACCACTATGGAAGATATTATTCACCGTTAGGGTGATTTTTTTGGTGGGTGATATTAGCTCAATACTATCACCCAATTTGAGATTCAATTGCTTGGCAATAGTTTCACCTACCATTACACCTTGCAAATTATCATCCTTCATGGTGTTGCCTTCAATTGACCACCACGATTTCATGGCTAACATTCCAGTGTCAACTTCATCACCTGTTGGAATTGTCAGATGCTTATTAAACCAGGTTCCAACTAGCGTTACCGGTTTATCATTAACCACAACTTGGGTTGTTATATAAGGGGCAAAATCAACAATATTATATGCCCAGAAGATCATCTTAATCTTAACTAAATCATCTTGCTTAATATATTGAATCGCATTTTGTATATCATCGAGTTGATATAACTCATTGACCAACGCCGCACCTTTTGGCACGATATTTAAATTAGCGCCATAAGCTTTTAATTCTTGGTTAACTTTATCGCCAACATCAAACATCACATTTAACATAGCAGTTGCAAGCGAAACACCCAAAGCAACGGTTAAAGCAATTAAAAATAGCTTCTTTTTTTGACGAACTAACACGCTAAGCAACATTCTACGAAACATATTTTCTTCCTTTTCACACCTTTACTTAAAGCGACTTTTTTCAGCTTCAAGATGAGCAGGTCGAATAATCATATTGCCATCTACTATTTCATATTTAAGCGGGACAGGATTACAACCACCAGGAAATCCAATCGTCGCAATATTCATCACCACATCACACAAAATACAGACAACTTGATTACCGCGTTGATAATAACCACTTGCACCGCAGATATCACAAGCATCAAAACCAACACCATAAGCATTTTCGCTTTTCTTAATCACAATAAACCGAACTAATGTGCCATCCATTGCTGAATAGCCATAACGGTGCAAATTACCATCATTGACTCTATCTAACGCAATCACAATCAAACCATCGGCGTTGGGGGTTACTGGTTCGGCCGGGGTTAATTCCACCCCTTTTTCAAAAATATAACGCGCACGGGTAACGGTATAAGCCGTAATGGCAACGCCAGCCATTAACAATAATGAAGTGCGACGATCACGACGTAAACTCGCTTTCACTTTACGCACTTGGGCTGGATTACTACCAACTAATGAGGTCGTTTTGGACTTGGTGTATAACAAAATGCTCATTAATAACACCAAAATCATAAAGATAAAGGTAAACAAATTGACATGTGCTAAAACAAAAATCACTAATTCCATCATCCATTTTTGTGACGAGATAAACCGTCTGACAATCAGGATCTGTAGCAAATTAATGGCATTTTGCGAAGTAAAAATAATAATTGCCAACGAAGTTATGGCAATAACAAATCGACTTGAAAACCTTGTACAAAGACGATAAACAAACAACCCAATTAAAATGCAAACTAATAAAGCAAAACCATAACCCACCCATTTAAACAGATAGTCATTATTGAATATGGACTCCATGCCAACATCAAATTCAAATGGATAAAGTAAAATATTTGGTAGGCATTGTGCGGTAATAAGCCCTATGGCAATTACCATCAATAAAATACTTAGAGGTTTTCTTAAAAATAAGCAGATAAGCAATGGAATGGCAATGATGCACCAAGCAACAATCACACCAAGATCATAAAATTCACGAACGGCAATACCCGTGTTTCGTTTTAATATTGCATAAACCAATGCAGCCATCATTCCCAACACAAAACCAGTCACAAGATATTTTTTACTTGTTTGAACAAATGCCGCACTAAGTAGAGCAAACATAATCACTGGTACAAAAGTGTTATCGGTAATATTGATAAGGTATTGGAGCATAATGATTGCCTAAAGATTACAACGTATATTGGCGAGCTTTAACCCTCACCAACAGTCCAGCTAATTATCTAATGATTAAATTCAATTAAAATCATCATTACCATGCACGTGGGATGAAGTCAAAGTCCCAAGAAACTTCGATTGGTTTAGTCCAGAAACGACCTTCAACCCCAGTTTCTTTATCAACATGTAATAAATAACCTTGTTTTTCAGGGTTTTCGATAGTGAAAGTAACTTTATATTTACCTGCACCGTCTAATTTAATATTGTTACCATAGTGAGGGCCGTCTGATGCGTTCATCGGCATAAAAGTACCTTCGATAGCTTTAGCGTTGCCTTCTTTTTGAATTTTATATTTTACGGTTAAGTAAGGCACAAAATCACCGGTACCAAAACCTAATTTATTACCCTCAGCCGCTGAGATATCCGCTTCGATATGCATATCTGATTTAGACGCAGGTAACCCCCCCATGCCAGCAGGTTCCATATCAACAGGTTGGAAGTAAACCGCACCGATATGTAAAGGACCAACGGTTACTTCATCACCAATTGGAAACTCTTCGAAACCCTTTTCTTCACCTGGTGCAGGTGCAGCAGCATAAGCCATTGAAGAAAGCGCAAGTATTGATGAAATACCAGCAGAGACTAATAGTTTTTTCATTGAAAACTCCTTAATTTTGTTTTTCGTTTTGAAAACTAATCAATAAAATCATGACTAACCAATCACAATTTACTACCAATGTGTTAATTACGACTTAGAACGAATCATCAATCGTTTTTATTCTTCTATTTTAACTATTTGCTTTTCTGGATCGATAATAGATAACCGACGCTATCACCGCCATTATCATAAACAATTGTGGTACTAATGTCTCAACTGTTGGATAAATACCCAAAATCTCAACCGAATGAACAAAATCGACTGGCGTAACTTGAATAATGTCGGCTTCTTGCAACTCTTTCACGCCGCCACCTGCAAACGCGATCGCCATTAGATACATTAATGCACTGGTACAAATAAAGAACGGTTTAAGTGGCAATTTAACGGTACCAAAGCGGATAACTACAAACACAACGGTTAACACAATCGTACCCACCCCCAAGCCATACCAAACCATATCCATATGCTCTTTGGCATCTGCCAACATGGCTTGATAAAAGATGATGGTTTCTGCCCCTTCACGAAATACCGCTAAAAAGGCTGCAAATCCTAAAGCAAAGCTACTACCGGTCGAAACCGCGCTTTGTACCTTACCTTCCACATAGTTTTTCCAGGCTTTCGATTCTGATTTAGACAACATCCAATTACTAATAAAGAACAGCACCACCGTTGCGAGTAACATGGCCGCGCCTTCCATAATTTCTTGGTTGGCACCGCTTAAACCGACAACCGTATGCAACAAAATCGCAGCTAAAACGCTAGCGAACACCGCAAACAAACTGCTGAAATAAACCACTTTAAGCATCGGTTTATTATTCGAACGCACAAGATAAGCCGAGATTGCCGCAATAACCAATATCGCTTCTAACCCTTCACGGAAAATGATGATAAAAGATGCCAAAAAGACACTCCAACCACTCTCTTTTTTACCATCTAACTCGTTGGCATCTTCATGTAGCATTTTTAAAATCACATCAATTTCGGCGCGCACTGTCTTATTAGATTCATTTTGCGACATTAATCGTTTGATTTTTGCGAATTGGTATTCTGTATCAGTGCCACGTTTACCTGAAATATAAGACATCACCGCCCGTTCAACGCCATGCTTTTCATAAAACCCGAAGTAAGCGTTGTTTACGCGGGCTTTAGCACCCTCGACATCTTTCATAAAATAGATATTGTAGGCATCATTAAGAATGATATCCATCTCATCAATAATCGCATTCCAGCTTTCGTATTTCTTTTCGTTTGCATAAGAAGGAGAGCTAAAAACCGCTAAACTTGCAATAAGTAGAGCAACTAAAGTTAAGTACTTTTTCACTTCCTACTCCTTTATTTTCCTAACAACATTATCCCTATTGGTTTGCTGTTTTCAGGCAATTGTAACGATTGACGTATAAATTCAGCATTGATTGAATTGATGTAGCGCGTACTTAGTTTTAGCGCTGCCGCCGCCAAATAAACATTTTGGCTCATAGCGCCAACGGCAATTTGGCTAAAATCATTGGCTTTTTGGGCATCATAATCTTCAAGGCTATCGCCATCAGACACAAAAATAAAAATATAAGGGGCTCGCTTAGTAAAGTTCTGCTTACCAATATCACTACGAATATCTTGCTTATTAATTTCACGAAGATAATGGCCTTCCCACTCATATAAAAAGGTCCCATTCTCACTGGCAACATACAGGCGAATATAAGGTGGCTTACCACTTGCCATTGGCACTGTCCATCCGTTTTTACCACGATTTAAGCCACTGGCAGCCCAAAGTACGCTTGAAAGCTCATCGTCTGACACCATTGCGGTAGGAAATCCCCCACCCGGCGTTGAAGCACGCTTTTTGAGACTATCAAATAATCCCATGCCATCTTTTTTTTGTGGGGCGGGCAAAGTGACATCAGCATAACAATAGGTAATACAAGACATTAACAAAATAATGGCAAATCTACGTAATAACATAGCCTTAACCTTTCAGCTTAAAAAAATATAATAGCTATCTTATTGCTAATGCTATCAATTATCAACAACAAACAATAATAATTATCATTAATCGTACTGCAACTAATAAAATTAAGGCATTAATATTATAACTCATCAGCCATTTTTATTTTTCGGTTTAAAAAGTATATACTGATGCAATTTTCCTATTTTAAGTAAAACTGAGTACTATTTTTTATGCCATTATCGACTTTAATTGTATTGCCACTTTTTATCTTAACTATCACTTTAGCTTCGTTTTTTAAACACAAAAAATGGCAACTACTCACCATTATCTTAATGACAGTTATCATTGTGATGGAACTCACCTCAATCTATTTTAGTGGTGGATTTATTGACTATCAGTTTTACGTCAACTTAAATGTGAATGACATTATTGAAGGGTTATTCATTTTCAAATTGCAAGCTCTACTAGTGATTGTGGTCTTTTTGGGATTGGTATTTATCCTTAGCAAATTAGCTAACTTGTTTCGCAATAAATGTCGATTACTATGGCGCTTACCATTCGCCGTCATTGCGATTGTCTCAATAAGCTATCACAACGGCCCAATCAGTCGCATGTATGAAATCTATCAAGTTACCTGCGCGCCAAAAGCGACTTTCAAACAAGCGTTACAAACGCTAAACATGAATGATTATGTTGAAAAATCACAGCTTAACAGCCAAAAAGGTAAGAATATTATTGTGTTATCGTTAGAATCGTTTGAACAAGGATTTTTAGATTTTGCTGATATCACCCCAAATTTAAGACAGCTACAGCAACAATATACCTTTTTCCCTAATATGCCCATGAGTGCGGGAAGCACATGGACAACCGCCTCAATGTACACTTATATGAGTGGTGTACCATTTTTAATAGGCGAACACTCAACATCACCGCTAAAAAGTGCCAACACCACCCAATTAGTCACCTTAGCTGATGTGCTAAAACAAGCTGGCTACCAAACTCATTATGTGATGGCAGGCCCTGAATTTGCGGGCATTGGCCACACAGCTGAAGTGCTTGGTATGCAAGTCGTATCGGAAAAATCCTATCCCGGTAAATACCCAAATGCGCCATTTGGATTATACGATAAAGACATTTTAGACATCGCTAAACAACAAATTCAAGAGATGAAAAATACTGACAAACCCTTTGCACTATTTATCTCGACCGTTTCAACCCATGCACCAAATGGCTTTGATGATGAGCGCATGACCTCCGTCATCAGTCCGAAAAAAGATAATATGTCGTTTGTGGCTGCATCGCTTGATTACAACTTAGGGCAATTTATTGAAAACCTAAAACAGCAAGGCATATTAGACAACACCGTGTTCTACATCTTTCCTGATCATTTAATGATGGGTGCGGGCACCGAAACCGTTAAAAAATTGTCGGCAAAAGAGCGCAAACTCTACTTATTAACCAATGCGAGTACTGATGATTTACAAAAATCACCGAATCAAACCATCTACCAAATCGATTTACCAAGATTGATTTTAAACGGAGCACAAATTAAAACGAATGCAAAATTCTTAACCGATTACTTAATTGGCGAAAATACTGATAAAAAACAGTTTATTGAACAACATAAATCGAGTATCGCGACATTAAACAATGCGGCACAAGTGCAAAAATGAGCGTCGATACCTTAATTTTAGTTATCACTATTAGCTGTTTAGGCATGATATCACCTGGGCCAGATTTCTTTCTGGTCTTAAAAAACAGCTTAAGTTATAACCGAAAAATGGCATTAATGACCTGTTTAGGTGTAATTAGTGCTATCGCAATTCATATGAGCTACTGTGTAGCTGGTATTGCCGTGTTAATTATCACAACTCCGTGGCTTTACAATGTCTTGCGTTATGCTGGTGCTGCTTATTTGCTATGGATTGGTATTAAAGCGTTGTTGGCCAAAAATAGTGGTGCCACTTATGTCACCAAGCAATCTCAGCAACTCAATATCACCGCAAAAGCAGCATTTATGCAAGGACTGTTATGCAACTTACTAAACCCCAAAGCGACGCTATTTTTTCTGGCTATATTCACCCAACTACTTAATGCTGACTCAACTATAATGGATAAATTGCTTGTCGCATTTATTATTTGGTTTGAAGCCTTACTTTGGTGGCCTTTGGTAGTATTTATCTTTCAAACGCAAGTCGTCCAGCGGCGTTATTTTAAGTTGCAAGCGATTATTGATAAGTTATTAGGCATGATATTGATTGTGATTGGAGTTAAAGTAGCGTTAGGGCTTTAGAGCATAAAAAGTGCTTTCCTCAACTTTTTCTACAAAAACCCCGTTCCTCAAAAATAAATCCACCCCAATTTTGGGGCGGATATTTAGCTATGCACTTTACTTGCCTCTTGGTAAGACTCTATGTGTCAATTTGTGGTGCAAATTGCAGTTCTCTTAAAATTAGTATTACTATATCCATATATTTTACCAATCAGATGGCTGACGAGGTAGTAAACGTTAATGCCCTTACTTGACATGTCACTTGTCCAGTAACCATTATTTGGATCAAAGTTTCCTTCATCCATTTCGTATTTTCCTAAAACGCCCCACTCGCTTAAAAGCCCTCCAGCAATTTTACGTTGGTAATAATTACCAATTGAGGCGCCTTCAAGATTTTGAGCTTCACAACTTTCAGCATCGACGAACGGACATTCAGCTCCTTTTGCATTAGTTAAATCCTTAATTTTGGAAAGACTATAACCTATCTTTTCACACCATTTTTCTTGCATGTAAGGAGCTTCGGATCCGGGTTTATTGTCCTTATTGTCTTGGTCATTAGGATTTGGAGCATCACTTGGATACTTATCTAGTCGTTGCTTATCCCCTCTATTAACAAACCATTGCTTTAATTCAAAACCATACTTCACCACAACATCATTATCATTACTATCTTTACCTTTTCCAACTAACTCAAATACCTGAGGCAAAGTAGGTTTTTCAACAGTTCCTATCAGATTTGCCTCTGCCATTATCTGGTCCTCACTAGCCCTTATCTGGTCCTGACTAGCAGTAGGCCCTTTTAAGGTGACCCGAACAACACTTGTATCCGATTCATTTAAATACCTCATAGTTACTTTAATCTCGCCATGAGAAACAGTGGTCCATGTCAATTTCTGATTAACACCACCTATCTTTAAATCAAAATATAAACCATTTGCGCCTGTAGTTGGGAAATTTTGGTTATAACTCGATGGATCGTATGACTGAGGAATAAACCCATTTTTAGGGTCCCACTCATTAGCTAAACCTTTGAAATCCTGACCATCCTCTATGTCAGAATACTTCATATTAGGTTTAGCAAAGCAAGCTATAGGCGAAGCCTTAGGACTAATATAATAAGTCACATTACTTGCTGCAAAATGACTACTTTTAGGAACACCGTAATTCGTCTCTAATGTCCCATCTGTACTGGTTAATGTTACTTTATAAGGTGCATTACAGATCTTTGGAATAGTATCACGTGATACAGCTTGATTGTCGTTATCAACAATAGATAAACTTAAACCACCTGTAGCAGTTATACCATTAGGACCTTCACCATCTCCATCACTATCTCCCCAATAATAATAAGGTTCCCCAATAAGAGACTTTAATTCGATTGAATCACTATCAGTTGGCACCAACATACCAATATCAGCAAAGCTCTGATCAGCGATAGGCAACACAATAGGTTTTGTTGGGCTTGAATCATTAGATGATGGTGTATATTTATCCCCATTAGAAAGGGATATTTCAAGTAAGCCTTCGGCATCAGTTATCCGAGTCTGACCGCCGTCGGTAGTAAAATATGGTGCAGTTCCGTTAATAGTATTCGTGGTTTTAGTCGACAAAGCTTGACTAGAAAAGGAAGTCATTAAAGGCAAGCTAAACGATAGAACAATAAAAAGCTGTCGGATTGATAAAAATCGGCGAGGAAACCGCAATAAAATTGGTGAGGTCTTATGGAAAAACAAACTACAATAGCAAAACGAACGCCGAGAGTTTAATTTTGCCGAATTTAAAATATAGGTTTGCCAGTTTGGCTTTTTGGCTTTTTGTAAATTATAATACATATTCGACAATCCCGTCAAGTAAATTTTTAATTTTTTTACATTTTTATGTTAATTATTTAAAACTTAACCGTTTGTATTAAACGGTTAAGTAAGTATAGTGACTAGAAAAACACGTTGCAACACTTATTCGCACCCTTAATTGTTAACTTTTGTAAAGATAATAGAAAATGAATAGAAAAATATTGGAAAATTAATTAATTGATAGTTATTATTAACCAAATAATCACTCCTTTACATATCTTTAAAAATCTAACTATTTTGATGATAAAATTATTTTTGGGGGAATTTTAGTGGTTATTATCGGACTGAGAATTTTGATTTTAGCAGGATTTTAAACCTTAAAAAGTACGTTACTCGACTATTTTTCCATAAAAACCCCGTTCCTCAAAAATAAATCCACCCCAATTTTGGGGCGGATATTTAGCTATGCACTTTACTTGCCTCTTGGTAAGACTCTATGTGTCAATTTGTGGTGCAAATTGCAGTTCTCTTAAAATTAGTATTACTATATCCATATATTTTACCAATCAGATGGCTGACGAGGTAGTAAACGTTAATGCCCTTACTTGACATGTCACTTGTCCAGTAACCATTATTTGGATCAAAGTTTCCTTCATCCATTTCGTATTTTCCTAAAACGCCCCACTCGCTTAAAAGCCCTCCAGCAATTTTACGTTGGTAATAATTACCAATTGAGGCGCCTTCAAGATTTTGAGCTTCACAACTTTCAGCATCGACGAACGGACATTCAGCTCCTTTTGCATTAGTTAAATCCTTAATTTTGGAAAGACTATAACCTATCTTTTCACACCATTTTTCTTGCATGTAAGGAGCTTCGGATCCGGGTTTATTGTCCTTATTGTCTTGGTCATTAGGATTTGGAGCATCACTTGGATACTTATCTAGTCGTTGCTTATCCCCTCTATTAACAAACCATTGCTTTAATTCAAAACCATACTTCACCACAACATCATTATCATTACTATCTTTACCTTTTCCAACTAACTCAAATACCTGAGGCAAAGTAGGTTTTTCAACAGTTCCTATCAGATTTGCCTCTGCCATTATCTGGTCCTCACTAGCCCTTATCTGGTCCTGACTAGCAGTAGGCCCTTTTAAGGTGACCCGAACAACACTTGTATCCGATTCATTTAAATACCTCATAGTTACTTTAATCTCGCCATGAGAAACAGTGGTCCATGTCAATTTCTGATTAACACCACCTATCTTTAAATCAAAATATAAACCATTTGCGCCTGTAGTTGGGAAATTTTGGTTATAACTCGATGGATCGTATGACTGAGGAATAAACCCATTTTTAGGGTCCCACTCATTAGCTAAACCTTTGAAATCCTGACCATCCTCTATGTCAGAATACTTCATATTAGGTTTAGCAAAGCAAGCTATAGGCGAAGCCTTAGGACTAATATAATAAGTCACATTACTTGCTGCAAAATGACTACTTTTAGGAACACCGTAATTCGTCTCTAATGTCCCATCTGTACTGGTTAATGTTACTTTATAAGGTGCATTACAGATCTTTGGAATAGTATCACGTGATACAGCTTGATTGTCGTTATCAACAATAGATAAACTTAAACCACCTGTAGCAGTTATACCATTAGGACCTTCACCATCTCCATCACTATCTCCCCAATAATAATAAGGTTCCCCAATAAGAGACTTTAATTCGATTGAATCACTATCAGTTGGCACCAACATACCAATATCAGCAAAGCTCTGATCAGCGATAGGCAACACAATAGGTTTTGTTGGGCTTGAATCATTAGATGATGGTGTATATTTATCCCCATTAGAAAGGGATATTTCAAGTAAGCCTTCGGCATCAGTTATCCGAGTCTGACCGCCGTCGGTAGTAAAATATGGTGCAGTTCCGTTAATAGTATTCGTGGTTTTAGTCGACAAAGCTTGACTAGAAAAGGAAGTCATTAAAGGCAAGCTAAACGATAGAACAATAAAAAGCTGTCGGATTGATAAAAATCGGCGAGGAAACCGCAATAAAATTGGTGAGGTCTTATGGAAAAACAAACTACAATAGCAAAACGAACGCCGAGAGTTTAATTTTGCCGAATTTAAAATATAGGTTTGCCAGTTTGGCTTTTTGGCTTTTTGTAAATTATAATACATATTCGACAATCCCGTCAAGTAAATTTTTAATTTTTTTACATTTTTATGTTAATTATTTAAAACTTAACCGTTTGTATTAAACGGTTAAGTAAGTATAGTGACTAGAAAAACACGTTGCAACACTTATTCGCACCCTTAATTGTTAACTTTTGTAAAGATAATAGAAAATAAATAGAAAAATATTGTAAAATTAATTACTTGATGATTATTATTAACCAAATAATCGCCCCTTTACATATCTTTAAAAATCTAACTATTTTGATGATAAATTATTTTTTAGGGGAATTTTAGTGGTTATTATCGGACTCACAATTTTGATTTTAGCAGAATTTTAAACCTTAAAAAGTACGTTGCTCGACTATTTTTGCCATAAAAACCCCGTTCCTCAAAATAAGTTACAGTTTATGCGGATAATCCAGTTGTGTTTCGCGTTTTATCATCTCACTCAATAGCGTTTTTTAAAGTGCTAGTTGCCTTCTTTGTTTGTCTTCTTTCCATCAAAGACGCAAGCTGCCGCATAATCACTTGTTTTATTACTATGATAAATCATGCCGATATCCTTGGTCGCAGTTAATTGGGTGTTTGAACTCGTACCATCGAGCTTTTCGGACTGTTCGCTCGCCCAGAAGGAATAAACGTCCCTAGCCTCACGAGTGTAATAAGCTATATTACCCCATTCAGCAAGAAATCCTGCGCCAATTCGTCGCGAATAGACATAAGTATTTGATGGGTAAGCAATTCCTCCAGGACATTTAAATTCACGAATACCATTACACGATGATGCGTTAGTTAATTCCCTAAGATGTGGAAGGCGATAACCTATATTGCTACACCATGATTCCTGTTCGGCAAGTGGACGACCTCTGTATCGAATAAAGAACCACTGCTTTAATACAAAACCATACTTCACCACGATATCATTATCATTACTATCTTTACCTTTTCCAACTAGCTCAAATGTCTGAGGCAAAGATGGAACAAGTTTTTCCTTATCTTCTTCATCGATGTTACCCGTTATATCTCTAGCGGCAGGCCCTTTTAAGGTGACACGAACAACGCTGGTATCCGATTCATTCAAATACCTCATAGTTGCTTTAATATCGCCATTAGGAGAAACAGGCTTCCATGTCAATTTCTGATCAACACCAACTATCTGTAAATCAAAATATAAATCATTTGCGCCAGTAGTAGGAAAATTTGAATGGTAAGATGATGGCCTAGTTGATTGAGTGAGAAAGCCTTTAGTAATACTCCAAATGGAAGCTGGACCAGCATAGTGGCGATCACCGTTTACCATATTAGGTTTAGCAAAGCAAACATCAATCGTTGACTTAGGTTTAATATAATAAGTTACATTACTTGCAGTAAAATAAGTACTTTTAGGAACACCGTAACGGGTCGATAATGTACCACCATCAGTCCTTAACATCACTTTATAAGGTGCTCTACAAACGCTAAGCGGTTCATTACGAGTGACAGACAAGTTGTTTGCATCAACGATAGATAAATATAAATTACCCGTAGCAGTAACACCACTATCCCCATCAGCGTCACCCCAATAATTATAGGGAGCCTCAATAAGGGTATTTAATGAGATTGTGTCAAAATTGATTGGTATCATCATGCCAATATCAGCGAAACTCTGACCTGCAGAAGGTAACTCGATAGGATTAGTTAAACTTGAATCATTGGACGAAGGTGTAAATTTAACCCCATTAGAAAGAGATATTCCGAGCAGACCGTCAGTGTCAGTCACTTGAGTGTGACCACCATCGACAGTAAAATATGGAGCATTACCCTCAATACTATTCAAAGTTATAGACGTTAGTGCTTCACTTGCAAAGGAAGTTACAAGCAAAAAAACAAATATTAAAAAGATCTGCCAAGATAAATAGAAGCGTTGGAAGAAATCTGCAAAAATGCTCGCAATTTTGTTGAAAAATAAACCGTGGTAAAAAAATGAATGTTGGCACCCTAACTTCGTTGAACTTAGATTATAGATTGGCCATGTTGCTTTGTTATAAATCATGATACACATCCGACAATCCTGTCAATTAACTCCGTATTTTATAGCCACTTACACTTTATCAGTTAAAATATAATCAATAATTCACTTAAAAACGAGGTGGGGTAGCATAGCGCTTTCAAAAAATAACCACAATTTAATATAATTATAAAATTGTTAATTTTTGTAAATTAAAATGTTAAAGCCCATCTAAAAAATACACATTTAACGATTAAAATGACCAATTTTAAAACTCAAAAAACTGTTCCTCAACTTTTTACTGTAAAAGTCCGTCCTTCTAAAAAACCGCTTTAGTAGGAGCGGATAGTTCTGCTACGTCAAAAAATCACTTTTTATCTCCGACGTTAATCAACACCTTTTTAAAATAAACAAATTCACCTGTCATGAGCTTGATTAACAAACATCTGGCAATTGCGACGTTTTCTTGTGGATTTATCTTGCCTTTCTAACAGCTAAACCCAATTGCCATACCGCCATGGCATAATGCGTACTGTGATTGTAGCGGGTGATAACGTAAAAGTTAGGTAAACCATACCAAAATTGGTAACTATTTCCCATGTCTAGACGTAATAAGCTGACTTCTTTATGACCGTCGATTGAGCTTTTTGGTTTTAATCCTGCTTTGGTTAAATGTTCAACAGGGTATTTAGTGCTAAATCCTGTATCAAGCTCAAGCGCTTGACCA
Source organism: uncultured Gilliamella sp. (assembly GCA_946480175.1). Lineage (GTDB taxonomy): Bacteria > Pseudomonadota > Gammaproteobacteria > Enterobacterales > Orbaceae > Gilliamella. Next base: position 32,274 of record CAMLIK010000015.1, read on the forward strand.
TCAGCCACCACGGCAACTTTTTTGTTACGTTGCCAACCGTGTGCTTTGAAATAGTTCGCTACACTGCCAATTGCGTCAACCGGATCCCATAAATCGGTATGGCCGTCACGATTGAAATCGACTGCATGATGTCTAAAAGCCGATGGCATAAATTGGCCATAGCCCATTGCTCCCGCAAATGATCCACTTAAATCAAATGGATCAACACCTTCATCACGACACATAACTAAAAAGTCTTCAAGTTCGTTAGCAAAGTATTGAGATCGTCTTGGGTAATAAAATGCAAGAGTTGATAGCGCATCGATAATTTTGGTTTTGCCCATAACACGGCCCCAGCCTGTTTCAACGCCAATAATACCGACGATGATTTCAGGTGGTACACCATACTCTTTGTAAGCACGTTGCAGGTCTTTGTCATATTTATTCCAAAATTCGACACCTTTAGGTAAGTTACTTGGTGTAATGAATTTATTTTTGTAACGAATCCATGCGCCATTTGGTACATTTGATGATCCCGATTTTGGTGCTTGTTTATCCATTAAGCCAATAACCCAATCAAGTTTGTTTGTTTGCTCTAGAACTTTACGTAGTTGCTGGCGATTAAAACCATGTTTTTTAACCATCATGGTGATAAACTTCTCTTTATCTACTGGTGCGCTATTTGCTTTCGGTTTTTCGTGCTGTTTTTCTAAATAAACGCCACCTTTTACATTTGAATGGCCCCGATGCTGCTGCATTGGGGACTTTGAAGATTTCCCACCAGAACAAGCAGCAAGCCATAAAATCATCATGACATAAATAACGATACGTTGCATAAACCATCCATATTTAGTTAGTTAAAAAACGACGATATATTAAATTATTTACTTTTATTTAACAATATTTTGACAATCTCTTCCTGCTGCTATTTGTGCAATATTGTTTAGGGTAGTGTCCGAGATATTTAATAATGCCTCTTGAGTTAAAAAGGCTTGATGACCGGTAAAAATCACATTATGACACGCAGATAATCGACGAAATACATCATCTAAAATGACATCGTTAGATTTATCTTCGAAAAATAGGTCTCGCTCGTTTTCATAAACGTCCATACCTAGAGCACCGATTTTAGTCTGTTTTAGTGCTTCAATTGCAGCAGTAGCATCCAATAAGCCACCACGGCTAGTGTTAATAATCATCACACCGTTTTTCATTTTGTCAAATGAATCTTTGTTTAATAGATGATAATTTTCAGGTGACATTGGGCAATGTAAGGTTATTACATCTGATTTTGCATAGAGTTCGTCTAATTGAACATACTGAGCACCTAATTCGACAACGATATCGTTTGGATAAGGATCATATGCAAGAATATTCATGCCAAATCCCTTTAAGATACGAATCACTGCTTGACCAATTTTACCTGTACCAATCACCCCAGCAGTGCGATTATGCATGTTAAAACCTGTTAGCCCATCTAACGAAAAATTAGCATCGCGAGTTCGTTGATAAGCTTTATGGGTTCTGCGATTTAGTGTCATCATTAATGCAACGGCGTGTTCAGCAACTGCTTCTGGCGAATAGGCTGGCACACGAACGACAGTGATCCCTAATTTCTTTGCTTCAGCCAGATCGACATTATCAAAACCTGCACAGCGTAATGCTAGGATTTTAATACCATAATGCGCTAATTTTTGTAGGACAGCTTTATCAACTTCGTCGTTAACAAATACACAAACAGCATTATAACCTTGAGCTGTGACAACCGTTTTGTGGCTTAATTTATGCTCGTAATATTCAATATCAAAACCAAAGTGTTCGTTGGCGATTTCGAGATGTTCTTTGTCGTAATGTTTACTGCTAAAAACAGCAACCTTAACTGTTCCTTTCATATTATGCCCCCTTGTCGGCAATAAATAGATGTATTGTTTCAGCTTTAATGATGATCGAAACACATTGCTTGCTTGATAATTTTTGACGAATGTCAAATATTGATTTAATGTTTGCTTTGAAATATCCGGTTAGTAAAATTCACATATAGTAAAACGCGTTATGTTAGCTTTAGCAATAATTTTTTTTATTTGTATGCTATGATAGCACTTTGTTATAAAACTCACCAATAATGTTAACTGATGAATAAAAAACAAGATCCCCTTTTCAAAACTATTTTTTCGACAAAAATGCTCATTTGTGTTTTTACCGGTTTTGCTTCAGGACTTCCTTTTTTTTTATTAATACAACTTTTACCAGCATGGTTAACCAGTGAAGGACTGGATATCAAAGCAATTAGCGCATTTTCATTAACGCAACTACCTTACATTTTCAAATTTGTCTGGGCACCATTTATGGATGATATTTCATTGTTTAAGATGGGACGACGTCGAGGGTGGATGTTTTTGTCGCAAATAATATTGCTATTTTTCATAGCGATATTAGGTTGTTTTTCACCAACATTGAATATTTGGGTTATTGCTACTATATGCTTTATTATTGCACTGTTTTCCGCCACACAAGATATCGCTTTAGATGCATTTCGACGCGAAATACTTCTCGATTCCGAACTTGGATTAGGAAATAGTATTCATATTAATATTTATCGCATCGCAGGCTTGGTACCTGGTTCATTATCGCTAATTCTATCTCAATTTTTGCCATGGAGTAGCGTTTTTATTATCACAGCATTATTTATGTTACCAGCCATAGTTATGACTCTTTTGGTGAAAGAACCACTTAATCAACAAATACCAAAATCCCGTAATCTTGAAGATATTATTATAAACCCGTTTTTAGAATTTATTACTAGGAAAGGCTTTAAATCAGCCATGGTTATTTTGTCCTTTATATTTTTATATAAATTAGGCGATAGCATGGCGACGTCCTTAGCGACCACTTTTTATATGAAAATGGGATTCAGCCGATTAGACATTGGTTGGATCGCCAAAAATGCTTCATTATGGCCTAGTATATTAGGTGGCATAATGGGCGGAATTTTGATGATAAAAATCGGGATTAATCGCGCTTTATGGTGCTTTGGTTTGGTGCAAGTCTTTTCTATTTTAGGTTTTGCGTGGTTGTCAATTGAAGGACCATTTAATGAAATTGGTTCACATGAAAAAATTATGTTAGCGTTAGTTATCGGAATTGAATCACTAGGCGTGGGTCTTGGCTCAGCAGCATTTGTTGCATTTATCGCCAAAACGACTAATCCACTATATACTGCAACACAGTTTGCATTATTCACCAGTATCGCATCAATTCCTCGAACACTTATTAATTCGACAACAGGAATTATGGTTGAATATTTAGGATGGACGACCTTTTTTGGTTTATGTACGATATTAGCCCTACCGGGCATGGTGCTTTTATTGAAAGTAGCACCATGGAATCTAAAATCTTAGGAGACATTATGGACAAACTATCATTAGCTTTCGAATTTAGGCACGCTTGCAAACGTTTTGATCAATCAAAGAAAATTAGTCATGCCGAGATTGAAGTTATTTTAGATGCTGGTCGTTTATCACCGTCATCATTTGGCTTGGAACCTTGGCATTTTGTGGTTGTCGATAATACAGATATTAAAGCACAATTGCGTGCAGCTTGTTATAATCAAGAACAAGTTACTAGCTGTTCGCATTTTGTGATTTTACTTTATCGTAAAGCAAATAACTTCACTTCACAAAGCCCTTATTTGCGTCAAGCTGTAGCAAGAACTTTGCCAGATCAAAACGATCAAACGGCAATTGATAAAGCTAGCCAAGATTTTCTTAACTATATTAACTATGGTTTAGGAGAAGGATTGAATACTAATAACTGGTCAGAAATGCAGGGTTATATAGCGGCTGCAAATATGATGACTACAGCGGCTTATCATAATATAGACTCTTGCGCGCTTGGTGGATTTCAATATGATAAAGTGATTAACATCTTAGAAAAACATATTCCTACATTTAGTCATGAAGTGTTTGGTGTCGGACTATGTTTAGCATTTGGTTATCGCATTGATGAGCAACCGCCACATATTCGTTGGTCACTCCAAGATGTAACAACTTACTTATCTTAATTGCAATTATCATCCTTATGTCGCCTTTTGGCGGCATTAATTGAAAACACAAAGAAAACCAATACTATTGTGCGTTACTCAATATTATCACCTTCACCTATTGCTGCAATAAACAATTTTGTTACAAGAGAAAGATTGATAATGTTAGACTTATTAACTATAAATTGCGCTAACCATATTTTATTTAGCCAGAAAATAGGAAGGATATAAGATGAAAACCAAACATGCCCGTCTATTAATTTTAGGGTCAGGACCAGCTGGCTATACCGCAGCGGTTTATGCTGCACGAGCAAATTTATCTCCAGTATTAATCACCGGCACTCAGCAAGGTGGACAACTTACCACCACGACCGAAATCGAAAACTGGCCAGCGGCGAATCCTGAATTAACGGGACCTGAACTGATGGACAAAATGCAACAGCATGCCGAACGATTCAACACTGAAATCATTATCGATCACATCGATAGTGTTGATTTTAGCCAAAAACCATTCAAATTACTTGGTAGCGACACGCAATACAGTTGCGATGCGTTAATCATCGCTACCGGTGCATCTGCGCAATATTTAGGCTTACCTTCCGAAGAAGCATTTAAAAGCAAAGGTGTGTCAGCTTGTGCTACATGTGATGGCTTCTTTTATCGTAATCAGAAAGTGGCTGTTGTAGGTGGTGGTAATACAGCTATTGAAGAAACCCTTTATTTAGCTAATATTGCAAGCGAAGTCCATTTGATTCATCGTCGTGATAGCTTTAGGGCAGAGAATATCTTAATGGACCGCTTGGCCGAAAAAGTGCGAGAAGGCAAAGTCATTTTACATACTCATCAAATCATCGACGAAATCCTTGGTGACAATATGGGCGTAACCGGCGTTAGATTACGAAGCAGTCAAGATCCAAATCTTACTAAAGCGCTTTTAGTAATGGGGGTATTTATTGCCATTGGTCATAAACCAAATACGGCCATTTTTGATGGTCAACTTGAACTAGATAATGGTTATATTAAAGTAAAATCAGGCACTGGCGGTAATGCCACTCAAACAAGTATCGAGGGGATTTTTGCTGCTGGTGATGTTATGGATCATATTTATCGACAAGCAATCACGTCGGCAGCAACAGGGTGTATGGCAGCTTTAGATGCTGAACACTATTTAGACAACTTAAAATAGAACACGCTAAATAGTATGTCACTAGATAAAAAACGTCAAACCTATTTACTTAACTGGTTAAAACAGCACACAAAAATGTATAAATCAGATTTGCGTGCTTCGGTTTTATCTGGTTTTTTGTTAAGTCTATTAATGATTGGTCAAGCAGCGTTATTGGCAATTATTCTGCAAAAATTAATCATCGATCGGACTTCGTTTTCTATGGTTGTTCCCTATTTTTTATCTTTAATCGTCATTTTATTGTTACGTGGCTTGCTTATTTATCTTCGTGAGAAGATTAACTTTGCCTTAGGGCAAAAGATCCGTCAACAAATTCGGCAAAAAATTATCGATCAGTTTGAGTTATTTGGCCCTGCCTATTTAAGCCAAAGCACCACTGGCGCATGGAGTACTTTAATAATTGAGCAAGTCGATAATTTGCATGATTTTTTTGCTCGCTACTTACCGCAAATGCGCTTAGCAAGTATGGTACCGATATTAATTTGTATTGCCATCCTCCCTTTTAATTGGGCTGCGGCCGTTATTTTGCTTTGTACCGCTCCGCTAATTCCTATTTTTATGATTTTAGTCGGCATGGGCGCTGCGGATATTAATCGTCGTCATTTTAAGGCACTTGCTTATTTAAGTGGGCATTTTTTAGATCGCCTAAAAGGACTTAGTACCATTCGTTTATTCAATCAAGGCGAACAACAAACTGAACAAATTGCCCATGCATCTGAAGATTTTCGCGTTAAAACCATGCAAGTGTTAAAAATGGCATTTTTATCATCTGCAGTTTTAGAATTTTTTACATCGATTTCGATTGCAATTGTGGCGGTTTATTTTGGTTTTTCGTATCTAGGAGAGTTTAATTTTGGCACTTACAATGGCACTGTCACTTTGTTTGCTGGTTTTTTTGCCTTAATTTTAGCACCCGAATATTTTCAACCATTACGCGATTTAGGAGTATATTATCATGCCAAAGCCGAAGCCATTGCCGCAGCGGATAATATTGAAACGTTTTTAAATAAAAAAATGGCACTTGCTGGTGATCAGCAAAAAAGCAAATCTAATCAATTATCATCAAACAGCCCCTTAAAAATAACTGTTTTAAAAACGATTGAAGCGAACGATCTTATTGTGTTATCAAACGAAGGGATACCAATAGTTGGTCCGTTTAGCTTTTCATTACACTCACCATTTAAATTAGCGTTAATTGGTACGAGTGGTGAGGGTAAAAGTTCTCTTATGCAGGTATTATTAGGATTTTTACCTTATCAAGGATCGCTCAAAATTAATGGTATTGAATTTAATCAACTTGATTTAACTAGTTGGCAACAACAAATCAGTTGGATTGGGCAAAATCCTTATCTGATTAATGGTTCAATTCGGGAAAATATCCTACTGGGCAAACCAATGGCTACCGCCCGGGAGCTTGACGAAGTCATCTCCAAAGCGCAACTATCTGATGTTATCGCACAATTACCTGAAGGTGTCGATACTAAGGTTGGTGAGGATGCCGTAAGATTGTCTGTTGGACAAGCTCAGCGTATTGCTCTTGCTAGAGCGATGCTCAAACCTTGCCAATTACTGATCCTTGATGAACCAACTGCCAGTTTAGATAAACAGACAATCCAACAATTAGCTCCCTATCATATTGCGACAAATAGTATCACTATCACTCACCATGATATTGAGGATTTTGACCAAGTCTGGAAACTGTCAAAAGGGCAACTTACCGCCATTAAGGAGAGCTTATGCTAACGCTATTACGTCCCTATATTGCGCTTTATAAGCACTACTTTTGGCAAATTGTTATTGGACTGGGCTTAGCTATTCTTACGTTATTTGCCAGTGTCTTTTTACTTTCTTTATCAGGATGGTTTTTAGCGTCTACCGCGGTGGTTGGTGTTGCAGGACTATATACCTTTAATTACATGTTACCTGCTGCAGGCGTGCGAGCCGCAGCTATTATGCGAACAGCGTCGCGTTATGCTGAACGTTTGGTCGATCATAATACTACATTTAAGATATTAGCCTATTTAAGAACGCTGGCATTTAAAAAGATCTTACCATTGAGCACCAACCAATTAGCTCAATATCAAAAAGCTGATCTGCTTAACCGCTTTATTGTGGATATTGATGCACTTGATCATCTCTATTTGAAACTATTTTCGCCGATTGTAACAGCTCTCGTCATCGTTATGATACTATTTGTTGGATTAAGTTATATTAACCTTCCTATCGCCTTAATTATCAGTATTGTACTCACTATTACTTTACTTGCCATTCCTGTAGTCTTTTATCATGCAGGTAAACAGTTAGGTGAAAACCTAGCTAAACAGCAAAGTGAATATCGAGCGTTATTAATTAACTATCTTCAAGGTCAAGCTGAACTGACTTTATTTAATGCGCAAAATCGTTACCGTTCAAAATTGGACAAGCTTGAATCAGACTGGCTTTATTATCAGAAAAAACAATCCACTTTAATGGCTCTATCCAGTGCTCTTGTGGTATTAATTGCCGGATTTTTGACTTTGTTGGTGCTTTGGCTTATCACCCAATATACATTATCGCCTTTCATTGCCCTATTCGTGTTTGTCTGCCTTGCAAGTAGTGAGATTTTAGCCCCTATTCCTACTGCATTTATCTTTTTAGGCCAAGTATTGGCATCAGCAAAACGAACAACCGCTTTATTTACTCAAACTCCCGATATCAAGTTTACCGAGCAAGGTAAAGTGATAGATTTAACCACCGCCAAACTACAATTTAATGACATTAACTTTTGCTACCCAAATCAACCGTTTACAATCTTAAATCACTTTTCATTAACCGTTGAAGCAGGCAAACATATTGGCTTAATTGGTAAAACCGGCTGCGGTAAGTCGACCTTACTTAATTTAGTCACCCGCGCGTGGGAACCAACTTCGGGCAATATTCTTATCAATGATATACCAATTAATCAACTTAACGAACCAACTTTACGACAAGTAATTGCAGTGGTACCGCAAATGATTACTATCTTTAGTGATACATTAAGACGAAATTTGTTAATTGGTGATCCACACGCATCAGACCAACAACTAATTGCTGTTTTACAGCAAGTTGAGCTATCGAAATTGCTATCAACTGAGCAAGGATTGGATTTACCTTTAGGACAAGGTGGGCGTTCACTATCAGGTGGTGAAATTCGACGTATCGGTATTGCTAGAGCACTATTGCATAACTCGCCATTAGTCTTAATGGATGAACCAACTGAAAGCCTTGATCAGCAAACTGAACAACAGATTATTCAGCTTATCAAGCAAATTTGCCATAATAAAACCCTACTAATGGTAACCCATAGATTAACCGATAGTCCTTTATTTGATCGGGTGGTTGAGTTATGAGTTTTGCAAGACTCAAAACACCAGTTTAGTCATTAACAATTGATTAGCTTGGTTGAAAGTGATTTCACCAATTGCTTCTATTACCGCAAAAATCACTGTGCACGATAAGCACGTTGACGGTAATGTCAGATTCTTGTCGTAATTAACATCACATTTGATACCACCTCGCATTAAATCATAAGCAACTAGTAGTTTGGTCCAGTTTTTTAGTCTATTTAGGCGCAGCTTTTAAGTTCAATAGTTGCTCAACTATGTATAACGATGGGTTATAATGCCCTAAATGGTTACCTTCGGCAATAAAAGTAACAGTTTTATTACTCTAATATCTTCAATCTTCATTTTATATTGCTCCTTTAATATTCAGGTTTATACATCTAATACCACCCCTGCGATAGTGGCGGCTAGATTTCATTGTGCAATCTAAAATTCCGCCAACACTGTCTGTTTATTTACCTATCACAA
>CAMLIK010000016.1 GCA_946480175.1 uncultured Gilliamella sp.
AACTTGATCTTTACATCACTGTTAAAGGTGGTGGTATTTCAGGTCAAGCTGGTGCGATTCGTCACGGTATTACTCGTGCATTAATGGAATATGATGAAACTTTACGCTCTTCATTACGTCAAGCGGGCTTTGTTACTCGTGATGCACGTCAAGTTGAACGTAAAAAAGTGGGTCTACGTAAAGCACGTCGTCGTCCACAATTCAGCAAACGTTAAGTGCGGCAAGTAGCGCTTGTGCCTTGTTTTATATGGATTTTTTTTCATATATTACAAGGTTTAAAAAGAAAGTTGTCCTACGGGGCAACCTCTTTATACTTGCATTAAGGTATAGTTGGTAGCTTAGCCGAGAGAGCCTTAGTAGTAATGTACTAATTATAGTATATTAATCTACTGAATCTCGAATGCAAATAGCATAATAAGAATTTGTTTCAAATGTGTAAAGCAAAGGAAACAATAAAGAAAAAGAAACTCAATTAAGTTGAGTATATTAATGAATTGATAAGAGATAAGCAATTGAAAATATCTTCTTGGCAATTCACTTACAACAGTAAGTTGTTAATAATTATTGGGATATTATAATCTATTCAAGGACTCCTTGATGTGATTAGGTTAATCAATAATATTGGTGTTATCGAAATTAACTTGTCTTAAACGAGGTAATTTAAATGAATTCTCCATTATTAAGAACGTTTAATAATGTTTGAGGTCATTTTTACCGTAGTGGGTCATGTTGGTCGTCTTCAATCTCAAGATAGAAAGAAACGAACAAAGGCTAGGAGATAAGAAAACGCTAACATTCAGTGTTAACACATAACAGGAAAAGATAATATATTTTTCTTGTGTTATTGTTTGTAAATCTATAAAAAATATAACTGGTGCTGTTATTAAAAGTACTAATTATATTTTTATCTTAAAAATGCTAATCAGCATATTCTATATTCTATTAATTCTATCTTTAATAATAAGATGATACTGTCTTTGTATTACTTACTGGTATTGTGCCATAAGTAGTCAAATACAGATATTATTGAATTGTTAATTAAATAAACGTACTCAAATAATATGAAGCAATGTTTAGTTTAGGACTGCATAATCTATAAATTAAATCCTTGTTTAGTATCTACAACAGTACGTAAAGATTAATTTTGTGGTTCCCATAAAATTAATCATTTTCAAAAGCATTGTGTGCTTATTTAGAACGATAGAAGGCTAAGTTTCCGCACTTGTATCATTATACTTAATGCAAAAGTGCGTAAGCTATTATTGTCATTGTTGAATTAATCCTGTATATAGAAATAAACTGGATTAATAGTCAACCTGTCATATGGCTGACAGTAGCTTAGGGATAGTGCGTAGTTGGCAACAACTGGGTACGAAGCTTCCTGACAATGTACCCCCTTGAGGAATAGCAAGGTTAATCTATATTGTGAAATATTGATTAAGTAATGGCAAGTAGAATGCTGTGAGGGACTAGGCTGAATAGAAAGATGAATGTAATGTGAACAGATGATAAACACCGTAATGCTGAAAGAGCCAAATCTACTGACAGGCTTTGACCAAAAGGTGACGTAGTCGGTTATTCCTTTTTAACGTGGGAATACGCCATCAATATGACTATCGGTGAACAGTCTGCATCTTCACTATTCGTGTGACAATAATGGAACTTGTTAAGCCTGTACGTTTGCCGTCCACAATTCAGCAATCGTATATAGAGCGCAAAATTAGGGTCGGCAGGCAGAGCGTAAGTGATGCTGTCGAGCGTGCAGGTAAGGGAGGTTAGAGAAAGCGAATGATTGGCTGTAATGGTTGATATAGGGTATGAAACATGACCTAACTCGAAAGGGTGCAGACTTCTAACTGGTCTTTCGTCGCAAGATGACAAGCTAATCCTTTGGTGGGTAATTACTAATAAATTATTTTAGGCGAGGGATGAGTTAACGAATGCCTAACAGTTTATGAATTATTGGGAAGTAATTCACCTGTGAAACATTCGTCAAGCTCAAAACTCAATCATTAACCATGTTACAACGTGGTAGAGTTATTTGATTCTTTGAATAACTACCACATGTAACGTGGTGGTTCGGTTGGTAGTTATTCATATAGTATCAAGTAATTTCTGCTACTTCTTGTATCAAGAGGTAAGTATGAAAGAGTACACTAAGTATAATGGAAACATTAAACGCAGTCCAGCTCCAGCGACCTCTGACATGGCGAGGCAATGGCACAATATTGATTGGGTCAAAGCAACAAGACATGTTAAAGGATTGCAGGGACGGATTGCGAAAGCGACACTTGAAAATGATTGGCGCAAGGTTAAACGCTTGCAAAGATTATTGACACGCTCAACTTATGCTAAGCAATTAGCGGTAAGGCGAGTGACTGAAAATAGAGGTAAAAGGACAGCGGGTGTAGACAAGGTAACTTGGAATACAGCTGAGGCAAAATGGAAAGCTATTGCAATGCTGACAAATAAAGGATATCAACCGCAACCATTAAAACGGGTGTATATCCCCAAGTCTGACGGAAAGAAGCGTCCTTTGGGCATTCCAACCATGAAAGACAGAGCAATGCAAGCGCTTTATCTATTTGCCCTACAGCCTGTTTCGGAAACAACGGCGGACAAAGGCTCTTATGGTTTTCGTATTAATCGGTCAACGGTAGATGCGATAACACATATACATCGGATATTCTCACACAAAGGGCGGAAGACAAACCAACCTGCGCAGTGGGTATTAGATGCGGACATAAAGGGCTGTTTTGACCACATTAGCCATGATTGGTTAATAGCAAATATCCCAATGAATAAGCGGATATTAACGAAGTGGTTAAAATCGGGCGTTGTGGATATGGGACAGGTGAAGATGACGGAGGCGGGTACACCGCAAGGTGGGATAATCTCGCCAACGCTGGCAAACATGGCGTTAGATGGCTTAGAAAAAGAGCTTGCCAATCACTTTGGTGAGAAAGCGAGCAGGAAAATCAGGCAACATAAAACGTACATGGTCAGATATGCAGACGACTTTATTATTTCAGGGATATCGAAAGAATTACTGGAAGAAAAGGTCATTCCTGTAGTGGAGGAATTTCTCAAAGAAAGAGGACTCACGCTATCAGAGAAGAAAACGAAAGTAATGCATATCGGGGAGGGTTTTGACTTTTTAGGTTGGACGGTGAGACAGTTTAACGACAAACTTATCATCAAGCCGAGTAAAAAGAATGTGCAAGCATTCTATAGCAAGGTAAGGGATAAGATTAAAAAGTTAAGCATGGCGAAACAAGAAGACCTAATAAAGAAACTCAATCCAATGATAAGGGGATGGGCTAACTATCACCGAAGTCAAGCAGCGAGCCAGTCATATGGGCGAATGGATGCATTAATATGGCGTGCGATTTGGAATTGGAGCAAAAGAAGACATAACAAAAAGGGTAAACGTTGGATAAAAGAGAAATACTTTAAAACAACCGCAACTCGGGTATGGAACTTTGGCACAATGATAAAAGACCGTCATGGTATGGATAAATGGGTTGAATTATTGCAATGTAGTAAGACAGCAATCAAACGACATATCAAGGTAAAATCGGACTATAATCCATTTTTACCAGAATGGGAATTATACGGGGAAACACTACACCAGAAAAGGATGTATGAAGAATTTTCACACAGACACAAATGGAGTATGCTGTATAAGACACAAAAAGGTCGTTGTGGTTTATGCCAACTCCCAATCACAAAAGAGACGGGGTGGCATGACCATCATATTATCTACAAAATGCACGGAGGGATGGACACGCTCAAAAATAGGGTATTACTTCATCCTACTTGCCATAAAAAAGTTCATGCACTGAAATTAGAGGTAGTGAAACTGGCTTACTAAAGTTAATTGAAAGGCTTGAGCTGTATGCGGAGAAATTCGCTCGTACAGTTCTTAGGGGAGGGCGCAACAGTAATGTTGTGTCCTTACCCGACGTGCAATGCTATACAAATTTGCTTCAAAACCCAGTCTATACTGGGTTTTTTTATTACAATTCTAAACGAATTACAATAACACTAATTTTAGTTTTATTTAAATTATAATATATTCAATAAGATAATTATTTTTTTCGTTTTTATTCTGACTGTATTGATTTTAGTAAAAGTTCAAAAAATACTATTTTTAGAAAAAACAAAAAGAAAATACATTTTTTTTAACAAATTTGTTATCCAATTTGCTAGAATAGTAACCATATAAAAACTAATTTTAAATTTTGCATATCTGGAGTGAATATGGTTGTCGCTGTTAATAAACGTTCTGTGATGACATTATTTTGTGATACAACTGACATTTACGGCCATCAGATTCGTTTTGTGCTGGCAGAAAAAGGGGTAGTAGCTGAGATTGAGTTTGTTACAACAGATACTTTACCTCAAGAATTATTGGATCTCAATCCATATGGTTCAATTCCAACTTTAATCGATCGTGACCTTACTCTATATGAACCACATATAGCATTAGAGTATTTAGATGAACGTTTTCCTCATCCACCATTAATGCCGGTATACCCAATTGTTAGAGCTAATTCTCGCTTAACAATGTATCGCATTAAAAAAGAGTGGTATAGTGCTTACGAAACAATCTTAAAAGATCCTGATAGTAGTGAAGCTAAAGAAGCTCGTAAAAATTTAATAGATGATTTAGTTTCTATTTCTGTCATGTTTAAAGAAAAAGATTATTTTATGAGTGATGAATTTACTTTGTGCGATTGTTATTTTGCGCCGTTGCTTTGGCGTTTACCGATGATCGGTATTGAATTGCCGAAAATTGCCGAGAAAAATTATCTTTCGTATATGGCACGTATTTTCGAACGTCCTGCTTTTATAAGTTCTCTAACTGAAGATGAACGAAAGATAAGAGCATAAAACTAAATTTTTATCTAATGACAGATTAACAATTATACAAGGTAGCCGTTATGGAACTTAATAACATGACTCCTCGTCGCCCTTATATTTTTAGGGCTTTTTATGACTGGATTTTAGATAATGAATTAACACCTTATATTGTGGTCAATACTTCAATTAATGGAGTATTAGTACCACAAGAGTTTGTGAAGGATAGTCAGATAGTACTTAATATTGCTCCTCAATCAGTAGGTCAATATTTGGCAACTAATGATCAAATTGAATTTAATGCTAGATTTTCTGGGGTTCCGCAACATATTGTGGTACCAATGGCCGCCATTGAAGCTATCTATGCGCGTGAAAACGGAGTAGGGATGGGATTTGAAGATGAGCCATATTATAAAACCTTAAGGGAAGGTATAAATAAACCATCAGAAAAAGCCAAACCGGCTAATCCTTTTCGTGTAGTTAAATAATTATTATAAACTATTTTTAATTTTTTCTAACTAATAACCTAATTTTATTATCCTATTTTAAAGCTTGCCCAAAATAGGATACCTTCCTTTCTAAGATAATATCTATCCTAATAATAGTGAAGATAAATCATATAATGTATGAAAGTAATTGTTATTTCATAATTTATAATTGATAATGATTATTATTTCGGCTATAAAGTGCTTATTCAATGAAAACAAGTAATTCAAGCTATAGGCTTTGGCAACTCACATTTAGATATAAGATAATAATTATTTTTTCTTGTTTATTTTCAATCCTGAGTGTTGCTGCAGCCTTTATTCCTTTTATTTCAGTTTATTATATTGTTTACGAAATAATATCGGCGCTAGTTAATCATCAACTATTAAATAGTGAGCTTGTCATTAATTATGGTTGGTTGGCTTTTATTGCAGCTGCGTCTTCAATCTTTTTTAATTTTCTTGCGCTCTGTTTTTCACATATTGCAGCGTTTAAAACACTCTATCATTTGAAATATAATTTTGTTCGCTATTTATCATGTTTACCACTAGGATTTTATAGTTCACATTCGAGTGGGGAATTGCGAAAAATTGTAGATGATGATATTGAAAAAATTGAGATTTTTATTGCTCATCAATTACCAGATATCATTGGATCATTTGCAACACCTGTGATTATATTAATTATTTTAGCCTTTTTCGATTGGCGTTTAGGATTAGCAACGTTAGTACCAATTATTTTAGCCTATATTGTGTTAATCAGCGGTTACCGTCGCAAAGATATCAAAAACAATATGCAAGAGTTTCAAAAGCGACTTGTTGATATGAGTAATGCATCGGTGGAATATATTCGAGGAATAACGGTTGTCAAAGCTTTTAACCAAACGTTTTTCTCATTTAAACGTTTTTATGAATCAATTAAAGCCTATGAACAATATTGCCTTAGGTTTATTAATTGCTTCAAATATCATATGGCATTTTTTATCCTTATCTTAAATAACATCTATCTTTTTATTGTTCCAGTAATAATTTTGTTATTAGGTGTGAGTGATAATTATGCGAATTTTATTTTGGCCTCTATTTTCTATTTAATCTTCTCATTAGCATTACCAGCACCATTTTTTAAACTTTTGTATGTCTCACAAGGTTTACAACGAGCAGTGAAAAGTGTTGAAAATATGGATAATATTTTAAATACCAAGCCATTGGTTGAACCAGAATCTGGCCTTGAAGTCGATAATTATGATATTTGCTTTAATGAGGTTACTTTCGCTTATGATGCAAATAAGGCAAATGAAGCCCCAGAAAATAATGCATTGAATCATATCTCTTTTGATGCCAAACAGGGAACTACTACCGCACTAGTTGGACTGTCGGGAAGTGGTAAAAGTACAATTTCTTTGCTCATTCCTCGTTTTTTTGATCCAAATAAAGGTTCAATAACGATTGGTGGTGTGGATATTAAGCAAATGAAAAGTGACTATTTATTATCGCTAGTAAGTTTTGTGTTTCAAGATGTTTTTCTTTTTAAACAAACTATTTTAGATAATATTAAAATCGGTAAACCAGATGCCCGTTTAGATGAAGTTATTGCCGCAGCTAAAGCTGCTCAATGTCACGAATTTATTGAAAGACTACCTGATGGCTATCAATCTGTGATTGGCGCTAAAGGAATGCATCTTTCAGGAGGAGAAATGCAACGTTTAGCAATAGCACGTGCTTTACTTAAAAATTCGCCTATTTTGATTTTAGATGAAGCAACGTCTTTTGCTGATCCTGAAAATGAATACAAAATTCAACTTGCCTTAAAAGTTTTGATGGAAGGTAAAACCGTAATTATGATTGCCCATCGCTTATCGACAATAAAAGATGCAGATCAGATTGTAGTATTAGATAAAGGTAACCTTGTTGAGAAGGGAACCCATGACGAACTCATTGATCGTCAGCAAACCTATTACAAAATGTGGCAATACTATAAACAAACGTTAGATTGGCAGATGGATGGTTCTAGTCACAATGATGAGGTGGCACATGTTTAAAAAAATCTTAATGTTGTCTGATATCGAAAGTAGAAATCTTAATCAAGCTATAATAGCTTGTAGCATTTCCAATTTGTCATTAATGTTACCTTTTATCATTTTATTACAAACAATCATATTGTTAATTGAACCATTAACTAGTCAAATACCGGTAAATATTTATTATCTTTGGATGATGGCTGGCTTAGGCGGTGTATCAGCAATATTGTTCTTACTATGTTATAAAAGAGAATATAAAAAGACCTATACTAATGCTTTTGGTCAAGCAGCGAATACCCGAATTGAAGTTGCTGAAAAGATTCGAAAACTACCGCTTAGCTTTTTCAATCGAAAAGATCTTTCAGAGCTCACAACTAATATTATGGGGGACTGTGCCGTTATAGAAAACATGCTAAGCCATGTAATACCACAATTGATTGGTTATTCTTTAAGTAGTTTTATAACATGTTGTCTATTAGCATTTTATGATTGGCGCATGGCTGGCGCTATCTTTTGTACCCTGCCAATTGCTATTATTATTGTTGTTGTCGGTAAAAGGTTAGAGCAAAAATTAGGGGAAAAACATGTTCAATCCAAATTAGCTGTATCAGGCGAAGTTCAAGAATATCTTGAAGGTATAAAGATTATAAAAGGATTTGGCTTAAGCGGTAAAAAATTCCAACGATTAGATCAAGCCCTTAAAAATATGATGTGGGCGTCAATTAAGTTTGAAGGAATAGGCGGCATTATTGTCACCTTGTCTACCATGGTCTTGCAAGTCGGTTTAGGCATTGTTGTACTCCTAGGGGTTAATTTGATGGTTACCGGTAGTTTGGATCCAATTACTTTTATCGCTTTTATCATTATTAGTTCTCGGATTTACAGCCCTTTGATATCGGTTTTAACATTATTACCTGAACTGTTTTATATGCTTGTCTCTACCGACAGAATGAAGAGTCTGCAAACTGAATCAATCATGGAAGGTAAAGATGATGTGACTTTTGACAATTTTACTATCAATCTTGATCATGTTAACTTTTCCTATAACCAAACCAGTGTTATCAATGATTTAAGTTGTACTATTGCGGAAGGTAAAATGACGGCATTTGTTGGACCATCAGGTAGCGGTAAAAGTACCTTATTGCAATTGATTGCTCGTTTTTGGGATGTCAATTCGGGAAAAATCACCATCGGTGATCAGGATATTAAACAGATTGATCCCGAAACCTTGATGCACTCAATGGCCTTTGTTTTTCAACAGGTAGTACTATTTGATGATACCATCATGAATAATATTCGAATTGGTAAGCATAATGCTAGTGATGAGGAAGTTAAACTAGCTGCTAAAATAGCCCGATGTGACGAACTTATAGCTCGATTACCGGATGGTTGGAATACATTAATCGGCGAAAACGGTAGTAAATTATCAGGTGGTGAAAGACAACGAATCTCAATAGCCAGAGCATTATTAAAAAATGCACCAATTATTTTACTTGATGAAGCTACTGCTTCATTAGATCCAGAAAATGAGGTTTATATTCAAGAAGCAATCGCAAATTTAGTCAAAGATCGGACCGTGATTGTTATTGCTCATCGCCTAAAAACCATCATCGGTGCGGATAATATTATTGTCTTAGATAAAGGTTTAATTGTTGAACAAGGTAATTATCATGAATTAATGGAAAGAAATGGTTTATTTACCAAACTTTATAGTTTACAAAAACAGACATTTTCGATTACTTCATGACAGGCTATATTTATCAACTTAATCAGTATATCATATAGCAAAATAACTGATAAAAAACAGACAAATGAGTAACGAAATTGAATTAAAGTTTCAAATCAATCAAAGTGATATAGAGCAGTTACAAAATTACTTAAATCAATGGGTTTGTTGTGATGAAGCTGAGTTTTCATCGCAACAACATTTGGTTAATCAATTAAATCTGACTAACACTTATTACGATACTGAAGATCATTTTTTACGACGTAATGGTTGTGGTCTTCGAATTCGAACTACAGAAACTGAGCAAAGTAAGTATTTTGAAATTACATTGAAATCAAAAGGTAATTCTATAGGTGGGTTACATGAACGCATTGAAATTAACCAACCTTTACCTAATGATAAGCTCGATTTAAGTGTCCTACCGAAAGACGTATTACCTAATGGGTTAACGCAGTTAAAGCCACTTTTTACTACCAATTTTAAACGGCAAACTTGGCTGATTTCATTTGCCAATAGCGAAATTGAAGTTGCATTAGATTTGGGGCAAATTACCTCAAATGGTCAATCTATGCCAATACAAGAGGTAGAGTTAGAAATCAAACAAGGCAATAAACAAGATTTGCTCAACTTTGCGATCGAATTAAGTCGCTTTAACTTACATCTATTTTCACAAAGTAAAGCTTCTCGGGGCTATCGTTTATTAGATAACTTAACCTTAACTCCTACTGTTATTTCTTCACAAATTGAGCAAGATTTAGCAAGTCTACTAAACTTTTGGCAACAAAATGAAGAATATGCTTTAGCAAATAATGAGTTAAATTATTATAAACAGCTACTTATTCAAATAAACGGGATACTTATTAACAAAAATCTGCAAATTGAGCCTGAATTTAAACAGTGGCAAATGGCGATACCATTTATTGACTCGATTAAACAGTTTGCTTATTGCGAGGTGAACACTAAGTTCAAGTTGATGTTGATGGCTGAAATAAATAAAAAATAGGTATACGAATTAAAATGAAAACAACCCTCTTCAAATTACCACTATTATTAGTAGTATTTTATTGGTTATTATATAGTGTTTTTGTCGTTATTTATCTTACTAGATTTGATAACGATTTTATATCGTTATATGTTGGGACTGATCAAATTGCCTTGAAAATTGTTAAGCAAGTTTTAATCAATTTTTTACTTCAAATACCTAATTCAGTAGTTCTTTTTACTATTTCCACAATAGCATTTAATCAGTATTCCATTTCCATAATTAATCGGAAAAACATTATTAATACCTTCTTAGTTGCCATATTTATTGTATTAAGCTACATGGTTTTTCGCTGGAGTTACTACTCTTATAGTTATGATTGGATTGTGTCTAAACTAAGATTTTTAAATATCAAAGATGGAGATAATTTTTCGGCATATATATTTCATCTCGCAGAGCATCTCATTTTCTATTTTTTTATAACACTTTGTACTTATCTTAGTATTAAATTATTCAAAAAAAATTATATCTGTAACGAAATCATATTAACCGAAACAGAAAGTCAGAAGTTACATATGGTGTTATTCATCTGTTCTTATAACTGTTTCTTTATAACCATGTCATATTTATTGCTTTTCAATGATATGTATTACGGTTTAAGTAACCTGATTTTCTCTATAGTCTTATTAGCTATATTTTTATCAATAGTAAATTTAGTTGGTTATTTCTTGCTAAGAAAATGCTTTACAGCGGTAACAGAAATTTTGGCTTTAAAAAAGGTAATTTTTAGTTCGCTTATTACCTTTATATTAAACTGCCTTTTATTAATACTTATTTTATACATTTACAACTATATCTATAATTTCCTACCATTCGATATTATCTCTAGTACTTTTAAATTGTTCTACTTATGGATGTTTTTAATTACTTTGTTGATTTCAAGTTGTCTATTGGTAAGAAAGATGACAAAGCTGTTTTTTGATAAACATTAACCCGCTATTCGAATCAGAGAATATAACATTGTTATTGGCCGTTACGTTATAACAATAATAAGGTAAACAAGCAAAATAAGACCTAACGATAGTCAACTGCTATAGTTTTATCGGTAAACAAATTGCGAAAAAGTATCAATACTGTTTTTCGCGATTTGTTTAATAAAAAGATAGGTGAACTTAAAAAGTCATTTATAATAGTTAATTAGGTGATTTCATCAACATGTAACTATTTTAAGTGAGTGCTTATTATGTCTCAGCCTATATCGCTAGCTTCACCATTAATTGCTCAGCAAAAACAGAAAATTATTTCCCAATTATCACAATGTGATGCAAAAGAGGTGCTCGATAACCTTGATATTTTGCTACAAAGTGACTTTATTGTTGATGCTGTTTATCGCTATCCAGAGTGGCTGACTGATATTGTTAACAATCCTCCGCAAGCTGATGAAAGAAATTACTATCAACCGTGGTTAACTGAAAAATTAGCATCAATATTTGATGAGTTAGCATTAATGAAAGCGCTAAGATTATTTAGGCGCTATATTTTGCTGAGACTCGAATGGTCACAATTAACCCGCACAAGTAGCGATGAGCAAATTTTATTGCAACTTACTCACTTAGCAGAGGTGATTATTGTAAATGCACGAGATTGGCTTTATGAACTTAGTTGTAAAGAATGGGGAACGCCATGTAACTTACAAGGACTTAAACAGCCTTTACTTATTTTAGGAATGGGAAAATTAGGTGGCGGTGAACTCAATTTTTCATCTGACATTGATCTCATTTTTACCTATCCTGAGCATGGACAAACACTAGGTGGCAGGAGAGAATTGGACAATGCCGTTTTCTTCACGCGTTTGGGGCAGCGATTAATAAAAGCCTTGGACCAAATTACCGAAGATGGTTTTGTTTACCGA
This sequence comes from uncultured Gilliamella sp., assembly GCA_946480175.1. GTDB lineage: Bacteria > Pseudomonadota > Gammaproteobacteria > Enterobacterales > Orbaceae > Gilliamella. The sequence goes on from CAMLIK010000016.1 coordinate 11,987, forward strand.
GTTGATATGCGTTTGCGTCCGCTTGGCGATGGCGGTCCGCTCGTCTTGAGTTTTTCCGCGATGGAAGACTATTATCAAGAACAGGGCAGAGACTGGGAACGTTACGCTATGGTAAAAGCGAAAATACTGGGCGATCAGCAAGATCCTTACATCAAAGAACTCTACCAAATGCTAAAACCTTTTGTTTACCGCCGTTATATTGATTTCAGTGTATTACAATCATTGCGAAATATGAAAAGCATGATTGAACGCGAAGTTCGTCGTCGAGGTTTAACCAATAATATCAAACTTGGGGCAGGTGGTATTCGTGAAATAGAGTTTATCGTACAAGTTTTTCAACTTATTCGCGGTGGCCGAGTTGTTGGTTTACAAACTCGTTCCCTATTATCGGCGCTACAGGTGATTGAACAAGAATCCCTACTTAATGTTAATGAAGTAAATACGCTACGAGAAAACTACTTCTTCTTACGTCGCTGTGAAAACCTATTACAAGCGATACATGATGAGCAAACGCAAACTCTACCAGAAGATGAATTAGACCAAATACGTTTAGCAATCGGCATGAATTTTAGTAACTGGAACGAATTTGTAACAGAACTCACTAGAAGAATGCAATTTACTCGACAAATATTCAATCAGCTTATCGGTGATGAATCAACAGAAACAGCACATAACGTAAACAACGACCAATACGCTGATCTTTGGGTACCCGATTTACAATTAAGTGATGTTACGTCGGTATTATCCAACTATGCACATGATGATGCTGAAAAGCTCTATCAAATGCTATGCCAATTTCGTGATGATATTGGTAAAAGGACGATTGGTGTTCGAGGTCGCGAAATCCTTGATCAGCTAATGCCAAGATTATTGGAATCAGTTTGTAATGATAGGCATGCGCTAATCGTATTGTCGCGAATTTTACCGCTATTAGTGAATATTGTTAGCCGAACAACGTATTTAGAATTACTGCTTGAATACCCAACTGCATTGAAGCAACTAATTCGATTATGTCGTGCCTCGCCAATGATTAGCGAGCAACTTGCACATTATCCAATCCTATTAGATGAACTAATAGATATTAACTCACTTTATCAAACTGTTGCACCTAATGAATACAAAAGTGAACTTTATCAATATTTACTGAGAATTCAGGTTGATGATGAAGAACAACAACTTGAGGCATTAAGGCAGTTCAAACAGATGCAACTACTGCACATAGCGGCGGCTGATGTTGGACAGGTATTAAATACCATGAAAGTAAGTGACCATTTGACTTATGTTGCAGAATCATTAATTGATTTTGTTGTACAAATGGCGTGGCATCAAATGGTTGTTCGTTATGGAACGCCAGTACATTTAACTGATAATCAAAAAGGGTTGGTTATTATCGCTTATGGTAAATTGGGTGGCTTAGAATTAGGATATGGTTCTGATTTAGATCTGGTATTTCTTCATGATTGTCCCATTGATAGCATGACTAATGGTGAGAAACAAATTGATAGTCGCCAATTTTACTTGCGATTGGTGCAGCGAATTATTCACCTATTTAATGTACGCACAACCTTCGGTATTCTTTATGAAGTTGATGTTCGTTTACGCCCACAAGGTGACGCAGGATTATTAGCTTGTAGTTTAAGCGCATTTTATGATTACCAAATGCATGAAGCTTGGACATGGGAACATCAAGCGTTGGTTCGAGCAAGAGCAGTTTATGGTGAAATAGACCTTATTGAGCGCTTTAACCAAATCAGACATGATGTTTTATGTAAAAAACGTGAGGAAAGTGCTTTAAAAAACGAAGTTCGACAGATGCGTGAAAAGATGCGAGCCCATTTAGGTACTACTGAACCTGATCGATTTAATTTAAAAATTGATGAAGGAGGTATTGGTGATATTGAATTTTTATCCCAATATTTAGTGCTCAATTATGCACATCAATATCCTAAAATGACTACATGGAGTGATAACGTACGAATTTTAGAGCTAGCAGCAAATTATCAAATTATCGATAGCCAAGAAGCGGAGCAACTCACTAAAGCTTATATCGATATGCGTAATGAAATTCATCAATTATCATTACAACTTTTACCAAGTACAGTTGATGCCAATTGTTTCAAATTAGAAAAACAGATTGTTAACCAAAGTTGGTTAAAATGGCTTAAATAATAGTTAGCCTGAGTATATTTATGGTAGGTTAAGATTGTTGATTTGATTGATGAGGGGAATTTATGCAGTTTAATATCTAATGGAGACGATCATAGATATTGTGAAACTTGCTTGTGTATTTTATGGCACTATTTCTAAGATAATCAATTAAATAATAGACGATAAATATAATTTTTGGGTGAGTTATCGGCGATATAGATCATCGCCGATAAAAGTAGGTTTAATGAAAAGAGCTAATTGCTAGTTGGCTTCTTTCCAAAGAATTAGATTTTGATCATCGAGTTCGGATGAATCAAATCCGACCATAGGTGGCAATTGTTCACGATCAAAGGCTAAATCGCCTCCATTGACATCAATATCTCCTTTCTTAATACCTTTGAAATCATAAAGCTTGGTATCACATAAATGCGAAAGGGTAATATTTTGCGTGGCACGAAACATAGTTTCTATACGACCAGGAAACTTTTTATCCCAATCATTTAGCATCTCTTTGATCACTTGACGTTGCAAATTAGGTTGTGAACCACAAAGATTGCATGGAATGATTGGAAATTGCTTAATTTCAGCATATTTAGCGATATCCTTTTCTTTGCAGTAAGCAAGGGGGCGAATAATAATATGTTCGCCTGAATCATTCATCAATTTTGGTGGCATAGCCTTGAGTTTACCGCCATAAAACATATTTAAAAACAAGGTTTCCAAAATGTCATCACGATGATGTCCAAGCGCTATTTTGGTTGCACCAAGTTCAGTTGCAGTGCGATATAAAATACCACGTCGAAGCCGAGAACAGAGCGAACATGTAGTTTTGCCTTCAGGGATTTTTTCTTTAACAATACCATAAGTATTTTCTTGAACAATTTTATATTCAATACCTAAGGATTCTAGGTATTTTGGTAAAACATCTTCAGGAAATCCCGGTTGTTTTTGATCTAAATTGACTGCAACTAATTCAAATTGCACGGGTGCACTGATTTTTAAATTAATGAGAATGTCTAGCAATGTATAACTATCTTTACCGCCTGATAGACAGACCATTATACGATCGCCTTCCTCAATCATATTAAAATCAGCAATTGCTTCGCCAGTAAGGCGACGCAATCGTTTATGTAATTTATTTTGATTGTATGTATTCATCGCGATTTAATTGATTATTCCGCTCTACTCATATATCGGCGTTCAGCAATATGAATTTTAACTTTTTCGTGATTATCAATATATTCAGGTACTTGAATTACAAGGCCAGTAGAGAGTGTAGCCGGTTTAGTGCGTGCACTTGCCGAAGCACCTTTAATACTTGGCGACGTTTCAATGATTTCAAGTTCAACTGTTTGTGGTAATTCTAAAGCAACCACTTCACTTTCAGCCATTAAAACTTGAATACCATCCATACCACCTTCAGGGATAAACAGAAGTTCTTCTTCAATTTGATCTTTCTTAAAAATAAACGGTGTATAGTCTTCATTATCCATAAATACATATTCATCACCATCAATATAAGAAAAGCTAACAGGTCGTCGAAATAGTTCGATAGTATCTAAAATATCATCACCTTTAAAACGTTCTTCAACTTTGCCACCAGATTTAACATCGGTAAAACGCATTTTATAGAGCGTACTTGCACCACGGGCGCTAGGGCTTTGTACATCAATTTCCTTCACAAGTAACAATTTACCGTTATAGGTGATGGCATCACCACGTTTTATTTCATTTGCTTTAGCCATAATACATTCTTCGTATTCAATAAAGTTAAAAATTAGTTCGCTATTTTACCCTTAACTTGCTATTGTCACCAATAAATTTTATAACACAAATTTATATAATCTAATGGCTGATTCATTCCAATGTCGAAAAAACTGCGGAGCATGTTGTATTGCGCCGTCAATCTCATCTGTTATGCCTGGCATGCCTAATGGTAAACCAGCAGGTGTAGCTTGTCTCCATTTGGATGAAAATTATCAATGTAAATTATTTGGTAAATCAACCAGGCCTAAAGTTTGTAGCCATCTAAAACCATGTTTTGAAATGTGTGGCACGAGTCGTAATCAAGCGTTCGATTATTTAACTCAATTAGAACAGTTAACTAGCAACTAAGTATTGCTAATATTTAACATATCCGCCGTATTATTAGAATTATTTATCTCGCACATAAATTTTTTTGATACACTTCACGCACTTTATTAGCTAATGATAAATATTGAAATAAATTAGCTTAAATCAGTTACTAAACTACAGCATTTTAGATAGTAACTAAGATATTTAGTAAATTTAATCTGTTTAACAAGAAGAAAATTGATATGACTAAAAAATTAAAGCGTGATTTGAAAGCTCGCCATTTAGCAATGATCGCTATTGGTGGTTCAATCGGTACCGGGCTATTTGTTGCTTCTGGTGCTACGGTTGCACAAGCAGGTCCAGGAGGCGCATTACTTTCGTATGCAATTATCGGCATAATGGTATATTTTTTAATGACTAGCCTAGGTGAGCTTGCTGCTTATCTTCCTGTTTCAGGAACATTTGCTACCTACGGAGCACGCTATGTTGATGAAGCCTTTGGTTTTGCTATTGGCTGGAATTATTGGTATAACTGGGCGATTACTGTTGCTGTTGACTTAGTTGCAGCGCAATTAGTTATTTCCTATTGGTTTGATGCAGGTGCTTATAGTTGGTTATGGAGCTTATTGTTCTTAAGTATCATCTTTTGCTTGAACTATATTTCTGTAAAAGGCTTTGGTGAAGCAGAATTTTGGTTTTCATTAATCAAAGTGGTTACTGTAATATTATTTATTGTGGTTGGCCTATTAATGATAATTGGTATTTTAAAAGGTGCTGAAAATGCTGGTTGGAAAAACTGGGAAATAGGTGATGCTCCATTTGTTGGGGGATTCTCATCAATGATTGGCGTTGCGATGGTTGTAGGTTTTTCATTCCAAGGTACCGAACTTATTGGAATTGCGGCGGGTGAATCAAAAGATCCCGAAAAAAATATTCCCAAAGCTATGAAGCAAGTTTTTTGGCGAATACTACTATTTTATATCTTTGCAATTTTAGTTATTAGTTTAATTATCCCTTACACTGATCCTAACTTACTGCGTAATGATGAAACTGATATCAGTGTTAGTCCATTTACTTTAGTTTTCCAACATGCAGGATTATTATCGGCAGCAGCTATTATGAATGCGGTAATTTTGACCTCAGTTCTTTCTGCGGGTAACTCTGGTTTATATGCTTCAACACGCATGCTATATGCATTAGCTAAAGAAGGTAAAGCACCTAAGATTTTCAGTAGGTTATCTTCATCAGGTGTGCCTGATATGGCCTTATTTGTAACAACATTAGTTGCAATGCTTTGCTTTTTAACTTCGCTATACAAAGATCAAATGGTCTATTTATGGTTACTAAATATGTCTGGTATGACAGGGTTTATTGCATGGCTTGGTATTGCCATTAGCCATTATCGTTTTAGAAAGGGTTATGTCTTGCAAGGACGAGATCTCAATAAATTACCGTATCGTTCAAGTTTTTTCCCATTTGGGCCTATTTTTGCTTTTGTACTTTGTTTGACTATAACGCTAGGTCAAAATTATCAAGCATTTTTACAAGATACCATCGATTGGAATGGCGTTATTGCAACTTACATCGGTATTCCATTATTTCTGTCTATTTACTTTAGTTATAAGATTGTTAAAAAGACAAAATGGATAAAATACGATCAAATGGATTTTTCCCAAATGGATTAATCAAGCTAAATTAGAATTGTGCTTCCGTCGACGTTTGTCGACGGAATTGTATTAAAAAAGAGAAAATTAACTGGTTAATAATTTAAAAAATAACAAGTATGATAACGATATTAGCGACTACGGAATATGATACGTGCTTTTGAAAGATCGTAAGGTGTCATTTCAACAGTTACTTTATCGCCTGTAAGAATACGAATGTAGTTCTTTCTCATCTTTCCAGAAATATGTGCAGTAACAACGTGACCATTTTCGAGTTCAACACGGAACATCGTGTTTGGAAGTGTATCAAGAATAGTACCTTGCATTTCAATGTTATCTTCTTTTGCCATTGGGGCCTCTTAATATTAAATACAAATTAAATACACTCAAATCAATTAATATCATTCCAATTTCCTTTATGCTTAATTGGAAAAGCGAGTTGATCAACTAAATCGCTAATTTTAGGTGTGCGCAAATCCATTGATTTAAGTATAAACACAAAACAGCTATAATCAGATTATCTAAATATAGCGGCGAAATAATGCCGAAAAAACTCCCAGATGTAAAGTCATTTCTAACATTTCTTTAAATTATAAAGCCCATGTTCATGGATATACCGCCAAACTTTGGGCGGTAATAGCTTTTCACAACTTTGCCGACTATTGATATTTTGCCTGATTTCCGTGGCTGAAATCGTTTCAAGTGGCGTATTAGCAAAATAGATATAACCATTAGGACAATGGTGTAACGCTTGGCTATCTTTGGTTTGATGTTGTTTAATCCATGCTTGTAGATTGCAATCGCAACTAGTTTTAGCGTAACCTGGCCTTTTGCATATAAGTAAATGACAATAATCAACCAGCTTCTGCCACTCTTTCCATGTTGGTAAACTCAGCAGAGAGTCTTGCCCCATAATAAAAGCCAAGCCTGATTGTGGACCATTTTGTTTACGCCATGCTTTAAGAGTATCTATGGTAAAAGAGGGTTGATTAATTAGCTTTGGTTCCAATTCTCGCGTATCGATTGAAAAAAGTGAATAATTCGATATCGCTAACTTCAACATAGCCAAACGTTGCTCTGTTGTGGCTTCTGGTTGAGGTTTATGCGGTGGGGTTCGATTAGGCAACAAACTGATGCTACTTAACCCAACTTCTTCGGCTAAAGCTAAAGCGGGGCGTAAATGCCCATAATGGATTGGATCAAAAGTGCCACCAAATAATGCAGTTAACACTTATCTAATCCCATAAACTGCATAGATAGACTCAAGAGTGCATCCCAAATAGGTAACTCATTATTATGCTTTAAGTTAATTTCGATTTCAGTTAAAGTTGCCAGTAAGGCAAATAGACTTCTAATATCAAAACGATTTAAATAAGCACTATACATTGCTCTCCTATTTTGCCAAACTCGATATTCATCAAAAACTTGGCGAGGGGTTTTCTGTGTTAAAGCCAATTTTAAATTAATCAACAAAATCAACTCACGTTGAACAATACGCATTAATATCAAAGGCTCAAAATCATTCATCTTAAGCTGTTGCAAAACATGCATTGCACGCTTGGCTTTATTAGAAATCATTGCATCAACCCAATGAAAAGGCGTGAATATTGCTGAATCATTAATATTAGATTCTACTTGCTCATTAGTAATAGTTTGATTTGGGTAAAGTAACTGTAATTGCTCAATAATTTGCGTTAAAGCCAACAAATTACCTTCATAACAATAACTGAGTAATTCAATAGCAGGTTGCTCAATGGTCATATGCATTTGTTGCAAATAGGTTTTTATCCATAATGGTAATTGTGCGGCTTGCGGTGTTGCACAATTTACAACCACTAATTTATTAGATAAAGCCTTATACCATGGTGCATTTTCTTGAGCCTTCGTTATTTTAACCAAACTGATTATTAATCCAATATCAGGCGTTAACATTTCACATAAGGTATTTAACTTTCCGGCAACTGAAACATTGAGCACACCTTCACCGATATCTAAATAGAGTAAGGTTTTACTTGAAAATAGATTCATCGCTTGACAACTATCATACATTGCCGACCAATCAGTTTGACCGTTTATTGTGAAGGAGCGTTGCTCGTCATATTCAGCTTGCTTAAAAGCCTTACGTAGTTTGGTTTGCGCATAATGTTGCAAGTAAGGATCACTACCTAAAATTAAATAATAGGGCGATCCTAATTGTTGAGTGATTTTTTCGGCACTAATTTTTATCATCGTTAATTAACAGCATCAATCGATTTTAATTTACGGATGATCTGTTTTGCGGCTTGCTTATACATCTCGTCTTCAATTAAATTCTGTTCTACCGTTTTGGCTAAAGCTGCGGCGGGATTATCAAAGAAAGTACGGAACACACGAACGGTAATTGGATGAATTTGTTCACCAGCAATTATTACTTGAGCATTAACCGTTAATATTAATTGATATTCTGCCGCTTTACCATCTCGATAGATTGATATAGTGCTTTTATTCAATGAATCACCAATTATTCTTAGTGATGGATATTTAGCTACCTCGTTAATATTAGCTAAAGTTACCTCATTATCGCGTAGTAACTCTTTTATATCTCTTGATAAACGACCATAAGGATCACCACTAATATAAGAAAGCGTCTTAAAACGAGCTGGAACCTCAGTTTCATGTTGCAAATGAAATCCACATCCAGTTAGCGATATTGTCAATAAAAATAGTAAAGCTAAATATTTTTTCATTGGTAGTACCACCTATATCTAAGTTATTCAGCCATATTAACTTACAACCAGATTCAATAATTTACCTGGCACATAAATCACTTTACGAATTGTGGCATCGGCCAAGTATTTTTGAATATTTGGCTCTTGTTTGGCTTGCTCTACAACAAAATCTTGCTGGGCATTTGCCGGTACAGTAAATTTACCGCGTACTTTACCATTGATTTGCACAACAATTAACTTTTCATCCTCAACCATCGCTGACTCATCAGCAATTGGCCATGAAGTATTATCAATCGTTTCACTATGACCTAATGCTTGCCACATAACAAAACAAGCGTGCGGCATCATAGGATAAAGTAATCGAACCACAGCATTTAAAGATTCGTTCATTAATGCACGATCTTGATCGGTCTCTTGTGGTGCTTTTTGTAACCGATTCATAAACTCCATTACCGCAGCAATAGCCGTATTGAAGGTTTGACGACGACCAATATCATCACTCACTTTGGCAATTGTTTTATGCAATTCACGACGTAGAGATTTCTGATCGGCATTTAATTTAGTAATATCAAGCGCGACAACTTCACCAAGTTGAGCATGTTCAAACACTAAACGCCAAACACGTTTAATAAAGCGGTTAGCACCTTCAACCCCTGATTCTTGCCACTCAAGGGTCATATCGGCAGGAGATGCAAACATCATAAATAAACGCACAGTATCCGCACCGTATTTTTCAACCATCTCTTGCGGATCGATACCATTATTTTTCGATTTTGACATCTTTGTCATACCAGCATGAACAAGTTCATTACCGCTGCTATCTGTAGCTTTAGCAATACGGCCTTTATCATCACGTTCAATGGTTACTTCTGTTGGTGAAACCCAAATACGTTCATTAGTAGGGCTGGTGTAGTAGAATGCATCAGCCAAAACCATACCTTGACAAAGTAAACGTTTTGCTGGCTCATCTGATTTGACTAATCCGAAATCACGCATCAATTTATGGAAGAATCTAAAATAGAGTAAATGCATAATCGCATGTTCAATACCTCCAACATACTGATCAACAGGCAACCAATAGTTTGCTGCATTTTCATCTAACATACCTTTGTCATAATGAGGGCAGGTATAGCGAGCATAATACCAAGACGACTCCATAAAGGTATCAAAAGTATCTGTTTCTCGTAGAGCGGGTTGACCATTGACGGTGGTTTTTGCCCAATTAGGATCCGCCTTAATAGGGCTGGTGATACCATTCATCTCAACATTTTCAGGTAAAATGACCGGAAGTTGATCTGCCGGCGTTGGAATAGTTGTACCATCTTCAAGGGTTACCATAGGAATTGGCGCACCCCAATAACGTTGGCGAGAAACGCCCCAGTCACGTAAACGGTAATTCACCTTGCGGTTACCAATACCCAAAGCAATTAGTTTATCGGCAATAGCATTAAATGCCTGTTCAAAATCAAGACCATCAAACTCGCCAGAGTTAAACAATTTACCGTGTTCGGTATAAGCTTGCTCAGAAAGATCCGGTGCTTGACCATCTTTATTCAAAATAACTGGTTTGATTGGTAGATTATATTTGGATGCAAATTCATAATCACGCTCATCGTGCCCCGGAACTGCCATTACCGCACCAGTGCCGTATTCAATTAACACAAAGTTAGCAATCCAAACGGGAACTTTATTACCGGTCAATGGGTGAATGGCAAAAAATCCAGTCGCCATACCTCGCTTTTCCATTGTCGCCATATCAGCTTCAGCGGTTTTGGTTGTTTTACATTCAGCAATAAACTCAGCAATTTTCGCATTGTTCTGCGCAGCTAATTGAGCAAGAGGGTGTTCAGCCGCTACTGAAACAAAACTCACACCCATTAAGGTATCGGGGCGAGTGGTATAAACACGTAACTTATCGCTATAGTTTTCAACCGCAAAATCAAATTCCACACCTTCTGAACGACCGATCCAGTTACGTTGCATGGTTTTAACCTGTTCTGGCCAGCTTTCAAGTGTATCTAAATCATTTAATAACTCATCAGCATATTGCGTGATTTTGATAAACCATTGTGGGATCTCTTTACGCTCAACAGGCGTATTACAGCGCCAACAACAACCTTCAACTACTTGCTCATTAGCTAGAACGGTTTGATCGTTAGGGCACCAGTTAACCGCTGACGTTTTTTTATAAACTAAGCCTTTCTCAAAAAGCTTGGTAAAAAACCATTGTTCCCATTTATAATATTCAGGACGGCAAGTCGTAACTTCACGATCCCAATCATAACCAAAACCAAGTAATTGTAATTGCTTTTTCATATAAGCAATATTTTCATAAGTCCATTTAGCGGGAGCAGTATTGTTTTTAACGGCTGCGCCTTCTGCGGGTAAACCAAATGCGTCCCAACCGATTGGTTGTAAAACATTTTTGCCATTTAAACGTTGATAGCGTGAAATCGTATCACCGATTGTATAATTACGGACATGACCAAGATGCAGACGACCTGAAGGATAAGGAAGCATTGACAAACAGTAATACTTCTCTTTAGAAGGATCTTCAGTAACGTGGAAAGTTTGTTCTTTTTGCCAATGTTTTTGTACTTTGGCTTCAATTTCATCTGGGCGATATTGTTCTTGCATGACGAATTAATGTCCTATCTATTATTGCTAATAAAAATAATTTGCTAATTGTATTGGTTATTGAGGTGTTTTACAAACGATATGTGTATATAAAGAATTATTTGTTGGAAGGAAGAAAATCTGAAAATCATAAAGGAACTAAAAAGCGATGCCTTTTTTGCGTAAGCGGGGGGGAGAGAGCCCCGTTACGTTAATAATTAACCACCATTAAATACGCTTAAGAAACGAGAAAAGTACGATTTTTTCTTTTCAACTGGCATATTTTCAAGATTAGCTTGAATCAGTTGATCGACTTTTTGGCTTTCGTCAGCCAAACCTAATTCATTATAAGCTTGACTTAATAACAATAACGCACTCTTGGTTGAATCGGTATCCGGGAATAATGTTAGCATTTGTGTTACACGATTAATTACTGCAACATAGGCACCACGTTTAGTATAAAATTGTGCTACTTTTAACTCATAACGAGCGATACGGTTTTTAAGATATATCAAGCGTTTTTTTGCATCAGCGGTATAACTACTCGTTGGGAAACTCGAAACTAAATAAGTAAAATCTTTAAATGCGGCCATCGCAAATTCAGGATCGCGATCGGAACGATCAACATTAAACCAACCCTGTATAGTATTATCATTTTGGGCCATATTAGTAATACCGCGCATATAAATTACCCAATCAATATTAGGATGAGTTGGATTTAATTTTAAAAAGCGGTCGATTGACGCAATGGCTAAAGGATAATCTGCGGTTTTATAATAAGCATAAATCAAATCAAGTTGCACTTGTTGAGAATAAGGTCCAAAAGGATAATTTTTATCAATAGTTTCCAAAACAGTAATACTCGATTTTAAATTACCACCTTCAAGCTCAGTTTTGGCTTTATTGTATAGTTCAATTTCTGGCGCATTTTCAACATCAGGCTTTGTACTTGTACAGCCAATTAGTACGCTACTTAAAGCGATGACTAACAAAGTAGATAAACGAAGTTTCATTCGGTTTCAATCCAAAATATAATTAAACATTAAAGGCGATGATTGGTATATAATACTCTAAAATAAAACAGCTTAAAATAGATAAATTATACATGCATAAGTTAAAACTTACATCTGAAATAGAGCCAACACAACTCGGAATGCGTTTAGATCAAGCATTATCAGAACTTTTCTCTGATTACTCGAGATCGAGAATTAAAGAATGGATCATCAATAATAAAGTGCTAGTTAATAGTAATATTGTAAATAAACCTAAAGAAAAAGTCTTTGGCGGCGTAAAAATAACCATAAATGTTGAGATCGAAGAAGAAACGTATCATCAACCTGAAAATATTGAACTCAATATTGTTTATGAAGATGATGACATCTTGGTTATTAACAAACCTCGAGATCTTGTTGTTCATCCAGGAGCTGGTAACCCCAACGGCACTGTACTAAACGCATTACTTTATCACTACCCAGATATTTCGCGAGTCCCAAGAGCTGGTATTGTACATCGCTTAGATAAAGACACAACAGGACTAATGGTAGTTGCGAAAACTATAGAAGCACAAACCCATCTAGTTGAATCTTTACAACGTCGTGAAATTACCCGTGAATATGAAGCGGTAGCAATGGGGATAATTACAGCAGGTGGCACAATTGACCAACCAATAACTCGACATCCAACTAAACGAACTCACATGGCGGTTTTTCCAACAGGAAAACCTGCAGTAACCCATTATCGGGTCATGGAAAAATATAGACTTCATACCAGATTACGACTAAGACTTGAAACTGGTCGTACTCATCAAATTCGTGTGCATATGGCTCATATTGCTCATCCATTAGTTGGTGATCCGCTTTATGGTGGACGACCAAGACCACCAAAAGGTGCGAGTGATTCATTTATTCAGACGCTACGTGAGTTTGACCGTCAAGCTTTACATGCAACGATGTTACGTTTATATCATCCAATCACAGGCGAACAAATGGAATGGCATGCCCCAATACCTGATGATATGGTAAAATTAATTAATGCGTTACAAGAAGATACTGAACTGCATAAAGACGAACTTGATTGGTAAATAAAAATGATTAAATCAATATATCCTTATTGGCCAGCGCCAAGTAATATTCGTGCTTTTACCTCCACTCGTATTGGTGGTGTAAGCCTTGCCCCTTTTGATAGTTTAAATTTAGGCAGTCGAACTGGGGATGATCTAAATAACATTGTAGAAAATCGTGGTCGCTTAATAAAAGCTGAAAAAATTCCGAGTGAACCATATTGGTTAAATCAAACACACAGTACAACCGTACTTGATATCTCAGAAATAAAAGTAAAACCAGCGACAGGAATGATTGGTAACACCGATCGATTTGAAGCCGATGGCTCTTATACCTCGCAAGTTAATCAAGTTAGTGTGGTATTAACTGCCGATTGCATGCCTGTACTATTTTGCTCAGCTAAAGGGGATCAAGTTGCAGCTGCTCATGCCGGCTGGCGAGGATTATGTCACGGTATTTTGGAGGAAACCGTTAAAAAATTTCAATGTGACACCAATGAAATTCTTGTCTGGCTAGGACCAGCAATTAGTGCACAAAAATTTGAAGTAGGGGTTGAAGTTAAAAAACAGTTTGAAGAACAAGATTCAAATGCACATTATGCATTCAAATTAATTGACGGCAAACAACAAAAATATCTTGCTGACTTGTATATGATAGCCAAACAGCGATTAAATGCTATCGGCATAACGCAAATTTATGGCGGTAATTATTGCACCTATACCGAGCGAGATCTGTTCTACTCATATCGTCGTGAAAATAAAACGGGAAGAATGGCAACTATGATCTGGTTTGAAAAACATTAAACTAGCGGTGATCATCATTACTAGCTTTGATGTTGTAACTTGAACCAAGATATCTATTCATTATCTTCTTCGTGATGACTAATAAAGAGTGGTAAAATCCATTTACCGCCTGCTAGCGAATAATCTCCACTAACAGTGTTTTTTTCGCGTAAAACAAAGTCAGCACCATCCCATTGCAAAACAGCAGTAGGAATGTATCCATCTCCGTCAAAACCTAAATCTAGGCATGGTTCCTCATTTATTAAACCATTATTATAGTTCATACCATGGCGAGTAATGAGTTTAAGTTCTTGGTTTGAAGAATCACCGTTGGACTTGTTAACCAACCAATACGCATTCGATTGATTTCTGGTCGTACTCGCTGAACAGAGTGCTTCAAACAATTGATAATTATCATCTAAATTAAAAAGTTTAGGCAAATAATCTTTATCAACAAAAAAGTTGTTAGTTTTATTTCCGGTTAACTCATCAAGCGCATCACACTCCTCAAGCTCTCCAGCGCCTTTATTCATATAAACTTCAGGAAAATGAGGAAATTGCTCTAACAATTGGGTATAAGTTATTGGCATAGCTTCGTAGGAATTGGAAATCGCAGCTCTATTTATCATGGGTATAGCCGCAGCCGGATAAACCTCTGACTCATCTTTAGCACCTTTTTAATAATAGCTCCGACAGTCCCAACCCGACCTTGCACATCATCCATTTTTAACATAGTGGCATTGAAACCTCTTGAGGACAAATTAATCTTTTGATCTTCAATAACCAACATTACAACATCATCTACACTTTTTAGTGAATTAATAATTACATTAACTTGATTTTCATTAAGTTTATATTCATAGTTGTCAAATGTTAATGGTCCACATTGATGATCATTAATCAATAAATCCACTTGCGTACCGCTAGGGTAATCAACATTTATCTTGATTACACCATCGATAGACTGCTTTTCACCTGCGTGACGAATAAGGAGCAAATAAGTTATATGCCAATCAGCATGATGAAACTCAACCGATGCATTGGCATGCGCTGAATAAACAAATATGAATAATAAACTGACTAAAATGCGATAAAACATAACCATTTCGACTTCTATTTTACTTGAGTGACCCATATTGGTAGTTTCCAAATCTGGTAAGCACCATAATATTTACTATCACATGAGACCCCGGTAACCATAATTGAAGAAAGCACAAATTCCTGTCCATTCCAGGTGAACTCTTCATATTCCCAGCAACCACTTAGTATTTCGCGCATACGACGATTAGTTTTTATTACGCCATCTCTGTATACAGGAAATTCCTTAACTGTTACAAATTTGATTTTCTTAACTTTATTTTTTTTCTTAGGAATAATCCAGTGTGCATCAGTTAAAACATAACCCATGGAACATGATGCTTGTAATAAATCATTATTTTTATCTAATTTATATAAATAAAAAGATGGATTATACATCTCATCTTGTTCATCTGGCTCATCTAAATCATAACTACAATAACCTTTTGGGTCGTCAATATATCGCGATTTAAAGTCTGGAAAAATCGATATTACTTCTTCTAATGTTATTTTTTTGCCATCGCCAGTTTTTAAAACAGGTGCTTTTTTTATAACAGGAGCGGGTATCGGTTTATTAACATAGTTTTCGTTTTTTTTACCCGGTTTTATAATTGCGCCAATAGTACCAATACGACCTTGTACTTCATCCATTTTTAACATTACCGCATTATAACCTCTCTCATATATTCTCCATACTCGATCATTGTCAGTTTGTACAAAAATAATTTTATTGTTTTTTGTTTTTAAAGTTTCAAGGAGAGCCTTTAGTTGATGGGGGGTTAATTGATAAATGGAATTGGGTTTCTCAGTTAGCTTACCTAAGGAAACATTATTAATAATCAGACTGAGTGGATAATTTTGGGGTTTCCGTCTTTCTCGTATATCTTCATCATTTTTAGATGATGCAAGTTTAACATAACCGCCGATGATAGGTTGATTAGCTCCAGCTTTACGTTCGAGTAGTATTGAAATATGACTATCCGTTTTATCGACCTCCTCACCCAAACCTGCCACACGACAAGTCAATGTATTATCACAAACTATTTCCCAATCAATATGATGAAACTCAACTGACGCATTGGCATGTACTGAATAAACACATATCAATAGTAAACCAACTAAAACACGATAAAACATTACCATTTCGACCTCTATTTAACTTGAGTGACTATAAGTGGCAGTCGCCAAGTGCCTCCTGCAAAACCGTTACATGAGCCAGTCGTGTTTTCGGCAGAAGGTACAAATTTATATCCATCCCAAGTTAGCTCTTCATATAGCCAACAATCTCCCAATCCACGCCCTTTGCTGTTGCTTTTTATAACACCATTACTATATTCAGGAAACACATAGGTTCCTACATAATTGATTTTATTATTATTTGTTTTTTTCTTAGGGATAACCCAAAAAGCATCACTAAAATTATAAGCACCAGTTAAACACGATGCTTTTAATAAATCGTTATTTTTATCTAATTTGTATAGATAAAAATGCGGTTTAAAGTTAACTTCTTCTTCATCTAAATCATAAGAAAAACAATCAGCTTCTTTTTCGTCACTATAGCGTATTTTAAATTCAGGAAAAATTGCTACAACTTCTTCAAGTGTTAAATTTTTGCGTTCATCAGACTTAATTACAGCCCCTTTTTTTATAACAGGAGTAGGTATCGGTTTATAAACATGGTTTTCGTTTTTTTTACCCGGTTTTATAATTGCGCCAATTGTACCGATACGACCTTGTACTTCATCCATTTTTAACATTACCGCATTATAGCCTATATCAAATAACTCCCAATATCTGTCGCCTTGCTTGAAAAAAATTTCATTATCAGTTTTTTTTAATACTCTAAGGAGTGCGCTTAATTGATGAGGTTTTAATTGATAGATAGAATTGGGTTTCTTTATTAGTGTACCCAAGTCTTTATTATTAATAACTAGGCTGATTGGGTGATTCTTTAGTATTTGCTCTTTTTTGTCATCGTCTTCATATTTATAAGATTCGTATTTAAAATAACCACCAGTAATAGGTTGATTTGCACCAGCTTTGCGCTCGAGTAGAATTGATATATGACTATCACCATCATCTAACTCTCTACCAAAACCTGCCACACGACAAGTCAAGGTATTATCACAAACCATTTCCCAATTTATATAGTAAAACTCAACTGCCGTATTGGCATACGCGTAATGAACCAATGTGAATAAAAAAAATAATCCGACTAAAATACGATTAAACATAAACATCACCCAAAGAATATTGGACAATAATAAAGCTAAACAATTAAAATTTAAAGCATAATTTATAGATTGAATTGATTTTTTTATATTTGGCAGTTAATTAAAAAAGGTTACTCTATATTTGCAAACTTGTGCGTTTGAATACTGAGTAGCCACTTGTTGTCGTTGCGGTTTTGGTTAATCTTGCCAAGTAATTCAATTGTTTCAAACATATTAAATTCACCATTTTTTTCGCAAGGGGAAAGATAATAACGTTTTGCTTGAATATTTTGTTCAATATATTGGCAAAAAGGAAGAAAGTCCGCATGGTTTTCGGCAACAATTCGCACTTCACTTGCAGTTGGTTGTATGATTTTTTGATACCGTGCTTGATAGCAGAATTTAGGGCTAAGGGCGATATAGTCAATTAGAGGATCGACTTTACCTAATCCATTACTTTCAATAGTAATATAGTAACCAGCCTGTTTTAGTGGTAAAAGTAACTCTGGTAGCGCTTTATCCATAGTTGGTTCACCACCGGTAATAATGATGTTTTTGCTCGTATATTGTTTAACTTTCGTCAATAACTGCTCTAATGTAAAACGGGTGTATTGGCGAAAGTTAGTATCGCACCAAACGCAATTTAAATTACAACCAGCAAAACGAATAAAAATAGCAGGCATGCCTGTATTGTAACCTTCGCCCTGTAATGATTCGAAGATTTCTACAATGCGAAATTCTGTCATTTTTCGCTCCGATGATACTCACAGTATGACGTTGGGGTTTCCCAGAGTTTGATCATTGAGATGGGTAAATATTGTGACAGGCAATCAAAAATAAATTTACTCATACCTTCGGCAGTTGTACGACAAGGAAAGGCGAAGATTTTGCGATTCATCTCTTTTAATAATGAAGCAATACGGCACTCATTTGGATTATTTTGATTATATAGATATGCATGATCAAGAGGATCAACAATATGCTGTTTCACTATTGCTTTTAAATCAGCATAATCCATCACCATATCAGCGCTAGAACCGTTATCTATTAGATCCCCTTTAATTTCGACTAATAAGCGATAAGTATGACCGTGCAGGTTGTGACATTTTTTGTTGTGCCCGTCTAACATATGACAAGCATCGAATTGAAATTCTTTAGCAATTTTGAACATGTATCATTCCTAGTTTTTTTACGTGGGATGGATCACGAACCACGGTTAGCTAACTTAAAAGCGCGGTTAATATAAAGGATAAAAACCGTTGTGTCATCTAAATTTTCTTAACATAATCGATGGTTTTTCAAACCACTTTATCTTTTGCCAAGATGCGAGTAAAATAAATACGATTTTGTTTCAAAAAATCTTCAAAAATATTGTCAATCAGCTCTTGAAATTTATTCTTCCACACTTATTTAGTGATTATGCAAATGGATTGAATGTTTATACATTTAAACCAAATCTATTGCTGAGGAGATAAATCATATGAGGTTAGATAAACTCACAAACAAATTTCAACAAGCTTTAGCTGATGCGCAATCAATCGCATTAGGTAAAGACAATCAATATATAGAGCCTGTACATGTGCTGTCAGCCATGTTAGAAGGTAGCAGCATAAACCCATTATTAGCTGCATCAGGTGCAAATGTTCAGGCGTTACAACAAGAATTAAATCAAGCAATTGAGCGTTTACCACAAGTTCAAGGTATTGGCGGCGAAGTTATTCCATCACAAGAATTAGTAAGAATATTAAATCTATGTGACAAGTTATCCCAAAAAAATGGTGATAGCTACATCTCATCTGAGCTATTTATATTAGCGGCTTTAGATGAAAAAAGTAGCCTAGCGGATATTCTTAAGAAAGCGGGTATTACCAAAGAGAAATTTAGCCAAGCTGTCAACCAAGTGAGAGGAAGTGATAACGTGAACGATCCTAATGCTGAAGATCAACGTGGTGCATTAAAAAAATACACTATTGATTTAACTCAACGCGCTGAACAAGGTAAGCTTGACCCAGTCATTGGCCGTGACGAAGAGATTCGCCGTACAATACAGGTTTTACAGCGTCGAACTAAAAATAATCCAGTACTTATTGGTGAACCAGGAGTAGGTAAAACTGCGATTGTTGAAGGATTAGCACAACGAATTGTGAATCGAGAAGTGCCGGAAGGGTTACGTAACAAACGTGTATTATCCTTAGACATGGGGGCATTAATTGCTGGTGCAAAATACCGAGGTGAATTTGAAGAACGCTTAAAAGCCGTATTAAAAGATATCGCCAAAGCCGAAGGTAGCATCATCTTATTTATTGACGAAATTCACACTATGGTTGGAGCAGGTAAAAGTGACGGAGCGATGGATGCCGGTAACATGTTAAAACCAGCATTAGCACGAGGTGAACTACACTGCGTTGGAGCAACCACGCTTGATGAATATCGTCAATACATAGAAAAAGATCCGGCATTAGAACGACGATTCCAAAAAGTCTATGTTGCAGAACCAACAGTTGAAGACACGATCGCAATCTTACGTGGATTAAAAGAGCGTTATGAACTCCATCACCACGTACAAATTACTGATCCGGCAATCGTTGCTGCGGCAACTTTATCACATCGTTATATATCAGATCGTATGTTGCCAGACAAAGCGATCGATTTAATTGACGAAGCCGCATCAAGTATCCGTATGCAAATGGATTCGAAACCAGAATCACTGGATCGACTTGAAAGGCGTATTATCCAACTCAAACTTGAGCAACAAGCACTCAAGAAAGAGTCTGATGATGCAAGTAAAAAACGACTTGAGATGTTAAATGATGAACTTGCTGAAAAAGAAAAGGATTATGCTTCACTTGAAGAAGAGTGGAAATCAGAGAAGGCTGCACTTTCGGGCACTCAAAATATCAAGGCGGAGCTGGAAAAAGCGCGCACCGAGATAGAACAAGCTCGCCGAATGGGTGACTTAAATAAAATGTCTGAACTACAATATGGCAAGATTCCAGAGTTAGAAAAGAAACTTGCTGATGCAACGCAGTTGGAAGGCAAAACCATGAAGTTATTGCGTAATAAAGTCACCGATAACGAAATTGCCGAAGTACTATCCAAAGCAACTGGAATTCCTGTATCAAGAATGTTGGAAAGCGAAAAAGATAAACTACTTCATATGGAAGATGCCTTACACAAACGCGTAATCGGCCAAAACGAAGCGGTTGTTGCTGTTGCTAATGCGATTCGTCGTAGTCGAGCAGGGCTATCTGATCCTAATAAACCGATTGGATCTTTCCTCTTTTTAGGACCAACTGGGGTAGGCAAAACCGAACTTTGCAAAGCATTAGCTAACTTCATGTTCGACAGTGAAGATGCCATGGTGCGAATCGACATGTCCGAATTTATGGAAAAACACTCTGTGGCTCGCTTAATCGGTGCGCCTCCTGGATATGTAGGTTATGAAGAAGGTGGCTACTTAACCGAAGCAGTGAGACGCCGACCATACTCTGTCATTTTACTCGACGAAGTTGAAAAAGCACATCCGGATGTATTTAATATCCTATTACAAGTGCTTGATGATGGTCGATTAACTGATGGGCAAGGTAGAACTGTGGATTTTCGCAACACCGTTATCATTATGACTTCTAATCTAGGTTCAGACCTAATTCAAGGTCAAGTTGAACTCAGTTACGACGAAATGAAAGCCCTAGTTATGACAGTGGTAACCAAACACTTCAGACCGGAATTTATCAATCGTATTGATGAAACAGTGGTATTCCACCCACTAGGCCAAGAAAACATCAAAGCAATTGCTAAAATACAATTAGCACATGTTGAAAAACGCCTAGACGAACGTGGATATGAAATGGACATCTCTGATGCTGCACTTGAACAACTTGCTAAAGTTGGCTTCGATCCAATTTATGGTGCAAGACCATTAAAACGTGCAATACAGCAAGAGATCGAAAATCCACTAGCGCAGCAAATTCTATCTGGCAAATTAGTGCCGGGTAAAACGATTCATCTAGATTTAGATGATGGTAATATTGTTGCAAAACAATAAGCTTACTTATTGAGTCGAATTCTCAACAATATTAATAAGCTAAAAGCCTGAAAAGTAATTTTCAGGCTTTTTTTATCGATAGAATTGACTTCCGTATTTTGAATTGAAAATTCATTAAAAGGTCAAAAAAGTTGAGGAATGGGGTTTTTGAAGTGTCTGCTAAAACTGAGATATAAATGGTTCTAGAAAGAATAACAGATTGGAAAAAGAAAAAGCCTGAAAATTTCTTTTCAGGCTTTTATTTTAGGGAATTTTATACTTCAAGTCTTTAGTATAACTAATTTTATTAAAAAATCCAAAAAAAAATCAATTTTTTTTGATTATTTTCAAAATTTAAATTTAATCTATAAACACAAGTCTTATTATTTATAATAAAGTAACCATAACACCTTATTTTTTATTATTTTTCATAAATTGATAAAAATGGCTGGATGTTATTTTTATCTTGGTCAGTCATATTGCTTATCTACATAGAATTGGGCAAAATGGACAAAAAGCGAATCAATTTCCCCCTAAGGATACAAACATGATCAAGTTAATTATCACAGATTTAGATGGAGCGTTCCTAAATAACCAAGGTGACTAGGACCGAGCAATATTTACGCAACTCTATGAACTAATGGCAAAACAAAACGTGCAATTTGTCGCCTGTACAGGCAAACAGTGTGAACGAGTAGAAGAACTATTTGCCGATTATTGCGATAAAATTTGGATAGTCGGTGATAGTGCTACGACCATCAAACACAAAGGTGAATTTATATACCGTTCTTTTATTCAAAACCAATTTGGTCGATATATAATCAACACGCTTGAACAAGTTAGCCAAGAACATGTAATAATTGCGTGTACCGCGAAAGGTGCAATCATCAAATCTAATTTACCTGTGCACTTAAAACAAAAAGTCGTGGATCTTATGCAACTCTTATTGAAGTGGATGATTTTAAAACCGTCTCAGATGACTTTATTAAAATCACCTTATACGACGAAAAAGGACAATGCCCACAAACTCGTACTCACCTTTATGACAAGACGTCTACATCGTGGTATCAGAAGCAGCATGGATAGATATCACCGAACGCAACGTCCATAAAGGCAACACCATCAAAAAAACTACAACAAATTCTAAATGTCACTTATTACGAATCAATGGCATTTGGTGATGGTCTTAATGACATCGAACTACTTGAACAAGCCGACTACAGCTTTGCAATGCGAAACGCTTTCGACGAAACTAAAGCCGTAGCTAAATTTATCACCGGTCAAAATAATGAAAGTGCAGTTATGAAAACGATACAACTAATGTTAGAACTACAAGTCAAATAAAAAGTTGAGGAACAGGGTTTTTTACCTATTAAAAAACCCGTTCCTCATTTATAATCCATCCATTAAAATCGTTTTAACCCCAATTAACATCATCAAATAGCAATTATTATGATGATGAATGGATTAAATCATAGTCATATAGATCTGATTGTTGAGCAAATTTTTAGGATCAAACTGTTGTTTGATGGCGCGCATAAGTCGACGATTTGTTTCAGGAATGGCGTCGTTGTAATAGCTAACTTTTGCGGTACCAATACCATGTTCGGCTGAAGGTAAGCCACCAAGTTCCAAACATTTTTGATACAGTGCTTGATGGACTTGTTGCAGATCGCTTTGCCACTGGTGGTCATCACGGTTATCGCGCAAAATACAGAGATGAATATTCCCATCACCCGCATGACCAAAGGCTAACATGCGTACTTTGGTTTGTACTTCAAGCTGTTTGGTAAAGTTAATAAAATCGGCAATACGATTTATTGGTACGACAATATCAATCGGATCTTGCTGGGTTACTGCCTCAACTGCGCGCACTAATGAACCGCGAATCGTCCAAATTTGATTGGTTTGTTTACTATCTTCAGCAACAAAAAAGTCACAATCACCTAAATTAGCCAATAATTGTTGGCGTTGTTGTTCAATGGTTTGCTGATCGGCGCCATCAAGCATAATAATCAAATAAGCTTGGCTATTAGGTAGTGGAAATTGAAAACCTGAATACTGCTCTCCCCATTGTGCCACTTTACGCTCGACAAATTCTAGCGCCGTTGGGGTTAGGGTATGTAACACAGTATTGATACTGGCAATGGCTTGCTCAATGGTATTAAAACCGACAATAAATGTTTGCGACACTTTTGGTTTAGCTATCAGTTTTAAGGTACATTGAGTGATAATGCCTAAAGTGCCTTCACTACCAATGAATAGATGTTTTAAGGCAAGTCCGGTATTGTCCTTAACATTTTTGCTGCCAATAGTTAACACACTACCGTCGGCGATCACAACTTCAAGAGCTTGCACATAATCACGGGTCACACCATATTTTACTGCACGCATGCCACCGGCATTGGTGCTGATGTTTCCGCCAACGGTAGCCGTTTTGGCTCCCGGATCGGGCGGGTAAAATAGGTCATGCTGTTCGACAAACTGTTGCAGTTCTTGCAGCAAAATGCCGGGTTGCACAGTAACAGTAAAGGTTTGCTCATCTAATTCAACAATATTAGTCATCAACGATAAATCAAGAATAATGCCGCCATTAGGGATGGTTGAACCAACTAAGTTAGTCCCTGCGCCACGAGTGGTAATATTTAGATTGTTTGCATTAGCAAATTTAACCATCTCGGCCACTTCGGTAGTGGTTTTGGGGTAGACTAAAATATCAGCGTGGCCATGCTTTAACTGTAAACCATCAGTTAGATGTGATGGAGGGATGGCATCTTGTAGAACGATGCGTTTTGGGTCTTTAATAATATCTGTTAGATTGTTCATACTAAATTACCGACTAGCTTTTATCAAAATGGTTAGCAAACTTGTCACCAAAGTATTGAATCACCATTACAATAACAATAAGAATAACAATACATAAAATGAGAACTTCGGTTACATAGCGTTGATAACCATAACTGATGGCTAAGTCACCAATCCCTCCGCCACCAACAACGCCGGCCATTGAACTAAAGCTGATAAGCGAGATGGTAGTGACGGTTGCATGGCGTATTAATTGTGCCATCGCCTCAGGAAATAAAATACCAAATATTATCCGCATGTGTGATGCACCACTGGCTACTGCAGCTTCAATTACCCCTTTGTCGATTTGGCTAAAGGCGTTTTCAGCTAATCGGGCATAAAAGGCAATAGCGGCAAGTGAAAGTGGTAAGATTACTGCTTTAGGACCAACTGCGGTATCGACCAATAGAGCGCCTAAAGGTAATACTGTCACCATTAATATTAAAAATGGAATTGAACGAGTTGCGTTGACGATAAAATTGGCAATACTGTTGATGATTCTATTTTTAAAGAAGAACTGATTGGACATTAAAAACAGCATTAAACCGATTAATGTACCAAATATTAAACCAGCTAATAATGACCAACTTACCATGATGAATGTCTCGTAAGCGGCTTTCCATAACATTTGCGTTATTTCGGCAATGGTGAGTTTTATCATTAATTTAATTCCTCAATAATGACTTCTTGATCTGCCAATTTGGTTATTAGATTTTCGATGTTAATCGGTTCACCAATGAGTTCGATCACCAAATTGCCTAAAGCTTGATTGTCGAAATATTCAATAAAACCATGCAGAATATTAAATGCAACCTGCGCATCAATGGCAGATTGGTACAGTATTGGTTGGGTGGTGTTTTCGTTTATGTAACGCAAACGGACCAATTTGCCTTTAACATTTTGTTTGATAACATCTGGCAAATGGGTGTTTTCATCAATATTGAGAAATTTTTGCGTGAACGGTTGTTTTGGGCAGGCAAAAAGGTTGAAAGTGGTATTCATTTCGACAATTTCACCTTGCGACATTACAGCAACCCGATGACAGATTTTTTTAACCACATCAATTTCATGTGTGATTAATACAATGGTTAATCCAAATTCTTGGTTAAGCTGTTTTAGTAAATCTAGGATTGCGCTAGTTGTGGTTGGATCTAATGCGCTGGTTGCTTCGTCACATAACAGTATTTTTGCATCATTAGCCAGCGCTCTGGCAATGCCGACCCTTTGCTTTTGCCCTCCACTGAGTTCAGCAGGGTAGGCACTAGCTTTATCACTTAACCCGACTAAAGTAAGTAATTCGTTAACTCTGTTTTTAACCGCATCGCCTTTATTACCTGCGGCTTTAAGCACAAAGGCAATATTGTCATAGACGGTTTTCGAGGACGCCAAATTGAAGTTTTGAAAAATCATCCCTACATGAAAACGAAAAGCCTGTAATTCGCGGCCGTGTAAGGTTTGAATGTCAACGCCATTGATAATAATTTGCCCGCATGAAGGTTCAGCCAGTCGATTAAGCGTTCTTACTAACGTACTTTTACCTGCACCGCTGGAACCAATGATACCGAAGATCTCACCTTGATTAACATCAAACGAGACCTTTTTAACGGCTTCGACAACTTGCCCTTTGGCTGCAAACCTTACTGAAACATCTTTTACTTGAATTAACGGATTAGTTTGCATAATTAAAATAATTGATAATCGGGTTTTTGGAAGGTATAAAAAATACCATTTTTATCATTAATCACTTGAGCGAATTCAGGTGATTTAAGTACTTCAATAATGTCTTTACCTAGTGTATCTTTTGATTCAGCACGAATTGAAATCACATTTTTATGATCTTTATCTAACACTTCATGATAAAGCGCTTTAGAAAGATCTAAACCAGCACCGATGGCATAATTACCGTTAACGACTGATAACGCAACATTGTCTAAAGAGCGCGGTGTTTGTGGTGCTTCGATTGGCACTATCTCTAAACCATAGGGATTTTCAATAATGTCTTTAGGTGTTAAGTTATTTTTATCTACATTTGGATCAAGTTTAATTAATTTTGCTGCTTCTAAAATACGTAAAGCGCGAGCTTCGTTAGTTACATCGCTAGAGATCGTCACTTGATCACCCTGTTTTAATTGCGAAAAGTCGGTAATTTTGTTTGAATAAATACCCGCGCCAGCAGTTGGAACAAAACCAACTGCGATAATGTCTAAATTGCGAGCTTGTTTGAAGTTATTAAGATAAGTTAAATGTTGAAACAAATTAATATCGATATCTTTGTTGGCTAGTGCTAAATTTGGTTGAACATAATCACTAAATTCCCGAATCTCAATGTGGTAACCTTTCTTCTCTAAACCCGGAGCGATAGCTTGTTTAAACATGTCGCCATAAGGGCCAGCGGCAACGCCAACAGTAATTTGATTCTCTTTTTTAGCACTATCACAGCCAGTTAATACCAACAGTGAAGTTAAAATGGCTAAAGTTGCCACAATTAATTTTTTAAACATGATAATTTTTCCTTAAGTTTGGATAGTCTTTCTAAAGCTGCAATCAGCGTTGGTTCTTGTTTAGCGAAATGGAAGCGAATATAGCGATATTCAAGATGTTTAAAAAAGGCCGAACCCGGCACTGCCGCTACGCCGACTTCTTTAATTAACCATTCGCAAAATTCAAAATCAGTCTTAAATGGATTTAACCCCGAAATATCCACTAAAACGTAATAAGCACCCTGTGGTTCGTAATAAGTAAGCCCCAAGTCATCTAATCCTTTTAAAAATAGATGGCGCTTAGCGGTATAGGTTTCGGTTAATTGTTGGTAATAATCATCTCCTAATGCTAACCCAACGCAAGCTGCTTTTTGTAGAGGCGCAGCTGCGCCAACAGTTAGAAAGTCGTGGATCATCTTACAACCATCAATAATCCGCTTATCGGCAATAATATAACCGAGTCGCCAACCAGTGATCGAATAGGTTTTCGACAACGAGCTACAACAAATAGTCCGCTCTTGCATATTGGCAAAGCTGGCTAAGTAAAGATGTTGATGTGGGGCATAAACCATATGCTCGTAAACTTCATCGGTAATAATATAGGCATCAAATTCAATCGCTAATTGGCTAATATATTCAAGCTCAGTCTTTGTAAACACCTTGCCGCAAGGATTGCTAGGATTGCATAAAATCAGCGCTTTTGCCCCTTGCTCAAACGCTTCACGAAGTTGTTGCTTATCAAATTCAAAGGTAGGTGGAATGAGTGGCACATAAATTGGTGTTGCATCAGACAAAATAGCATCCGCGCCGTAATTTTCATAAAACGGTGAAAAAATGATAACCTTATCTTTAGGATTACAAACTGTCATCACCGCGCACATCATCGCCTCGGTACTACCACATGTTACCAACACATTCTCATCGGGATTGATATCAATTTGCATTAACTTTTGTTGCTTTTTAGCCAACAAACGGCGAAACTCAGCCGAACCCCAAGTGATTTCATACTGATGCGGACCATAATCAGCAACTTGTTTTAACGCATCGATTAACGGTTTAGGTGGATCAAAATCAGGAAATCCTTGTGACAAATTGATAGCTTGATATTGATTAGCGATCCGAGTCATCCGGCGGATAACCGAATCGGAAAAGTGATCGAGTCGATTGGCTAGTTTATGCATTGTTTTTATATATTAAAATTATGAGGTTGGAGATTATAATATAAAATCTGCATTTGACTGTTAAATAATATATTTATATATAGTTATATTTTTTTTTTATAACCAGCTAAAAAAGGAACGTTGAAATCAGGACTAATTTCTTAATAAAGCGAGTTGTTAGGTAACTAATAAGATCGATTTTTATTAACCGCTTTTAGTATTATCAATAATAAAATTATAGTGACAGTCATCTAAAAAGTACGATTGTTTTCACTACTCAAAACGTACATCGAGTTTTTAAAATGTACCATTGAAATTGGTATTTTAAGGTTTAAAAATAGAACTATTTCCTAGTTAATATTATTTTTAATTATTTACTTTAATGATTAGTTTGGCGCTTTTCTTTACAAAAGTTAACAATTGCGCAATTAAAATCAGTTGCGAAGGAGGGTGTTCAAACTATATAATTTTAAACACTTTTTAAGTGAATTTATCGGTTAGAGAACTGCCGATATAGCGAAAAAATTGAATTAAATTAGAATATTACTTGACAAGGC